>NZ_CP027727.1:3156392-3472031 GCF_003851685.1 Pseudomonas sp. R5-89-07 | reverse complement strand
AGGCGACACCGAAATCCTGCTGGCCCAGCTCTGGGCCGAGCTGCTGAAGGTGGAACGGGTAGGGCGGCATGACAACTTCTTTGAACTGGGCGGGCACTCGCTGCTCGCCGTGAGCTTGATCGGGCGCTTGCGCCAGGAAGGCATGGAAGCCGACGTGCGGGGGTTGTTCGAACAGCCGACCCTGGCCGGCTACGCCGCAATGACCGAACGAATGGAGATCGTCCTGTGAACATCCTTGAGCTGCTGGCAACCCTGAACACCAAGGACGTGCAACTGGCGCTCAAGGGCGAGCAGTTGTCGGTGCTAGGCAACAAGCACGCCTTGAGCGACCCGGCGATCCTCGCCGCGCTGCGCGAACACAAGCCGGCACTGATCGAGCTGATCAAGGCCGGTGACTATTCGGCCACCAAGGCCGGTGAGGTGCAGGTGCCGGCCAACGGCATCCCGCCGGGCGCCGAGCGCATCACACCGGCCATGTTGACCCTCTCCACGCTGAGTCAGGACGAGATCGAACGTATCGTCGCCACGGTCGCGGGCGGTGTGTCGAATATTCAGGATATCTACCCGCTGGCGCCATTGCAGGAAGGTATTCTGTTCCATCACGTCAGCGCCGAGCAGGGCGACCCGTATGTGATGCAGTCGCAGTTCGCCTTCGACAGCCTCGAGCGTTTCGACGCCTTTGCCCAGGCCCTGCAACAAGTGATGGACCGCCATGACATCCTGCGTACCGGCGTGGTCTGGGATGGCCTGGAGCAGCCCTCGCAAGTGGTATGGCGCCAGGCACGCCTGCCGGTGCAGGCGCTGATGCTGGACCCGGCCGACGGCGATATCGCCGCGCAATTGCACGCCTTGTTCGATGCGCGCCACTACCGCCTCGACGTGACCCAGGCGCCGCTGTTGCGCCTGGTGCGTGCCGACGACCCGGCCAACGGGCGCATCGTCGCCACCTTGCTGTTCCACCACATGGCGCTGGACCACAGTGCGCTGGAAGTGGTGTGCCATGAAATGCAGGCGTGCCTGCTGGGCCAGGGCGCGGCGCTGGGCCAGGCGGTGCCGTTTCGCAACTACGTGGCGCAGGCGCGGCTGGGCATCAGCGAGCAGGAACACGAAAGCTTCTTTCGGCAGATGCTCGGCGATATCAGCGAGCCGACCTTGCCGTTCGGCTTGCAGGACGTACAGGGCGATGCGCGGGGCATTGCCGAGGTCAGCCTGGCGTTGGCGCCGCTGCTTTCGCGCCGCCTGCGCGCCCAGGCACGGCAGTTGGGGGTGAGTACCGCCAGCCTGTTTCATATGGGCTGGGCCCAGGTGCTAGGGGTGTTGGCCGGCAAGGCCCAGGTGGTGTTCGGCACCGTGTTGATGGGGCGCATGCAGGGCAGTCATGCCACGGATCGCGCGCTGGGCATCTTCATCAACACCTTGCCGTTTCGTGTGGATGTGGACACCCAGGACGTACGCACCGGGGTCAAGGCCACCCACGCACGCCTCACCACGTTATTGCGCCATGAACACGCGGCATTGGCCCTGGCCCAGCGCTGCAGCGCAGTGGTGGCGCCGACACCGTTGTTCAGTGCGCTGCTCAACTACCGGCACAGTGCGGCGACGGCCAGTGCCGAGGCGGTGTCGGCGTGGCACGGCATCACCGCGCTGCGGGCCGAAGAGCGCACCAACTATCCGCTGACCCTGAGCGTGGATGACCTGGGCGAGGACTTCGGCCTGAGCCTGCTCGCCAGCACCGCCGTCGACCCGCAGCGGGTCTGCGCCTACCTGCAAACCGCGCTGGAACACCTGGTGACCGCGCTGGAGCAGGCGCCGCACACCGCGCTCAACCAACTGCCGGTGGTGCCCGTTGCCGAACAACGCCTGTTGCTCGAGCAGTTCAACACCACCCAGGCGGTCTTCCCCCAGGGCACCACCGTGCACGGTCGCATCGAAGCCCAGGCCGCGCTCACCCCGGATGCCATCGCGGCGGTGTGCCTGGACCGTACGCTGAGCTACGCCGAACTCAATCAGCAAGCCAACCTGCTGGCCCATCATCTGCTGGCGCTGGGGGTCAAGCCCGATGACCGCGTGGCCATCGTCGCGCGGCGTGGCCTGGACACCCTGGCCGGGCTGCTGGCGATTCTCAAGGCCGGCGCCTGTTATGTACCGGTCGACCCCTCCCATCCGGCCGAGCGCCTGAGCTACCTGCTCAGCGACAGCGCCCCGGTGGCAGTGCTCACCCAGCACGCCTTGCTCGAGCGCCTGCCGCCGCTTGAGGTGCCGGTGATCAACCTTGACCGCTACACCTGGCAGCACCATTCGGCGAGCAACCCCAAGGTGGCTGTCACGCCGTCGAACCTGGCCTATGTGATCTACACCTCTGGCTCCACCGGCCTGCCCAAAGGGGTGATGGTGGAACATCACACCGTGGCCAACCTGGTGGACTGGCATTGCAGCGCCTTCGACCTGCGCGCCGGGCGGCACACCGCCAGTGTGGCCGGTTTCGGCTTTGATGCGATGGCCTGGGAAGTGTGGCCGGCGCTGTGCGTAGGCGCCACCTTGCACCTGCCACCGGCCCACGACGGCGCCGAAGACCTCGACGCGCTGCTCGCCTGGTGGTGCGCGCAACCGTTGGACCTGTGTTTCCTGCCGACGCCGGTGGCCGAGTACGCCTTCAGCCAGAACATCGAACACCCGACCCTGCGCACGCTGCTGATCGGCGGTGACCGCCTGCGCCAGTTCGGGCGGGCGCAGCGCTTTGAGCTGATCAACAACTACGGCCCCACCGAAGCCACGGTGGTCGCCACCTCCGGCAAGGTCGAGGCGGGCCAGCCCTTGCACATCGGCAAACCCATCGCCAACGCCAGGGTCTATCTGCTGGACGAACAGCAGCGCCCGGTGCCGCTGGGTGTGGCGGGCGAGCTGTATGTGGGCGGCACGGGTGTGGCCCGCGGTTACCTCAATCGCCCGGAGCTGACCGCCGAGCGTTTCCTGCGCGACCCGTTCAACAGCGGGCGCATGTACCGTACCGGCGACCTTGCGCGCTGGCTGCCCGACGGCAACCTCGAGTACCTGGGGCGCAACGATGACCAGGTGAAGATCCGTGGCATGCGCATCGAGCTGGGCGAGATCGAAACCCAGCTCAATCAACTGCCGGGTATCCTCGAAGCGGTGGTGCTGGTGCGTGAAGAACGGCTGGTGGCCTATTTCACCGAAAATCCGCAACTCGACGGGCTGGCGGTCGCTGATATCCGGGCGCACTTGGTGGTCCATCTGCCGGACTACATGGTGCCGGCGGCCTTCATGAAACTCGACGCACTGCCGTTGACCGCCAACGGCAAGCTCGACCGCAAGGCGCTGCCGGCACCCGACAGTGCTGCGGTGTTCAGCCGTGACTACGAGGCACCGCTGGGCGAGATCGAAAGCGTATTGGCCCAGATCTGGGCCGATGTGTTGCAGGTGACGCGGGTCGGGCGTCGCGATCATTTCTTCGAGCTGGGCGGGCATTCGTTGCTGGCCATGCGCATGGTCTCCCAGGTGCGCCAGCGGCTGGGGGTGGAGCTGGTGTTGGGCGACCTGTTCGCCAACGCCGAACTGGCGGCAGTCGCCGAGCTGTTGGCCCGCGCCGGCCGCAGCACCTTGCCGGATATCCTGCCGGCCAATCGTGACGCCGAGCTGCCGTTGTCGTTCGCCCAGCAGCGCTTGTGGTTCCTCGCATTGATGGAAGGCGCCAACACCGCCTACAACATTCCCATCGGCTTGCGTTTGCGCGGGCACCTGCATGTGCAGGCGCTGCAGCGTGCCCTGGCGCGCATTGTCGCGCGGCATGAAACCTTACGCAGTCGCTTCGCCCAACATGGCGACGAGGCCCAGGTGCTGATCGTGCCGGCCGAGGACATGCTGGCGCTGCAAGTGCAGGACTTGCGCCGCCACCCGCAACCGCAGCAGGCGCTGGACGCACTGATCCACGGTGAGGCCTCGGCGCCGTTCGACCTCGAGCGCGGCCCCTTGCTGCGCGGTCGCCTGGTGGTCATGGCCGACGATCACCACGTGCTGCTGCTGACCCTGCACCATATCGTCTCCGATGGCTGGTCCATGGGCGTGCTCACCCGCGAGCTGATGGCGCTGTACCAGGCCTTCAGCCACGGCCACGCCGACCCGCTGCCGCCGTTGCCGATCCAGTACGCTGACTTTGCCGTGTGGCAACGCCTGTGGTTGAGCGGCGAGGTGCTGCACCGCCAGAGCACCTATTGGCAACAGGCCCTGGCCGGTGCGCCGGTCTTGCTCACCTTGCCCACCGACCGCCCGCGTCCGGCGCAGCAGGACTACGCCGGCAGCAGTGTCGAAGTGCGCCTGGATGAACGCCTCACCGCCGGGCTCAAGGCCTTGAGCCAACGCCATGGCACCACCCTGTACATGACCTTGATGAGTGCCTGGGCCTCGTTGCTGGCGCGCTTGTCCGGGCAGCACGACCTGGTGATCGGCTCGCCAGTGGCCAACCGCATGCGCACCGAGGTGGAAGGACTGATCGGGTTGTTCGTCAACACCCTGGCGGTGCGTATCGACACCAGCGGCGAGCTGAGCAGCGAAGCGCTGCTGGCGCGGGTCAAGGCGCTGACGCTGGCGGCGCAGGCCCACCAGGATTTGCCGTTCGAGCAGGTGGTGGAAATCACCCGGCCACCGCGCAGCCTTGCCCACAGCCCGCTGTTTCAAACCTTGTTCAGCTGGCAGGACAGCAGCGCGCCCACCCTGGCCCTGGGCGACCTGGCCCTGGAAGGCATTGTGGAGAACAGCCACTTCGCCAAGTTCGACCTGTCGCTGAACCTGGGCGAAGTGCAGGGCACGCTGCTCGGTGTACTGGAGTACGCGGTGGCGCTGTTCGATGAGTCGACGGTGCGGCGTTATGTCGGTTACTTCACCCGGGTGTTGCAGGCCATGGTCGATAACGACCAGGCGGTGCTGGAGCACGTGCCGCTGCTGGATGAGCGTGAACGTCAGCATCTGCTGTTCGATTTCAACGCCACCGCCGTGGCTTACAACCTCGACCAGACCCTGCACAGCCTGTTCGAAGCGCAGGTGCTGCGCACGCCGCACGCCATTGCGCTGAAGGCCGGCGAGCAGCAACTGACCTACGCCGAACTGAACGCACGCGCCAACCAGTTGGCCCACCACCTGATTGCCCTGGGCGTGCAGCCGGATGCGCGGGTGGCGATTTGCCTAGAACGCGGCCTGGACATGGTCATCGGCCTGTACGCGATCCTCAAGGCCGGCGCCGCCTATGTGCCGCTGGACCCGGCGTACCCGCTGGAACGCCTGGCCTACATGCTGCACGACAGCGCCCCGAGCGTGGTGCTGGCCCAGGGCAGCACGCGCGGCTTGCTGGGCGAGGTGGCGGTGGTCGATCTGGACCAGCCGAGTTGGCACCACCAGCCCATCCATAACCCCGGCGTGGCGAGCGTGACTGCTTACGTGATCTACACCTCTGGCTCCACCGGCCAGCCCAAGGGTGTGATCAACGAACACGCCGGGGTGGTCAACCGCTTGCTGTGGATGCAGGACGAATACGCGCTCGGCGCGGCTGATACGGTGCTGCAGAAAACCCCGTTCAGCTTCGACGTGTCGGTATGGGAGTTTTTCTGGCCGCTGTTCACCGGCGCTCGCCTGGTGATGGCGCGGCCGGGCGGGCACAAGGAGCCTGAGTACCTGTGTGAGCTGATCGAAGCCGAGCGGATTACTACGCTGCACTTCGTACCCTCGATGCTCGATGTGTTCCTGGCCCATGGTGACGTCAGCCAAGCGGCCGGGCTGCTGCGCGTGATGTGCAGCGGCGAAGCCCTGCCGGGCAGCCTGGTGCGGCGCTTCAAGCAGCAGCTACCGGGCGCGCAGTTATACAACCTCTACGGCCCGACCGAAGCGGCGGTGGATGTGACGGCCTGGAACTGCAGCGGCCCGCTGACTCCGGACAACACACCGATTGGCAAGCCGATTGCCAATACCCGTTTGTACCTGCTGGATGCGCAGTTGCAGCCGGTGCCCCTGGGCGTGGTGGGCGAACTGTTCATCGCGGGCGTGCAGGTGGCGCGCGGCTATCTGAACCGCCCCGAGCTGACCGCCGAGCGCTTCCTCGACGACCCTTTCATGGCCGGGCGCATGTACCGTACCGGTGACGTCGGACGCTATTTGCCGGACGGCACTATCGAGTACCTGGGGCGCAACGATGACCAAGTGAAAATCCGTGGCCTGCGCATCGAGCTGGGGGAAATCCAGGCGCGCCTGACGGACTACCCAGCGGTGAACGAAGCCGCGGTGATTGCTCGCGAACAGCGCCTGGTGGCGTATTACACCGGCTTGCGCTGCGACATCGACGCCTTGCGCGCGCACCTGTTGCAGCACCTGCCGGAATTCATGGTGCCAGCGATCTTCATGTACCTGGAGGCATTGCCGCTGAGCCCCAACGGCAAGCTTGAGCGCAAGGCGCTGCCGGAACCGGGCGTGGACGCGCAGAGGCTGCGCGAATATGAAGCGCCCCAGGGCGACACTGAAATCGCCCTGGCCAGCCTGTGGGCCGAGTTGCTGAATGTGGAGCGGGTCGGCCGCCACGATAACTTTTTCGAACTGGGCGGGCACTCGTTGTTGGCCGTCAGCCTGATGGGGCGCATGCGGCGCCTGGGGTTGGCGGCGGACGTGAAAGTGCTGTTCGGCCAGCCGACGCTGTCGGCGTTGGCGGCAGCCCTCGGTAGCGGGCGTGAAGTGGCGGTGCCGGCCAATGGCATCGCGGCCGACTGCGTACGGATCACCCCACCGATGTTGACGCTGATCAAGCTCGACCCGCCTGCCATCGAGCGCATTGTCGCCGTCATCCCCGGCGGCGCGGCGAATGTGCAGGACATCTACCCGCTGGCACCGTTGCAGGCGGGCATGCTCTATCAGCATCGGGCGGCTCAAGGTGACGACGCCTACGTGCTGCAGGCGCAGTTCGGGTTCGACAGCCGTGTGCGCCTGGACGCGTTTGCCCATGCGTTGCAGGCGGTGATCGAGCGGCACGACATCCTGCGCTCCTCCTTCCATTGGGAGGGCCTGGAGCAACCGGTGCAGGTAGTGTGGCGCAAGGCTTCACTGCGCGTCGAAAGCGGGCCGCTGCCACAGCGCCTGGAATTGGACCAGGCGCCGCTGATGCGCCTGGTGTACAGCGAGCAGGCGCAGCGCGTGGTCGCGACCTTGCTGTTCCATCATCTGGTCATGGACCACGTGGCGCTGGAGATTCTGCAGCATGAAATGCAGGCGTTTCTGTTGGGGCGCGAGGACGAACTGGGTGCGGCAGTGCCGTATCGCAACTATGTGGCGCAGACCTGCCTGATTGACCGCGACCACGAGGCATTCTTCCGCGAGATGCTCGGTGATATCGACGAGCCGACCCAGGTGCAGATTACCGACGGTGCGCACCGCGCCCAACTGACGCTTGATCCGAGCTTGAGCCAGCGCCTGCGGGAGCAGGCCCGTCAGGCGGGCGTGAGTGCGGCGAGCCTGATGCACTTGGGGTGGGGCCATGTACTGGGCAAGGTCAGCGGGCGCGAAAACGTGGTGTTCGGTACGGTAATGCTCGGTCGCCTGCAGGGCGGTGAAGGTGCCGAGCGCGCCATGGGCGTGTTTATCAACACCTTGCCGCTGCGCATCGACCTGGGCGAGCGCTCGGTGCGCAGTGCGCTGCGGGCCACCCATGCGCGCCTGAGTCAATTGCTCAGCCATGAGCATGCGCCGTTGGCCCTGGCCCAACGTTGCAGCGGCGTGCCCGCCAGCACAGCGTTGTTCGACGTGCTGTTCAACTACCGTCACAGCGCGCCGCAGACGGGCACCGTTGCGCAGGCATGGCAAGGCATTGAGCTGCTCAACGCCGAAGAACACACCAACTACGGCCTGTCATTGAGCGTGGACGACCTCGGTGAAGGCTTTACCTTGAAGACCGTGGGGCCGGGCGCCGAGCGTCTGTGTGCGTACCTGCAGGTTGCCCTGGAGCACCTGGTGCAAGCGCTGGAAAGCCACAGTGCTATCGCCATCGGATGCGTGCAGGTGTTGCCGGCGACCGAGCGCCAGCAACTGTCGGACTTCAACGCCACCGCCCGTGCCTTCCGGCGCGAGCACACCGTGCAGCGTTTGTTCGAAGCCCAGGCCCAGGCGCGTCCCGACGCGCTGGCGGCAATGCATGGCGCGCAGCGGCTGAGCTATGGCGAGCTGAACACGCGGGCCAACCAGTTGGCCCATCACCTGATGGGCCTGGGGGTGCTGCCCGGCGACAACGTCACGATCCTGCTGCCGCGCTGCCTGGATTTGCTGGTCAGCCAACTGGCGATCCTCAAGGCCGGCGCCGCCTATGTGCCGCTGGACATCCACGCACCCGCCGAGCGCCAAGGCTTCATGCAGCACGACAGCGGCGCGACCTGGCTGTTGACCCACAGCGATACAGCGCTCGCCTTCGCGGCGCGGCGCCTGGACCTGGACCGCCTGACGCTGGCTGCGCAACCGAACCATAACCCCGACCTGTCGCAGTCCTCGGACAGCGTGGCTTACATCATGTACACCTCCGGCTCCACCGGCACACCCAAAGGCGTGTTGGTGCCCCATCGCGGCATCACGCGTTTGGTGCTCAACAACGGCTACGCCGACTTCAATGCCAGTGACCGCGTGGCCTTCGCGTCCAACCCGGCGTTCGACGCCAGCACCATGGACGTCTGGGGCCCGTTGCTCAATGGCGGCCAGGTGCAGGTGATCGACCATGCCACCTTGCTCGACCCGCTGGCGTTCGGCGCGGCGCTGCAGGACGCCACGGTGCTGTTCGTCACCACCGCGCTGTTCAACCAGTACGTGCAGATGATCCCCCAGGCCCTGGCCGGCTTGCGCATCCTGCTGTGTGGGGGCGAGCGCGCCGACCCGGCGGCGTTCCGCAGCCTGTTGGCGCAGGCACCGGCATTGCGCCTGGTGCATTGCTATGGCCCGACCGAAACCACCACCTACGCCACCACCTATGAAGTGCGTGCCTTGGCTGACGAGGCCGACAGCGTGCCGATCGGGCGGCCGATCGCCAACACCCAGGTGCATGTGCTGGATGCGCAGTTGCAGCCGGTGCCGCTGGGCGTCAGCGGTGAAATCTGCATCGGCGGTGACGGCGTGGCCAAGGGTTACCTGAATCGGCCTGAACTGAGCGCTGAAAAATTCGTGCAGGACCCCTTCAATCCAGGCGCATCGCTGTACCGCACCGGCGACCTTGGACGCTGGACGGCGGACGGCCTGCTGGAGTGCCTCGGGCGCAACGATGACCAGGTAAAGATCCGCGGTTTCCGCATCGAACTGGGCGAGATCGAGGCGCGCCTGGCGACTTTTTCGGGCCTCCAGGACGTGGTGGTGCTGGCGCGCGAAGACGTGCCGGGCGACAAGCGCCTGGTCGCCTATTTCACCTGGGCCGCAGACGCCGTTGGCCTCGACCGGGTGCGCGCGCACCTGCATGAGCAGCTGCCTGAATACATGCGGCCATCGGCCTATGTGCCCCTCGACCGGCTGCCGCTGACGGCCAACGGCAAGGTCGACCGCAAAGCCTTGCCGGTGCCGGTGTATGACGCGCTCGCCAGCGGCGAGTTCGAGGCGCCCATCGACGCCCTGGAACAGCGCCTGGCGCTCTTGTGGGCGCAGGTGTTGAAGCTTGAGCAGGTGGGGCGGCACGACAGCTTCTTCGAACTGGGTGGGCATTCGCTGTTGGCGATTCGCCTGGTCACGCTGCTTGACGAAGCCGGTTTGCCGGTGTCGCTGGCCGAGCTGTTCCAGCATGTCAGCGTGGCGGCCATCGCCGCGCTGCTGCGTCAGCGTACCGACGCGCCCGTGCGCGATACCTCGGTGATCACCGTACGGGAGAGCGGCACGCAGGCGCCGTTATTCCTCGTGCACGAATTCAGCGGCATGGACGTTTATTTCCCGGCGCTGGGCCAGCATTTGCCCGGCGATTACCCCATCTACGGCTTGCCGGGAGTGCCGCTCGGCGAGGCGCATCTGACTACCCTGGAAGGCCTGGCGGCGCGCATGGTCGGGCTGATCCGCGGCATTCAGCCCCATGGCCCTTACCGCGTTGCGGGCTGGTCGTTTGGCGGGGTGCTGGCCTATGAAGTGGCCATGCAACTGCTGGGGCTCGATGAGCCGGTGGCCTTTCTCGGCTTGATCGACAGCTACGTACCGCGCATGACCGACCAGGGCAAGGCGCGCTGGAGCGGGCCGCACGCGCTCAAGCGGCATCTGTTGCTGCAGTGCACAGCGTATTGGAAAGCACAGGGAGGGGTGGATGAGCTGGCGAGTCTGGAACAACTGGAGGCAAACCTTGGACAGCTGGACTTTGCGGGCCTGCTGCAACGCTGTCGCGATCAAGGTTTGCTATACGCGCAAATGGCGGCGGCTGCGGACGCGGACCTCGTGAGTTTTCTCGAACGTGAAGTCGGGCATGGGCATGCGTTGGCCCATTACAGCCTGTTCCCGCTGCCGATCCCCGTGCATTTATTCAGTGCCGAGCAGCGGCCCACCGAGCTGTCCCGGCGCAGTGCGGCGCTGGGTTGGGACACGGCGCTGGCGCCGGGGCAGTTGCGCCAGGTACCGGTGCCGGGTGACCACCAAAGCATGATGCAGGCCCCGCATATCCAGGGCCTGGGCCGGGCGATGACGCAGGCGCTGCTGGCCGCTGCGCCGGTCAGTTGCCCAGACCATCAACCGCTGTTGCGCATTCAGAGTGGGCGAGCCGGGCATGCGCCGGTGTTCTGTGTGCCGGGTGCGGGAGACAGCGTGACCGGTTTCGTCGGTTTGAGCGAGGCACTCGGGCGTGACTGGCCGTTGTATGGCCTGCAACCGCGCGGGCTGGACGGTGAAGCGGTGCCCCATAGCCAGGTGGAAGCGGCGGCGCAGTGTTACCTGACCGCACTGACCCATGAGTGTCCCGCGGGGCCGGTGCACCTGGTCGGGCATTCGTTTGGTGGCTGGGTCGCGCTGGAAATGGCGCTGCGCTTGCAGGCAATGGGCCGTGAGGTGGCGTCGTTGACCGTGATCGACAGCGAGTCGCCGGGCGGCAACGGCGTGGTGGGGCGCCCGTACACATCGACGGCGGCGCTGTTGCGGCTGATTGAAGCGATGCAGTTGGCGGCCGGGAGATCCCTGGGGATCGATCCGCAGGACTTTGCCGGGCGCGATGAGCTGGCGCAGCGCCAAGCGTTGCATGCGGGGATGGTCGGTGTCGGGTTATTGCCGGCACGCTCTGCGGTGGACGCCATGGCAGGGCCGGCGCGCACCTATGCGGCGGCGTTGCGTACGGTGTATCGACCCCAGGCGCGGTATGAAGGGGTGGTGCGCCTGGTGCTGGCGCGCGACCCTGCGCTGGATGCGGCGGGCAACCAGCGCGAGCAGGGGCTGATGGTCGAAGGGTGGCGAGGGCAGGGGCGTGGTCTGCAGGTTTGGCACGGCGGTGGTAATCACTTCACCTTGCTCAAGGCGCCGAATGTCGCGGAGCTGGCCCAGTGGTGGCTTGAGGGGGTTGTGGTTGGGGAGAGGGTGTCTTGAGTGGGAGGGGGCTTGCCCTCGATGGCGGTGGGCCAGTCAGCGATGCACTGGCTGATACGGCCTCATCGGGGGCAAGCCCCCTCCCACAGGGAAAGCAGATTTACGCCGCCCGAAAAATCAATTTTATGGTCATTTATGCAAAAGTCTAAGTTGCGCAAAATCGGCATGTTTGCAGTACTGGCCGTGGCCGTTGGCCTGATTATCTATACCGTAAAGGCCCCCGCCGATGCGCCCTTGTACCTCACTGCCACGGTCGAGCGCGGCGATATCGAGAACGCCGTTCTGGCCACCGGCCTGCTGGAGGGTGTCAAGCAAGTCGACGTCGGCGCCCAGGTCTCCGGCCAGTTGAAATCGCTCAAGGTCAAGGTCGGCGACAAGGTCAAAAAGGGCCAGTGGCTGGCCGAAATCGACCCGCTGATCCTGCAGAACACCCTGCGCAAAGCCCAGGTCGATGAGGAAAACCTGCAGGCCCAACGCCGCGCCACGGCGGCGCAGGTCAAGCAGGCCAAGTCGGTGTATGAACGCTACAAGGGCTTGCAGGACGATGAGTCGGTGTCGCGCCAGGACTTTGAAGATGCCGAGTCGACCTTCCAGGTGCAGCAGGCCAATCTGTTGGCCCTGGATGCCCAGATAAAGAGCGCGCACATCCAGATCGACACCGCCAAGATCAACCTGGACTACACCCGCATCAATGCGCCCATCGACGGTGATGTGGTGGGCATTGTCACCCAGGAAGGCCAGACCGTGATTGCCAGCCAGCTCGCGCCGGTACTGCTCAAGCTGGCCGACCTCGACACCATGACCGTCAAGGCCCAGGTCTCGGAAGCCGATGTGATTCACATCAGCCCTGGCCAGCAGGTGTATTTCACCATCCTCGGCGAAGCCGACAAACGCTACTACGCCAAGTTGCGCGGCACCGAACCTGCGCCGCAGAACTTCCTGGAAACCCAGACCGCCGGCACGCCCAAGCAGAATACGGCGGTGTTCTATAACGCGCTGTTCGACGTGCCCAACCCCGACCATCGCCTGCGCATCGCCATGACCGCCCAGGTGCGCATTGTGCTGGATACCGCCGAGGCTGCGCTGATGGTGCCGGTGGCGGCACTCGGGCCGCGCAATGCCGATGGCCGCTATGCGGTACGGGTGCTGGACGCCAAGGGCAAGGCGCTGGTGCGTGAGGTGACAACCGGCATCAACAATAACGTCAAGGTGCAGATCCTCGACGGCCTGGTCGAGGGCGATAAAGTCGTGATCGGCGACGCAACGCCTGCCGTGGCGGGGAACTGAGCCATGAGCCAACCTCTGCTGGAACTCAAGGGCATCACCCGCAGTTTCATGGCCGGTGAGCGCGAGTTCATTGCGCTCAAAGGCATCGACCTGACGATTCACGCCGGTGAGATGCTGGCGATCATCGGCGCGTCGGGTTCGGGTAAATCGACGCTGATGAATATCCTCGGCGGCCTGGATTACGCCACGGCGGGCAGCTACAGGATCAACGGCATCGAAACCCGCTCCCTGGGCGATGAGCAACTGGCGGAACTGCGCCGCGATTACTTCGGGTTCATCTTCCAGCGCTACCACCTGTTGGCGCACCTGAGTGCTTTGCACAATGTGGAAATGCCGGCGATTTACGCCGGCACCCCAGAAACCCAACGCCACAGCCGCGCACGGGATCTGCTCGCACGCCTAGGCCTGGCGGGGCATATCACTCATCGGCCGAGCCAGTTGTCCGGTGGCCAGCAGCAGCGCGTGAGTATCGCCCGGGCTTTGATGAACGGCGGTGAAGTGATCCTTGCCGACGAACCCACCGGGGCTCTTGATACCCAGAGTAGCAAGGAGGTGATGCGCATCCTCGCCGAGCTGCATGCGGCCGGGCAGACGGTGATCATCGTCACCCACGACCCCAAGGTGGCGGCCAATGCCCAGCGTATCGTCGAAGTGTGCGACGGCGAGATCGTCAGCGACAAGGCCAATCAGAGCGCCGTCGCGCAGTTGCCCAACGACGCGCCGGTCGAGCCCAGGCGCAGCGGCGCCCGGCGCTTGGTGGCGAGCCTGGGGTTGTTCAAGGAGGCGTTCAACATGGCCTGGGTCGCGCTGATCTCCCATCGCATGCGCACCTTGCTGACCATGCTCGGCATCGTTATCGGCATCACCTCGGTGGTGTCGATCTCGGCCATCGGCGAGGGCGCCAAGCGCTATGTGCTCAAGGACATCCAGGCCATCGGCAGCAACACCATCGATATTTTTTCCGGCACCAGTTTCGGTGACAGCCGCGCCTCGGCCATCGAGACCCTGATGCCTTCGGATGTGGACGCGTTGAACCAGCTGTATTACGTCGACAGCGCCACCCCGGTGGTGGGACGCAACCTGTTGCTGCGCTTTGGCAACATCGACGTGGATGCACAGGTCAACGGCGTCAGCGACCGTTACTTCAAGGTCAAGGGCCTCAAACTCGAAGCGGGTATCGCCTTCAGCGAAAGCGATGCACGGCGTCAGGCGCAGGTGGTGGTGATCGACCACAACACTCGGCAGCGCCTGTTCGGGCCGAACGTCGACCCGCTGGGCCAGGTCATCCTGGTCGGCAACCTGCCGTGCACGGTGATCGGGGTGACGGCGGACAACAAGAACATGTTTGCCGCCAGCAAGGCGTTGAATGTGTGGGTGCCGTATGAGACAGCGGCGGGGCGCTTGCTGGGCCAGCGCCATCTGGACAGCATCACCGTGCGCATCAAGGACGGCCAGCCGAGCAAGGTGGTGGAGGACAACGTCAATAAGCTCATGCTGCAACGCCACGGCACCAAGGATTTCTTCACCAACAACCTCGACAGCATCATGCAGACGGTACAGAAAACCAGCCGCTCGCTGGCGCTGTTGTTGTCATTGATCGCGGTGATTTCGTTGCTGGTGGGTGGCATCGGGGTGATGAATATCATGTTGGTGTCGGTCACCGAGCGCACCCGCGAGATTGGCATTCGCATGGCGGTAGGGGCGCGGCAGTCGGATATTCGTCAGCAGTTTCTGGTGGAGGCGGTGATGGTGTGTCTGATCGGCGGGATCATCGGCATCTCGTTGTCCTACGCCATCGGCTATCTGTTTTCGCTGTTCGTGAAGGAATGGGAAATGGTGTTTTCCGTGGGCTCGATCATCACCGCGTTTGCCTGCTCGACGCTGATCGGCATTGTGTTCGGCTTCGTACCGGCGCGCAACGCGGCACGACTGGACCCGATCGAGGCATTGGCCCGCGATTGACAACTGCCGACCGACGCAGATCAATGTGGGAGGGGGCTTGCCCCAATGCCAGTCAGTTAAGAAGCAGCAGAAGCGAGAAGCATCTGTGGCGAGGGAGCTTGCTCCCGCTGGGTCGCGCAGCGGCCCCAAACAATGGGCCTGCTGCGCAGTCCAGCGGGAGCTTGCTCCCGTGACGGCTCGGGAGCCCCCTCCCACATTTTTTTCAGAAGCTGGCGCTGTCGTCCGCCGAGTACATCCACCGCAACAACGAGTGCCGCCCGCTGATCCCCAGTTTGATCGCCGCGCGCTTGAGGTAGCTCTCGATGGTGTTGACCTTCAGCGCCAATTGCTCGGCCAACTCCGGCGCGGTGCGCCCGGCCAGCAGGCCCACGCACACTTCCAGCTCACGTTTGGACAGGGTCAGCCCCGATTGCACCAGCCGCTCCTGTATACGGCGGCGCAAGGTCTCGATGCCCTGGTGTTGCGATTCCATCGACGTATCGCCCGGAAGGCTTGGCTGGATCGCGCTGATGTGTTTTTCCACCATGGGCAGCAGCAGCGTGGAAAAGTCCTGCAGCATGCTGCGCTCTTGGGCCGAGAAGTTTTCGGAATCGTGGGAGCGGTACACCGACAGCACATAGCGCACATCATCTTTACGCCGGGTGAGGTGCAGTTGGGCGGCCGGTTGTTCCTCCCCCAATGCCAACGTCGAGTCGGTGTAGACCGGGCTGATCTTGCGGCGCGTGTCGCCTGCGGCATTCACTCGCAATTGTGTAATGTGTGTGGCGTCCACTGCCAATTGGGTGAGGATCAGGTCATGCAGCATGCGTGGGAAGTGGCGACTGCCGGTGCTGGCGATGACCTTGCCTAGATGTGGGAACAGGTGTGAGTTCATCAGTTCGTCCATGAGTTCCGGTTGCAGGCATTCGGCTCTATAGCGACGGGGATTAAGGTGCTAGCCAATGCGAATAACCTGCAGTGATGGTGCTGCCCGCCGAGACGTATGCTAGTACAGCCTGACCCAAGGGTGGGGATCCAATCGTCAAAAAAACCAGATTAAAAACGCATAACGGCGATCAGACTTGTCTGGTCGCCGTTGTGGGAAAGTCTCACGTCAGCCTGACGGTCATTTCATCGCGTGTGCGTCTAGCGAGGTTGGGCGCGCAACCGTACGTACGCACTTGGCCAACGCCTGCTGCACATCTGCCAACAGGTCGGCGACGTCCTCAAGCCCTACCGACAAGCGCACCAGCCCTTCGCTGATGCCGTGCTGTGCACGTTCCTCGGGAGTGTAGGTGGAGTGGGTCATGCTGGCCGGGTGCTGGGCCAGTGATTCGGCGTCGCCCAGGCTGACCGCGCGGGTGAACAGCTTGAGCGCGTTCATGAAGCGCCGACCCATGTCGACCCCGCCGGTGAGCTCAAAGGCAATCATGCCGCCGGCCTGTTTCATCTGGCGTGCCGCCAATTCGAATTGTGGGAAAGACGCCAGCCCAGGGTAGGTCACCCACCGCACGGCGGGGTGCGCCTGCAGCGCTTCAGCGATGGCCTGGGCGTTGCTGCAATGACGGTCCATGCGCAAGGCCAGCGTCTTGAGGCCGCGCATCAGCAAGGCGGCGTCCTGGGGGGACATCACCGCGCCGGTCAAATCCTTGAGCCCCTGCAGGCGAATACGTTGCGCCAGCGCCTGGTTGCTCACCGCGATGCCCGCGGTGATGTCGCCATGCCCGCTGAGGTATTTGGTGGCTGAGTGCACCACCACATCGGCGCCCAGTTCCAGAGGCCGTTGCAGGTAGGGCGTGCAATAGGTGTTATCGACCACCACGGTGACATTTGGCTGTTGATGGGCGAGCCGCGCCACGGCGGCGATGTCCACCAGGCGCAGTGTGGGGTTGGCCGGGGTTTCGCAGTAGATCATGCGGGTGGCGGGAGAGAGTGCTGCTTGCAGGGCGGTCAGGTCGGTGAGGTCGACATGGCGCACCTTGATACCAAATTCGCCAATGCCATGGTGCAACAGGGCGAAGGTGCAGCCGTAGAGGGTCTGGCTGACGATCACCTCGTCTCCAGGGCGCAACAAGGTCCAGAACGTCGCCGCAATCGCGCCCATGCCGGAACTGAAGGCCACCGCCGCCTCGCCGTTTTCCAGGGTAGCCATGCGTGATTCCAGCAGGGCCAGGGTCGGGTTGGAAATGCGCGTATAGAAGTGCCCGCTGGCTTCCCCGGCAAAGCAGGCGGCGCCGTACTCGGCGGTGGGAAAAACGAAGGTGGCCGACAGGTAGATCGGCGGTACGAGCGCGCCGTGATGGTCCTTGGGGTCGTAACCGTGGTGAATGGCGCGGGTAGAAAAGCCGAACGCAGGGTGTTTATTGTTCATATCAGGCGCTCCTTATTTCCTACAATGCTATGCTCATAACCAGCGTTGAACGTTGCGAAAAAGCCCGCAAATGCGGGCGTCCATGCAAGAAAAATCGATAAAGACAATAAATAGAGGCACGTTATGCCCGCCCATCTGGACCGCACCGATAAAGCCCTGTTAAACGCGTTGCAGAGCAATGCCCGCCTGACCGTGGCCGAACTGGCCGACCGCGTGGCCCTGACCACTTCGCCGTGCTGGCGACGGGTGCGCAATCTGGAAGAAAGTGGAGTGATCAGCGGTTACCAGGCGATCCTCTCACCCAAGGCCCTGGGCTATGGGGTGACTGCCTTCGTCAGCATCATGATGGACAGCCACACACAGGAAATCGCGCGGGCGTTCGAGCAGCGGCTGTTGGCGATTCCGCAGATCGTGGCCTGTCATAACGTGTCAGGGCGTTATGACTTCTTGCTCGAAGTGGTGGCCAAGGACCTGGAGTCGTTCGGCGAATTTGCCAGGGAAGTCCTGCAGACGTTGCCCTGTGTGAAAGAAATCTACTCGAGCTTTTCCTACAAGTCGGTGCGGCCGTTGCGGGTGATTCCGTTGCCGGATTGACGCAACCGTTTACCCGCCGCCGGTCAAGCTGACCGTACCGCCTTGACCAGCAGCGCCTCGAACACCCGCTGCACCCGTGGCTCGTCAGTATGGGCCACGTTGAAGCGCATCAAGTCGCGGTGCGCCGGGTCGTAGCCAAACAGCGTGCCGGGCGCCAGCACCATGCTGCGCTTCAAGGCTTCCTGGGCCAGCACTTCGCCGTTGACCCCAGGCGGCAGGCGCGCCCAGATGAACATGCCGCCTTCAAACGCCATCGGCAGCTCGCAGCCGCAGCGCTTGAGCCATTGCTCGACGCGCCCGCCGGCTTCCATCAAGCGCTGGACCATGCGCTTGCGGTGCTTGGCATAGCTGCCTTCACTGAGCATGCGGTACACGATCTGCTCGAACAGCTCCGAGGTCACGCCGCCGCTCATCAACTTCATATTGGTCAGGTTGGCCGCCAGTTGCGGCGCGGCCACCACGTAACTAACGCGGGTGTTGGCACTGAGGATCTTCGAGAACCCCGACAGGTAGGTGACCTGGTCCAGCCCGGCGACGACGGCCAGGCGCGGCGGTGGATTGGGGTGCAGGTCGCCATAGAGGTCATCTTCGACGATATGGCAGTGGTACTGCTGGGTCAGTTGCAGCAGGCGAAACGCTTGGCTTGGGCTGAAGGAATGGCCGGTGGGGTTATGCAAGACGCTGGTGGTCAGGTACAGGCTGGGGCGGTGCTCGGCGAGCAGCTGTTCGAGGGCAGTGAAGTCAAAGCCGTCGGGGCGCCGTTCCAGGGTCACCACCTTGACGCCGTGCAGGGCCAGGTTGGCGTGGAAGTTGAAATAGCAGGGCGCGTCCAGCAACACCGTGTCACCAGGACGCACCAGCAGACGCATGAGCATGTCCAGACCTTGCACGGTGTTGGGCGTGGTGATGATCTGTTCCACCGGTACCGACAGTCCGTCGCCGTGCAGTTTCTGTTGCAGCGCCTGGCGCAGCGGCAGCAGCCCGGCCGGCGTGCCGAGCCCGGCAAGGCGCAGCGACGGCGCACGCACTACGCTGCGCATGGTTTGGCGGATCGCTTCGCCGTTCAACCAGTCTTCCGGCAGGTGGCCGCCACCGGGGCGAAGTTCACCACTGGCGGTCGCCAGGGGGCGGCGCAACACGCTTAGCAGGTCCTGGGGCAGCAGGTCGACCCAGGTCGCCGCAGCCGGGCGCGCGCTGTCCATCGCCACGAAATAGCCACGGCCCTGGCTTGAGGTGAGCAGGTTGCGCCCGCGCAGGCGGTCCAGGGCTTCATTGAGGGTGAACTTGCTGACACCGAGGATTTCGGTCAACTCACGCACCGACGGCAACTTGCTGCCGGGCGCCCATTCACCGGCCTCGATGGCCTGGCTGAAGGCTTCCACGATCTGCTGGACCTTGGGTGTGCCTTCCATAAAGGCGATGGCGGATACCAACATGAAGCGTCCTTAGGTTTGCCGGTGCTTTTACCGGTGAAGTTAGGCCGAATTAGGCATCACTTTACCTGCCTGGCGCAATGCCATTCCCCTAGACTGCCCGCCATCTCGCCAGGAGTTGGCGAAATTTCCTACAAGCGAGCAATGGATTCTGCATTCTCATGAAGACTTATATGTGTGCACCCTGCGGTTTTATGTACGTGGAAGAATTGGGTATTCCGGAGGACGGAATACCCGCAGGCACCCCTTGGGAAGAGGTGCCTGAAGACTGGACATGCCCCGATTGCGGCGTGACCAAGGCCGATTTCATGGCCATCGAACTCGCTGAACCTCTACACGCCTGACCCTCCATCAACGAAAGGAATCGCTCCATGGAAAGCAAACTGATCAACCCTGCCGTGCCGTTCTGTACCGGTGTGGCCCACCAGAAATACCTGGACGCTGAACAGGGTCTGCAAACCGCCATTGAAGGCCAGTGCACCCACTGGTATGTCGACGGCAGCCTGTTTGGCGAAATGGTCGATGACTGGACCGACGCGCGCATCGAAAGCCTGCAGGCGCAGATCGCCGCCAGCGGCGTCCAGCCGATTTTCCACGGTAATTTCAAGGCGCCGCTGGGCAGTGACGTCGAGGCTTTCCGCTCGGCGGCGGTGGCCTACGTAAAGAAGGAAATCGATATCGCCAGTCGCCTGGGCGCGCCGCTGATCATTCACGGTGGCTGCATCGTCGAGCCGAAAATGGTGCTCAAGGCCAAGAAGGTCGCCCTGGAGCACTACCTCAAGTCAGTCCAGGAACTGGCCACTTACGCGGCGGGCAAGGGCACGGATATCTACCTGGAAAACCTGTCCAACTACGTCAACTATCGCCCGTTCCACTACATCTTCACCCACGAGGCCGAATACGCTTTCGTGTTCGAGCGCCTGCAAGCCCACGACAATGTGTTTTTCTTCCTCGATGCCGGCCACGCCAACATTGAGAACGGCCTGCCGGCGGCCGTGGTGCGCAAGTATCACCACTTGATCAAGGGCATTTCCTTCAGCAACAACAACGGGGTGCAAGACCAGCACTTCGGCATTCATGACGGCAACTGCGACTACGCCGACGTGATGCAGGCCATCGTGGAAACCAACTGGAAAGGCCTGGTGGCGTTCGAAACCCGCAACCAGACCGCCAAGGCCGCCCTGGCTGACCTGGCCTTGATGTACCGCGAATCCCTGACGACCGAAATCGCGGTCGCCTGATGTCCATCATGGGCGCGCGCGTGCAGCGTGCGCCCCCTTCAAGGTCCCGGACCATGACAAGTGCGTTAACCCTGTCTTCGTTTCTCTACTTTCTGTTGTTCTGCGCGACCATGACCTTCAGTCCCGGCCCCATGACCCTGCTGTTGTTGAGCCTGGGCTTGAAGGACGGCCTGCGCAGTTCGATTCCGGCGCAGATCGGCGCCAGTGTGTCGTACCTGATTTCGATCCTGATCTTTGCCGTGGGCTTCTCGGAACTGATCAAGGGCAACCTCGCAATTACCCAGGCCATCCAGTTTGTCGGCGTGGCCTACATTCTTTATCTGGCCTACAAGCAGTGGACCAGCAGCGGCGTGTCGATCGACAAGGCCGGCGCCGTGGAGGGCTCGCGCAGCCTGTTCGGCAAGGGTTTGCTGACCGGCTTTTCCAACCCCAAGACCATCATCATGTTCAGCGCTGTGTTCCCGCAGTTTGCCGGGGGTGGGGAGCACAGCTCGGCGGCGGACATCGCCATCCTCGGCTTGACCTTCCTGTTGCTGCAATTTGCCAGTGGTTGCCTGTACTGCTATTTCGGCCAGCGCATCAAGCATGTGCTGGAAAACCCCAAGCGGCGAGTGTTGTTGCAGCGGATCACGGCGGTGATGTTGCTGGGTGTGGCATTGATGCTGGCACGCGGGTTTTCGCACTGAAGCATTAACCGGTAAGCAGTAGTGGCGATTTGACGTTGCCCTGATAGACTCCAGGCATTCACCCAGGATTGCCCCCATCATGCCAGCCGCCGGAGGAAACGGACTTCCGCTCGCTTCGCGCTTGTACAAATCCCGCCTCCTGGGGCTGACGCTCGGCTTTGTTTGCGTGGCGTTCGGCATGTATCCGCTGAACCCGTCCCTCTGGGTGTGGGCCTGGATGCTGATCAACGCATTTGCATGGCCGCACCTGGCGTTTCAAGCGTCGTTGCGTGCCGCTCATACCCTGCGCAGTGAGCGCCGCAACCTGTTGTTCGATTCCTTCTGCGGCGGCTTCTGGGTTGGCGCGATGCACTTCAACCCGCTGCCCAGCATCACCACCTTGTCGATGATGAGCATGAACAACGTCGCCATCGGCGGGCCGCGCTTCATGCTGGCGGGGTGGGTGGCCCAGGCGCTGGGCATCGCCACGGCGCTGCTGATGTTCGCGCCGGCATTTGTCGTGGTCACCACCCAGGCCCAGTTGTTTGCCTGCCTGCCGATCCTGATGCTATATCCCCTGGCCCTGGGCTGGATCTGCTACCGCCAGGCCGTGACCCTGGCGCGGCACAAGCGCGAACTGCTGGCCCTGAGCCGCACCGACAGCCTGTCGGGCCTGCTCAACCACGGCGCCTGGAAAGACCACCTGGAAATCGAATTCCAGCGTTGCCGCCGTGGCCCGGCCGGCGCCGCCATCGCGCTGATCGATATCGACCACTTCAAGATCATCAACGACACCTATGGCCATGTCACCGGCGATATCGTCCTGCGCCAGCTGAGCAAAGTCTTGCGCCAGAACCTGCGCGCCACCGACCTGGCCGGGCGCTACGGTGGCGATGAGTTCTGCGTGATCCTGCCGGACATGCCGCTCAACCGTGCCACTGAAGTGATGGATGCCCTGCGTGATCGGTTCAACGCCTTGGCCTACGCCCAGGACCCGACCTTGCGCGCCAGCTTGAGCATCGGCCTGGCGCTGTATCAGCCGAGCCACGCCGACTCCACCAGTTGGCTCAACGATGCCGATCAGGCGTTGTACGAAGCCAAAAGCAGCGGGCGCAACCGGGTCAGCTCGCTGCAAGGGGCTTGGTAGCGGTCCGTTGAGTGGGGTAGGGTGTGGCGGCACCCTATCAACAAAAACAAGGATCGGTTCATGCTCTTCATCTTCCCTCGTACCCTTCTGGCCGCCACCCTGGCTTTGTCCTTCGCCGTGCCGGCCTACAGCGCCGAACCCCACAAGCAGATCCAGGCGGACGCCGAACAGTACAAGGGCGAGGCCCTGAAACTGCTGGAGCGCCTGGTGAATATCGACTCAGGCTCTGGCTACGAGCCGGGCCTGACCCAAGTGCGCGATATTGCCGTGGATGAATTGAAACAGTTGGGTTTCAGCATTGAGCTGGTACCGGACAAAGCCGCCAACAACAGCCATGTGATCGCCACCCTGAAGGGCACTGGCAAGGCCAAAATCCTGCTGATGGCGCACATGGACACCGTATTCAAGGAAGGCTCGGCCGCCGAACGCCCGTTCCACATCAAGGACGGCCGCGCCTATGGTCCCGGCGTGATGGACGACAAAGGCGGTATCGTCGCCGGTATCTACGCGTTGAAAGTCCTGAAAAACCAGGGCTTCAAGGACTATGCGCAAATCACCTTCCTGCTCGACGCCAGCGAAGAGACCGGCTCCGAGGCCGCGTCCGAACTGATCCGCAACACCGCCAAGGGCCACGACGTAACCCTCAACCTGGAACCCGGCCGCCCAGCCGACGGCCTGGTGGTCTGGCGCAAAGGCAGCGCCACCGCCGTGGTGGAAGTCAAAGGCAAAGCCGCCCACGCCGGCGTTGCCCCGGAGTTGGGGCGCAACGCCGCCATGGAGGTCGCACACCAGATCCTGCAACTGGGCAAGCTGGGCGACGCCGAGAAGAAAACCACCATCAACTTCACCGTGCTCAAGGCCGGCGACCGCACCAACGTCATCCCCGACCAGGCCACCGCCAAGGCCGACGTACGCGCCGCGTTGCCGGAAGAATTCGACCGCATCGAGAAAGACCTGGCGCGGGTTTCAGCGGACAAACTCATCCCCGAAACCGAAGTCAAGACCAGCCTGCAGCGCGGCTTGCCGCCGATGCCGCAAACGGCCGAGTCGGACAAATTGGTCGCGATTGCCCAGGGCATCTACGGAGAACTGGGTAAAACCCTGACCATTGAAGGCAGCGGCGGCGCGGCGGATGCGAGCTTATCGGCCGGGGTCGGGACGCCGACCCTGGATGGGTTTGGCATAGTGGGTGGGAATATTCACACGCCTGAGGAATATGCCGAGGTGGAAAGTGTGGCGCCGCGGGTTTATCTGTTGAGTCGGATGATCATGGAGCTTTCCAAACGCTGAGCAGTTCATGCCCCTGTGGCGAGGGAGCTTGCTCCCGTTGGGCTGCGCAGCAGCCCTGAACCCTGCGCTGCCAACTTGACTGAGACACCGCATTGCCCTGATGGGCCGCTTCGCGGCCCATCGCGAGCAAGCTCGCTCGCCACAGGGGGATTGTGGTTTTTCAGGGAGCGTGGCGGCGTTTTTACCAAGTGGATTGGTCTTCGTTGCTGGCTTTTTGAAGGTCGTCTTTCCAAACCTTATTGGCGAGTCGGTAGATGTCGGCGAAGAAACCTCGGCGGTCGGCTATTTCTGTTTCGTCCCAGGCCATAGTTATATGTTCGTCGTAATCGCTTTCGAATTCTTTGGCGAAGTCAAATTCAGAGTTTTTTAAAGCAGCTTGAAGCATTGTTATTAATATGAAGCGATGCCTGTAAGTAAGGTACATAAGATCTTTAAGGATGAAATTCTTTATTGTTATTTCTCGCTCTTTGGCGTCGTTAGGGTTATATCTCCAGAGCGCTTCGCCTTTGGTTTCTTCAAGGTCATATATTGACAGTGCTGCCAAAATATAAGAGAACTTGGGCGTAAAAGGCATATTTCCAAATGGCGATTTCAATGTTGTGACCTCAGTACGGAAATGCAGTGAATGGGCGAATTGTCCTCGTTGTCGAATCTGACTTCGACGTTATATATTACTTAAACTACCTGAAACACTCCATCGCCTTGATTGGGGCAGCTTCGCGGGCCAGCGCAAGCATGGGGTTGCTCGATTCTTGAGAATGCGTTGTAGGATTTTTCGATTTTATCGGCGGGATCTTGTTGTCGAGGGTTTCTTGTATTAGGGGTGGGGCAATTTAAATTATTGATGCCTAGCGGTTAGATACATTTAGCTACAAATCGGTAAAACGCACTGACGGCGTGCGTTACAGGTCTGTGCGCAAGACATTGCGCATTTAATCTGAGGTATAACATGTTTTAACGCGAGACCACCGGTCGCAGTAATCATAAGGATAAACATGCAATCCCCGTTTCTTTTAACTGTTGTTGAATACGAGCGAACCACCTCTTTACGTGAACGCATGCGCACCGCAGGTTGTGTGTTTGAATTTGTAGTCTTTTCTCCAAAGCCCAATACTGTTGTTGATGAGCATATCCATCGGCAGGCTTTATTAGGAATGAGTTGCTATCAGGCTGCTGCATACAGAACGCCAGAGCTGGCGGAGACAGGCGACTATCTTCCTTCTCACTATGCTCCGATTCCGGATTGGGATTGGGATGTGGAGCGTGCGGACGCTGCGCCGTTGACCTTAGCTGAAGTCCAAAACCTGACGCTTATGCAAAAAAATCTATTCGGTCCTACTGCGCTCTATAGGGCTTTTTGCCATCCGCCTTATAGCGCTCAGTTTAAAAGAGGTGAGAGTGAGGCTCAGTCTTTATATTGTGAATGGTTGCAGTTGCTTGGTATTGAAGCACAGAACGACGTTGTGGTCATAAATTGGGTGGATGCGTATGAGGAAAAATGGGGACGGCGACCAGACGGTAGTCTGCCAGTAGAGCGGCCTTGGGATGAGTTTTTCGAATGGGGGTTGGAGTGGTGGGGCATATGGTGCCTGACCGTGTGGAATCCAAGAAAAAATACTCTAAGTATATTGGTTGCGAGCACTTCAGATTAATTTTTATCCCTGCTGGTGTTCCCGCAATCGAGAGCGGGCAGGCTTGCTCTCGATCTGTTTCGTGGTGTTTCTGCCAATGCGCCAGCAAGATTAAGGTCAGTGGGATTATTTTGTTATTTGATGATCTCCTGTTGCCAAAAATCAATACGATGTGGATAAGCTATAGCTTTTTGTGTTATTTTTTTCGACATGCTGGTGGCAACCTAAGTTTTTAATACAGGACTTAGCTGTTCGCTGCGCTGGGTTTTAGTATGGCTCTTTAATACTGTCGTGCGGCCTTCGTGCGCGAGTAAATTCTTTTACTGCAAGGTACGGTATTCTTTGCAGAACTGTATTGGTTTTACCATGTTGATTGATCTTCGAGGCCGGCTTTTTCGAGATCGTCTTTCCAGGTCTCGTTGGCCAGGCGATAGATGTCGGCGAAGAAACCTCGCGGGTCGGCTATTTCTGTTTCATCCCAAGCCATGGTTGAATATTTTTCTGGGTCATCCTCAAAGTAAGAGTGAAAATTGAAGTTTTGTGTGTTTAGCGCGATAGATAAGTTCTGCGTTAATTTATATCTGTGTCGATAGGAGAGTTTTTTATATGGATCTAGGCAATACTTTGTTATGAGGGTTTCTCTATCTTTACTGTCATTTGGGTTGTAGCAGGCGAGCTCTTTTCCCTTGGTTTCCTCTCTATCATAAATATCAAAAACCCCCACAAAATAGTAAAGGCTGGCGTCGAAGGGTACAGTGTCGGAGCCTGGGTGAAATAACATTTTTCATTCCTTAGTTGGGAATAAGGTGAAGGGTGTGCCGTCTTCGCGAAATTTCATTTCTGCACCATTCATGGAGGGGTTGAAGGTTGGGTTTTTTGGGTCTTTTTTATTTGGTCTGTAGCCTCGTCCCGCCCCTGGTAATTCTAAGCGTACAATGTTGTTTTTACTATCGTCAACGCCAGTGTAACGAGGTAGGCCCCGCTCAGTTCTAGAGGTGGCTTTTGTCCATGCCTGAAGTTGGAGCTTCCAGCTATTAAATTGCGAACTCGGGACACCTTTTTTATTTTTTGGAGTTTTATCCGTTATTGGGTCTGTTCCGTCGAATGATCGCCTTCTCGTCTTGTGACTCTCTACCTCAGGACCGTGCTTGCCGACCATGTGCATGTCGTACTTTGCTTCGTATTCCAAGATTCGACGCTTTGCATTGGCCTCGGTAAGTTCCTCAATTTTCGCTTGTCTAGTTGTCAGTTGCGGTTCAGGAGTTTTTGGCTCACCGGAGTCAACTTTAACGGAGGCAAAAGGGGTTTTGGCTTTATAGGATGTTTTGCATCCAGGGGATTCTGGACATGAACTCAATCCCAGCGGGTCCACCCATCCGGTAGGATTGGGCACGTACCGGTACGCGTTGATCCCACCCGCCAGCTTCACCGGGTCAGGCGTCAGGTATCGACCAACATCCGGATTGTAGTAGCGATGGCGGTTGTAGTGCAGGCCGCTTTCTTGGTCGAAGTATTGGCCCTGGAACCGTAGTGGGTTGTCGACTTTGCCTACATCGAGCCGGCTGATTTCGCCGTAGGCGCGGTAGTGGGCGGACCAGACGATGTCGCCTTCAGGCGTGGTGAGTTCCTGCGGTGTGCCGAGGTAGTCGAGTTGGTAGTGGTAGGGCTTGGTTTCTTTTGGGCCGAAGCCCTCCAGCAGTGCCAGCGGGCGGAAGCTCTCCGGTTCGTAGAGGTAGCTTCGGTGACGTTCCGCATGGTGTTCTGCGATCAGCTTGTCACCTTGCCAGAAGAACTCCGTGGTGATGCCGTCGACGGTCTTGCTGACACGGCGCCCAAACGGGTCGTAGCGATAACTGGCCGTTTGCCCGTTGGGCTTGGTAATTCCAATCAGTCGATGTTGGCAGTCGTAGCGATACTCGGTAACGAGTGAGTGACCTTTGCCACGTCGCTCACGGATCAGGTTGCCAAAGGGGTCGTACTCGTAATGATGATCGCCCTGCATCATCAGGCGATTACCCGCGACGATGTCCGGCCCCGGCCGGTTTTGCATGAGCAAATTGCCCGCCGGGTCGTGGCCGAAGCGTTCCTGTACGTCTTGCGAATGGTTGGCGCGGGTCAGGCGTTGGAGCGGGTCGTAGCGGTAAAGGTGTTCGCCTTTGCGCGTGTCGTGCAGGCGGGTGAGGTTGCCGGCTTTGTCGTAGTCGTAGTGGCGTTGGTAGAGGTGGTTTTGTTGCTGGGTGACGGCGTGGGCGTGCAGGCGGTTTTGGTCGTCGTAGTGGTAGTGACTGAGCAGTTGGCCTTGTTGGCGTTGGTGTTCGCGGCCGGCTTTGAACAGGTGGGAAGTCAGTAACGAACCGTTCAGCTCGACGGTGGCGAGGTGGCCGCCTTTGTCGTGGTTGAAGGTGAGGCGGTTGTTGTCGGGCAGGCGTAAATGTTGAAGCTGGCCGCAGGCGTCGTAGCCATAGCGCAGGGTGCCCCAACCCTGATGTTCGGCGGTGAGGCGGTTTTGTTTGTCGTATTCGTAGGCCAGAAACCAGTGGCCGTCGTCGACGCTAAGGAGGTTGCCTTGGCGGTCGTAGGCATAGTCGACAGTGCTGCCATCGGGCAGGTTTTTTCGTACGAGGCGACCGGCGTGGTCGCGCTGGTATTGGGTGACTAGCTGACGGCCGTCGTCGCCGTGTTCGGTCTTTTCCAGCAGGTTGCCGTTGAGGTCGTAGGCGTAGGCGGTACGTTGGCCGTCAAAACCGGTTTCCTGTTGGATCAGGCCGTTGGGGTGGTAGTCGAGCTGGTAGGTTTCGCCGACCTCGTTTTCGATGGCGGTTAGCAGTAAGCGAGCGTTGTCGTAGCGGTACTTGAGCTGGGTGCCGTCTGCGTTGATGCGACGGCTGATCAAGTGCAGGCCGTCGGCGTATTCGTAGCGGGTGACGTGGCCCAGTTCATCGCGTTCGGCGATGATTTTTCCGTAGGGGTTGTAGCTGAATTCCCGCGTGGCACCGTCCGGCAGCACCAGGCGAGTTAACCGACCTACGCCGTCCCATTGATACTGGGTCAGGGAGCCGTGTTCATCCTCATGCGCAATCTGCCGGCCCAGGTCGTCATAGCGATAACGCTTGGTCCCGCCATTAGGCAGCTGTTCTTCAACGAGCTGTCCGCGCTCATTCCACACGAGCCGATGGCAGCTGTTGTCGGGGTACCAAACGCCGGTGAGTTGCCCACGCTTGTCGTAGCTGTAGTCGGTCGCATGGCCATCGGGATCGATCTGGCGAATGACATCGCCCTGGTCATTACGCTCGTATTTCCAGACCGCCTCACCGCGACGCACCACCCGTACGAAGCCGTTGTCATGCTCGTAGGCCGTCGGCTCGTCATCCCCCGGAAACAGCGCCACCAGGCGTCCGGCGTCGTCGTATTGATATGCTGTCACCGCACCCAGCGGGTCCTGCTCGACGGTCAGTCGGCCCTTGTCATCGTAGGATTTGAAATGCTGGGCGCCGTCGGGATCGATGCGCTGTACCAGCCGCGCCCGCTGGTCATGTACGTAGACTTCCTGGCTGCCATCGACGTTGTGCACGGTGACGCGCCCGTCGTCACCCCAGACATAGCGCGTGTCCATCTGCGAAAAGCTGGCCCAGTGCCGGACGCAGCGTGCGGCCTTGCCAGTGCGTTCCCATTCCCAGAAAAAGCTCGCGCCACCGGCCAGTTGCCGCTCGAGAATGACGTGCTGTTCGTCGTACCGATAACGCTCACATTCACCGATAGCGTTGGTCGCCGACACCAGCCGTCCACTGTCGTCATAGACGTAGGAAACGACGTTCTGCTCGGTCACCCAAACAAAGGGTTCATAACCCTTGGCGCGATGAACCTGGTAGTCCACCGCCACAATGCGATCCAGCTCATAGCGCAAAAACAAAGAGCGGCCGACACCGTTATCCAGCCGCTCAATCCGCCCCAACCGATCCCGGAAAATGCGCAACCGGTTGTCATACACATCGCTGATCGCCGTCAGCGCACCGTCGCAAAAGTGGTAGAACCGCGAGCCCTGGGCCAGCACCAGTTCATCCGGCAACGACCCCAGGTAAATCGCCGCTTCCGCCAGGCTGTTGGTAATCGCTGGCCGAGCCACCGTCGGCAAGGGCAGGGTGGTCGAGCGGTTTTCATGATCGGTCCACACCACCGAATCGCCCGACACCACCAGCCGCTGCGCCAGCGCATGGCTCCAGCCAAACCCCAACCCGCAATCCACTTCCACCGCACTGGTGCGATACAAGCGCGTCCACTCGAACGGCAAAATTCCATCCAGCGCGCCATCGGTGAGGGTCAGCAATTCCTCCCCGGTGACCATCGACACCGGGCAGCCGTGGGTGACGGTCTTGTCCGAAGAGACAGCAGCATCCCCGGCCGGATTTTTAGCGGAAGCAGGCACATCATCCACCGCCTCCTGACGAACCAACGCCGTGCGCTGCGTCTTGCTGCGAACCGCCGGCACCGGGTTTGAAACCAGCGTCTCGCCCACTTTCAATGGCCCAACGGGCACCGCCTTGATCGCCGTCGCTGCACTGCTCAGCAACACCGGCTTGGCGGCCTCCACATGGGTTTCCAGCCCAGGCCCCACAACCTGCTTGGCCAGCAACTCCAACAACGCCCGCGCTCGCCCGGATCTAACGCGACTGAGCACCTGGGGCCCCAACCGCACCGCCAACCCCATCGCCCCACACACGCGAATCAGCAGCAGGTTGATCAGCACCTCACCAGTGATTTCGCCCCATAGTTCAGTCATCTCCGGCGGCGGCAGCATTTGCATCCAGCTGACCATCGCCGACAAATGGATAAACAACAGCGGCTCATCACTGAGCACGAGCAGCCCCTGGGCAAGCGTATCCTTGCCTAGCTTCAGCAGCTCATCGAGTTCGGCTTGAGAGAGGTACTGCAATAACTTTTCGCTGTCGGGCTTGAGGTCAGCCAGCAGATCGTACAGCTCGGTAATGTTGTCCCACAGGCTGTAAAGCGCTTTGCCCATGCCACTGAGAAACGCCGCTTCCAGCATTCGTCGTCGGTCAAGGGGGCTAACGTCTGCGTAGTTTTTCCACTGGGCCTCAAAGGTGTCGGTCCACTCTTTGCGCAGCCGCGTTTCTAACTCTGCGATCACCGACTGGTAGGACGCTTACAGTGCCTTGACGTGATCCTGGGAAACGTTGGGATAAAAGCTGACCCGGTAGCGCTCGTTGCGATCACACTCGGAAACTTCGAGGATGCCGCTTGGGCCGATGGTCTTGTGAATGAGCTCGCCCAGGCCGCCGTTTGGGTCGACGCGTTGCAGCACCACCGGCGTGTTGCCGATAGGCACGAAGCGCGTGCTCTGGAACATATGCACCAGGGTCAAGGTCCCCGTGGCCTGGCATGTAGCGACGGTGCTGCTGGGGAAGATCGAACGGTTGATGGGGGCCACCAACGTCACTTCATCCCCAACCTTGAATACCTGTTCGACATCCAGCGCCGAGACGCTCCAGAAACTTGAAGCCCATTCGTCAAATGTATTCAGGCAATCGCGCAAGTCACGGAAGACGCTCTCAATGTCGAGCTTCTTCACATCCATGGGCGTCAGGGCCAGCCTGCCAATGGCCGGGTTCAAGCAATGACCCCGTTAAACAGGGGCTTAACGAAAAAAACCATCTGCATTCCCTCGCACTGTGTGATCAGGCGAGGGACTTTGCAGCGGTTTTCAGGGCAGGGGAGTAGAGCTTATCCGGCGGTTGCGTGGGAAGTTTCGGCAAGCCGGTCGCGCAGTACCAGGCTGCACAGCGCCGGCAGGAACAACAGCGTCAACACCGTGCCCACCAGCACCCCGCCGATCAGCACATAGGCCAGGGACGACCAGAACACCGACAGCGTCAGTGGAATGAACGCCAGCGCCGCCGCGAGTGCGGTGAGGATCACCGGCCGCGCTCGGCGCACGGTGGCTTCGATGATCGCCTCGCGTATCGGCATGCCGTGATCCTGGTTCTGGCGAATCTGGTCGGTGAAGATCAGCGTATTGCGCATCAGAATCCCGCCGATGCCGATCAGCCCGAGGATCGCGTTGAAGCCGAACGGCTGGTTGAACAGCAGCAAGGTCGGCACCGCGCCAATCAGGCCCAGCGGCGCGGTGGCGAAGACCATCAACATCACGCCGAAGGAGCGCACCTGGAACATGATCACCGTGAGGGTCAGCAGGATCATGATCGGGAACAGTACCGCCAGGGCGGCGTTGGCCTTGGCGCTTTCTTCCACCGGGCCGCCGATGTCGATCCGGTAGCCGCTGGGCAGTTTCGCGATCAGCGGTTGCAGGTCTTTGTACACGGCCATTTCCACGTCGGGCGGTTGTACGCCGTCGACGATGTCGGCGCGCACTTCCACGGTGGTGGCGCGGTCGCGGCGCTTGAGGATCGGTTCTTCCATCACCGCCTGGAAATGCCCGACCTGGGCCAGCGGCACCGAGGTGCCCGCACTGTTGGTCAGGGTCATGTTGTTGAGGTTGCCGAGGTCTTCGCGCTGGCTGCCCTGGGCGCGGGCCACCACCGACACGGTACGGTTGCCTTCGCGCACTTCGGTGATCGGGTTGCCGCTGAGCAGGGCGTTGAGCTGGGACTTGACCTCGTCGGGCGTGAAGCCGAGCAGGCGCAGGCGATCCTGGTCCAGCACCAGGCGATAACCGCTGGCGCGCTCGCCCCATTCGAGGAAGGCGTCGCGGGTCAGCGGGTTGCCGGCCACCACTTGGCGCACCTGCTCGGACAGCCCGCGCAGCACGTCCAGGTTCGGCCCGGACACACGAAACACCACCGGGAACGGCACCGGCGGGCCGAACACCAATTGCGTCACGCGTACCCGCGCGGCGGGAAACTCGCCGGCGGCGATGCGCTCACGCATGCGCACTTTCAATGCATCGCGCGCGTGGGAGTCCGGGGTTTGCACGATCAATTTGGCGAACGCCGGGTCCGGCAGTTCAGGGTTCAGCGACAGGAAAAAGCGCGGTGCGCCGCCGCCCACATAAGTATCGACCAGACTGGTCTGCGGCTCCTGCAAGAGCGCTTTCTCGACTTGCGCGGCCACCGCTTCGGTGCTTTTGAACGCGCTGCCGGGCGGCATGTACACCTCCAGAATCAGCTCCGAACGGTCGGAATCGGGGAAGAACTGTTTCTTCACCACCCCCATGCCCAGGCCGCACAGCACAAACGCCGCCACCACCAATCCGGTCACCAGCCAGCGCCTGCGCACGCAGGTTTCCACCAGGCTGCGCAGTTTCTGGTAGTAGCGCCCGGCGTAAATCGCATCATGCCCGCCAGGCACCGGCTTGATCTGCGGCAACAGTTTCACGCCCAGATACGGCGTGAACACCACCGCCACCAGCCAGGACGAAATCAGCGCAAAGCCAACGATCCAGAAGATATTGCCGGCGTACTCGCCGGCACCGGATCGTGCGAACCCCACGGGTAAAAAGCCGATGATCGTCACCAGCGTGCCGGTCAACATGGGCGCCGCCGTGGAGCTCCAGGCGTAGGTGGCCGCATGGATGCGGTCAAAGCCTTCTTCGAGTTTTACCACCATCATCTCGATGGCGATGATGGCGTCGTCCACCAGCAGGCCCAGGGAAATGATCAGGGCGCCGAGGGTGACGCGGTCGAATTCACGGCCGGTGACGAGCATGATCACAAACACGATCGACAGCGTCAGCGGCACGGCCGCCGCCACCACCAGCCCCACGCGAAACCCCAGGGCCAACAGGCTGATCAGCATCACCACGGCCAGGGCGACGAAGAATTTGAGCATGAACTCGTTCACTGCCAGGCTGATGTTTTTCGCCTGGTCGGACACCTTGGCAAAATTCACGCCCAGGGGCAGGTCGGCCTGGATTCGGGCTTCCTGGGCCTGCAGGCCCTTGTCCAGTTCCAGGCCGTTCCAGTGCTTCTCCATGATGACTCCGAGCATCAGCGCCGGGTCGCCCTGGTGGCGGATGCGGTAGCTGGGCGGGTCTTCATAGCCCCGCCGCACGGTTGCCACATCGGCGATGCGCAGCACGCGGCCATTGGCTTGCAGCGGCACGTTCTCGATCAACGCCAGGCTGTCGAAGGCGCCATCGATGCGGATATAGGCGCGGGCGCCGGCGGTTTCGACGAAACCTGAGGGCGCCACGGCGTTTTGGGCGGCGAGGGCAGCGAAGATCTGTTCGGGCTTGATGCCCAGGGTCGCCAGGCGCTCATAGGAAAACTCGACAAACACACGCTGGGCCTGTTCGCCGAGGATATTGACCTTCTTCACCCCCGGCAGGTTGAGCAGGCCCTGGCGCAGTTCTTCGGCCATTTGCACTTGCTGGCGATGGGGCAGGTGTTCGGCCTCCAGGGCGTAGAGCGCAAAGTAAACATCCGAATACTCATCGTTGAAAAACGGCCCGATCACGCCCTTGGGCAGTTTCGCGGCTTCGTCGCTGAGTTTTTTGCGGGTCTGGTAGAACAGGTCCTGTATCTCGCTTGGGCGCGTGGATTCAAGGAACGTCATGCGCATCGAGACGAACCCCGGTTGAGCGATGGTCTCGACGCGGTCGTAGTAGTCCAGTTCCTGCAGGCGCTTTTCCAGGCGGTCGGCCACTTGCTCTTGCATTTCCTCAGCGGTGGCGCCGGGCCAGGCGGCGGTGATGGTCATGACCTTGACGGTAAACGATGGGTCTTCGGCGCGCCCCAGTTTGCCGAACGAGAAGATCCCGGCGGCGATAATCGCGATGATCAGGAACAGGGTGACCGCGCGGTGCTTGACCGCCAGTTCCGAGAGGTTGATTCCACGCATGCTCATTGGTCCTGTTTGCGGTCGAGGGCCAGCGCCTGGGCGGGCAGCAGGCGTACCTTGTCACCGCTGTGCAGCAGGTGCGCGCCGAGGGCGACGATGGTTTGGCCGGGTGTGACCCCGCTGTCGAGCAGGGCCTCTTCCTGGCCGAGACTGGCGACGTTCACCGGGGCGAAGCTGACGGTGTTGTCTTCGCCGATCAACCAGACGCCGGTGCCTTGCCCCGCGTCCTGCAACGCACCGATGGGCACGCGGGTTTGCTGGGCCTGGCCGTTACCCTGCAGGCGCACGGTGATGGTCGAGCCGAGAGCGAAACGCTGGGCCGGGCCGTGCAGTACATAGCGTGCGCGGTAGGTGCGGGTGGTGGGATCGGCGCTGGCGGAGAGTTCACGCAGGGTGGCGGTGACCGCCTGCTCCGGGGCGCCGAAGGCGAAGGCCAGGGCGCTTTGCGTGGCCTGGGCGCGCTGCTGTTCCGGCAGGTTGACGATGGCTTCGCGGGCGCCGTCATGGGCCAGGCGTGCAACGATCTGCCCTTCGGTCACTACCTGGCCGCGATCCGCCAGCACGTCGGTGATGATGCCGTCGCCATCAGCCTTGAGCACGGAATAGGTGCGGCGGTTTTCGATCTGGCTGGCGTCCGATTGCGCCGCGGCCAGTTCGGCTTCGGCAACCCGCAGGTTGGTCGCCGACTGGTCGAAGATCTGCCGTGACACCGCGCCGGTGCTGGCCAGGCGCTGGTAGCGGTTTTCGTCATCGCGACGTTGGCGCAACTGCGCCTGGGCAGCGTTCACACGGTTTTTCGCCGAGCGCAACGCCAGTTCGAAATCGCCGATGTCCAGCACCAGCAGCGTGTCGCCACGGGACACGTGCTGGCCGGGATCGACCTTGCGTTCGATCACCTTGCCACTGACCCGAAAGCCCAGGTTGCTTTCGGTGCGGGCGGCAACCACGCCGGTGTAGGCGCTTTGCTGGGTGCCGCCAGCCTCGACCTTGGCGGCCAGCACCGGGCGCGGCGGGGAAACTTGAGCAGCGCTGTCGGCCTGACTGTTGCAGCCACTGAGGACCGCCAATAAAGCCAGGGGCGTGAGAAGGCGCAGGTGGAGAGGGGGCATGACGAACTCCAGGGTGACCAAGGGGAAAAAATTATGGACATAATTTTTTAGCCATATTATGGTCGAAATATAAATAAATCCAGCCCCCGGATATTTCCCATGGCAAACGCCCCCACACCTTCGCGCCGCTTGTTGTTCCTGCTGGTTGCCCTGACCGCGCTGGGTGAAGTCTCCACGCAATTGATCATCCCAGGCCTGGGCGCCATCGAGCAGGCGCTGCTGGCGCCGCAAGGTTCGGCGCTGATGGCACTGTCCGCGTTCGTTGCCGCGTTCGGCCTGGGCCAGTTGCTGTTCGGGCCGTTGTCGGACCGTATCGGCCGCCGCCCGGTATTGCTCGCCGGCCTCACGTTGTATGTGCTGGCGACGCTGTCGATGCTGCTGGTCACCGACATCCAGCAATTTATCGCCGCCCGCGTGCTGCAAGGCCTGGGAGCGTGCGCTGCGTTGGTGCTGGCGCGCACGGTGGTGCGTGATGTGTGGAAAACCGAGGCGGGACCGGCCCTGGCGCTGACCATGATCGGCATGCTTTATGCCATCGTGGTGGCGCCGATGGCGGGCGGCTTGCTGATCAAACTGTTCGGTTGGCACGCGCCCATCGTACTCGCAGGGGGCATTGGCAGCGTGGTGTTAGTGCTTGCGGTGCTGTTCTTTCGCGAGAGCAACCTTCATCTCGACCCGAAGGCCGCGCACTGGCGCACCCTCGGCGGGCAATACCTGGATTTGCTCAAGGGCCGCCAGTATCGCGCCTACGCTGTGGCGCTGGCCTGTACCTACGGCGCGATGTTTGCGGTCATTGCCGGTTCGTCGGCGGTGTTTATCAATCTGCTGGGTTTGAGCAGCCTGGAATACGGCATCAACTTCGGCCTGATCGTGTCGATGCTGATCCTCGGTTCCACCTATACCCGACGCAATATCCTACGCCTGGGGCCGCAGCGGATTGTGACGATGGGCGTGACGTTGGTGGCGGCCGGCGGCGTGTTGGCACTGTTGATTTATATGCTGTTCGGGCTCTCAGTGGTGGGCCTGGACCTGCCCATCGCCCTGGCCACGCTTGGCGGCGGGCTGGTGCTGCCCGGTACGGTCACAGGCGGAGTCATGCCCAACGCCCACCGTGCAGGGCTGGCGGCGGGATTGATGGGGTTTGCGCAGATGTTCGGGGCCACTTGCAGCGGCGTGCTGTTGAGCCATCTGCGTGATGGCAGCGCGACGCCGATGATCGTCATCCAGGCTGCCTTTGCCGTCACGGCCTTCGTCGCGTTTCACCTGTTGCGTCAGCGCGCGACCAAGGTATTGTCCTATACATAGAACGATCCGCGCCGCTTTCGCCGGCTAGTGCGCTAAGGGCAGGGGGCTTATGGTGTATGCACTTTGGAGGTACACCATGAAAAAACTGATTGGTATCTACACCAGCCCGCGCACCCATTGGGTTGGCGATGGCTTTCCGGTGCGCACGCTGTTTTCCTACGACACAATGGGCAAACACATCAGCCCATTCCTGTTGCTGGACCACGGCGGCCCGGTCGAATTCACGCCTACCGACACCCGTCGCGGCGTCGGCCAGCACCCGCATCGCGGCTTTGAAACGGTGACCATCGTCTATGACGGCGAAGTCGAGCACCGCGACTCCACTGGTGCCGGCGGCAAAATCGGCCCGGGCGATGTGCAATGGATGACGGCGGCCAAAGGCATTCTCCATGAAGAGTTCCACTCCCAAGACTTTGCCCGCACAGGCGGGACGATGGAGATGGTGCAGCTGTGGGTCAACTTGCCCGCCAAGGACAAAATGACAGACCCCGGTTACCAGACCCTCGTCGATGGCGACATTCCGGTGCTGCCGCTGGCGGACGATGCGGGGCACCTGCGCTTGATCGCCGGTGAATTCGCCGGTACGCAAGGCCCGGCGCGCACTTTCACGCCGATTGATGTGTGGGATTTGCGCCTCAATGCCGGCAAGGCCGTGACGCTGGACTTGCACGCGGGGCGTAACACCGCGCTGGTGATCCTCAGCGGAACCGTGCTGGTCAATCGTGAGGAAGTTGCGCGCCAGGGGCAGTTGGCGTTGTTCGAGCGTGACGGTGACCGGATCAGCCTGGAGTCCAATGACGACGCCAAGGTGCTGTTGCTCAGCGGCGAGCCGATCAACGAGCCCATCGTCGGCCACGGCCCGTTCGTGATGAACACCGAGCAGGAAATCCACCAGGCGTTCGCCGACTTCCAGTCGGGCAAGTTCGGCCGGATGCAGGGTTGATCCCAGCGTGTTTATAGCCCTCCCTGGGAGGGGAAGCAGCAGCGAGAAGCAACCTGTGGCGAGGGAGCTTGCTCCCGCTGGGCCGCGAAGCGGCCCCAAACCATGGGCCTGCTGCGCAGTCCAGCGGGAGCAAGCTCCCTCGCCACAGGCACGGTGTTCGGCTTGACTGACTGGTGTCAGGGCAAGCCCCCTCCCACATTTTTTTCTGCGCTATACCCGCCATCGCCATTTCATGCGATCTTCTGCGCATTCGCCCTGGAGTCGCCTGGATGCCCTCATTTATTGTTGATCACCCGATGTTGTGCGCCCTGGCGCTGATCCTTATCGACATCGCCGTGTGGCGCCTTATCTCGCCCACGCTTGCCAACTGGAAGCTCGCGGCGCGGCTGGTGATCTTTGCGGTCTTCAGTGCGGTGCTGTTCAACGACGGCATGAACCCCATGCAAGCGGCGCCTTACGCCGATGACACCACGCTGCACCTGGCGGCAACCGCGTTGCAGATCGGCTGGTGGCTGTTCGCGGCGCGCACCCTCACGGTTCTGCTCGGCGCGGTGATGATGCAGCGGGTCGGCCACACCGGGCGGCTGTTGCAGGACCTGATGGGCGCGGTGATTTTCCTGATCGCGATCATCGCTGCCATGGCCTACGTACTCGACCTGCCGGTCAAGGGCGTGCTCGCCACTTCCGGCGCGGTGGCGATCATCGTCGGCCTGGCCTTGCAAAGCACCCTGAGCGACGTGTTTTCCGGGATTGTCCTCAACACCACCAAGCCCTACCAGATCGACGACTGGATCTCCATCGACGGCACCGAAGGCCGTGTCACCGATATCGACTGGCGCGCCACGCGGCTGCAGACCTCCCAGGGCAGCCTGGCGGTCATCCCCAATTCCCTGGCGGCCAAGGCCAAGATCATCAATTTCTCGCGCCCGGCGGACATGTTCGGCCTGGCGGTCAGCCTGCAAGTGAGCCCCCATGCACGCCCGCAGACGGTGATCGAAGCCCTTGAGCGTGCGATGCAGGGCTGCCGCGCGCTGTTGGCCAAACCGGCGCCCAGCGTGGCGTTCAAGGCTTCGACCAGTGGCGGCGTGGAATATGAAATCAGCGGCTTCGTGCCGGCCATGAGCCTCAAGCGCGACGTACGCAACCAGCTTTACGATCTGGCATTCCGCCACTTGCAGGCGGCGGGCGTGGGCCTGTTGTCCGCCACCGAAGGCGGTACACCCGCCACGGTCTCCGGCGCACGGGCATTGCTTGAACGGTCGTCGATCTTTTCTACCCTGCGCCAGGAAGAAAAAGACACCTTCAGCCAGAACATGAGCCTGCACACCTACCGCGCCGGCGACATGATCCTGCCGGCGGGGGAGGTCAGCGATCACCTGTTCATCATCGAATCCGGGGTGGTCTCGGTGATGCTGGTCAAGGGCGGCCACACGTTCGAGGCCGGGCGCATGGGGCCGGGGGAGGTGATTGGCGAGTCCGGCATCCTGACCGAACAGGCCACCCTGGCGGACTTCACAGCCAAGACCTACTGCACGCTGTACCGCATCGAAAACGAATACCTCAAGCCGTGCCTGGATGCGCGGCACGACATCGGCGAAGCCATGAAGGCGCTGCTGGACTTCCGCGTGCACGCCGCCCAGGCGCTGACCGAGGATGCGCCGGTGGTGCCGGTGAAGAAAGGTTTCCTGCAGTGGTTGAGGAACCGCGGCCTGTAGATTGGTCACCTGTTCTTCGCCCGGATTGGCTATTTCTCCAGAACGCCCCGGTGACTAATCTGCTCACCCATCCCACCGTTCTGGAGTATCACCATGCAAACCCGTACCGATTTCTACACCGCTTCCCCGGACGCCATGAAGGCCATGCTTGCCCTGGAGGCTGCGGTCGGCAAGCTGTCCATCGAATTGCCGCTGCTGGAACTGGTGCGCCTGCGCGTCTCGCAGATCAACGGCTGCGCATTCTGCCTCGACATGCACACCGCCGACGCGCGCAAGGGCGGTGAAACCGAGCGCCGCCTTTACACCGTATCGGCCTGGCGTGAAACGCCGTTCTTCACCCCACGTGAACGCGCTGCCCTGGCCTGGGCCGAAAGCCTGACCCTGCTCAGCCAGACCCACGCCCCGGACGAGGACTTCAACGCCCTGGCCGCCGAATTCAGCCCACAGGAACAGGTCGACCTGAGCGTGGCGATCTCCACCATCAACAGTTGGAACCGCCTGGCGGTGGGCTTTCGCAAGATGCCCAAGTAAACCTTAGAAATTCACCGATGCACTCAGGCGCGCCGTCAGCGGTGCGCCCTGGAACAGGTAGTCATCGCCCATGTATTCGCCCGCGTCGCGCCAGTAGCGCTTGTCGAACAGGTTGTCGACGCTCAGGCGAAACACCGTTTCATAGCCATCGACTTTGGTGGTGTAGCGGCTGCCTACATTGACCACCGCATAATCGCCCACCTCCACATTGCCGCTGCGGTTGGCGTACTTTTTCGCGCTGTATTGCACGCCGCCGAGCACCGCCAGGCCATTGACCCACGGCAACGCATAATCAGCGTACGCACTGGCGCGCAGCGTGGGCACGTTGATCGCCTGGTGGCCCTCGTAGTCCGGCGTGCCGCTGCCCGTCACCCGTGCGCGAATGGCTGCCACGCTCGTGGCGATCTGCAGGCGCTCGGTGGCCCAGCCGTTGGCCGACAGTTCGACCCCGGTGTTTTTCTGCTGGCCCTGTTGCACGTAGTTGAACCCACCGTCTTCGGGCTTCGCGTACTGATAGGCCTGGCGTGTCTGGAACACGGCGGCGGCGAAACTGATGCGCCGCCAGTCGTATTTCACCCCGGCTTCGATTTGCCGTGAGGTGGTGGGTGCCAGGGTTTCGCTGCTGTTGGTGGCAAACCACGGTGCCGTGCCGCCCAGGGACAAGCCTTTGCTGTAGCTGGTGTACAGCGAGACATTGTCCACCGGTTTATAGATCAACGACGCCTGGGGCAGGAATACATACCGTTGGGTGTGGCGCGCTTCGGTGCCGTCTTTGTCGTAGGCCTTTTCATCCAGACGCACTTCGCGCCCGCCGAGGAGCGTTTGCCACTGCTCGTTGAAACGAATGCGGTCGGTGACAAACACGCCGTATTGGCGACTGTCGAGGTTGCGATGGCTATCGTTCAACGGCTTGTCGGTGGGCGTGAAGCTCGGTGGGTCCTGGTGGATGTTGCCGCTGCCGATGTACTCGTTGACCGAGTCACGCTTGTCGATCACCCGGCGAAACGCGCTGGTACCAAAGGTCAGTTCATGGCCCAGGCCGGCAGTGTCGAACAGGCCGGTCATGGCGGCCTGGACTTCATCATCACGGCGAGTGTCGTCGGGGCTGCGGTAGTCGTAGATGCCGTAGTCGCCCTCCGGCGTGAAGTAATTGCCCACGCCATTGGTATCGCCACCCCAGGCAAACGCGCTGTAATCATCGATCACCACCTTGCTGCGCGCCGCGCTGACAGTGCCTTTCCACTGCTCGCTGAAGCGGTATTCGAACTTGCCGTTGAGGTTGAGCGAGTCGATGCCCACTTGCTTGGAGCCGGTCTGATGGCCGAGCAGCTTTTTCGGCGAGGCGTCGTGGGGTACCTCGGAACCGCCGAGCAATTGATAACCCGGCACCGAGCGCTGCTGTTTGTTCTGGTATTCGGCGTCCAGTTGCAGCACGGCGTCGGGGCTGATGTTCCAGTCGAAGGCCAGGGACACAAAATCGCGCTGACCGTTGGCGTGTTCTACGTAGGAATTGAGGTCTTCATGGGCGACGTTGGCGCGCAGGCCAAACTGCTGCTCACTGCCGAACCAGCCGCCGATATCGGTGGCGACATAACCGCTGCCGCGATCATCGGTGGACACCGTCACCGAGCGCACGTCCTCGGGGCGCTTGGTCACGTAGTTGATCACGCCGCTGGGCTCGGAGATGCCGCTTTGCAAGCCGGCCAAGCCCTTGAGCACTTCCACCTGTTGCTTGTTTTCCAGGGCGACGTTCTGCTCGCCGGTGATGGTGCGCCCATTGATCTTGTAGCTGCTCGCCGCATTCAGCGAGAAGCCGCGCACCACGAAGTTTTCGTAGTAGCCGATGGGCGCGTAGCTGTCGCCGACTGAGGCGTCATTGCGCAGCACCTCACTGAGCAGGCGTGCCTGCTGGTCCTTGATCAGCGCGGCGTTGATCACGCTGATCGAGGCGGGCGTATCGAGCAGGGGCGCTTCATCGAAGCCACCGACCGAAGCGGTTTCGGTGCGATAGCCCGACTCGTCCTGGCCCTGGACGTTGACCGTCGGCAGTTCGATCTGCGCCGCCAGGCTGTTGCCGATGCCGCCACTGAGTAACAGGCCGAGGGCGAAACGTGAAGTGACGACGGGACGAAAACGCAAAACCATGGGGCAGGGCCTTAAAGCGCTGGGCGGGGGGCGCATAAGCTAGGGGCAAGTGCCGAGTTTTACAAGGTGTGCTCGATTCAATGTGGGAAAGAGGCTTGCCCCCTGCCACAGTGTTAACCGCGTTTTTTCAGCAGGGTTTCGCTGGGCAGTTCTTTGAACAGCGCGCGGTAGCTGTTGGAAAACCGGCCCAGGTGCCAGAACGACCAATTCATTGCCACCTCGGCCACGGTAGTGCCAGCGCACGCCAACAACTCCCGCCGCGCGCCATTCAATCGACGCAGGCGCAACCACTGCGCCGGGCTCATGCCGGTGTAGGTCTTGAACCCTTGCTGCAATTGGCGCAATGGCACGCCAGCGATCTGCGCCAGCTCCAACAGATTGACGGTTTCGTCCGGGGCATCCGCCGCCCATTCGCCGATGCGGGCCATCAACAGGCGCTCGGCGCCGCGTTTTTGCAGCGAACTGCGGTCCAGGCACACGCAGGCGTTGTCGAGGATGAACAGGCAGTCGTCGAGCAATTGCTGGGTGAGGGCGTCGCGGCTGGCCGGTTCGATCACGGCGGACAAGCGCGTGAGCGTGCCACTCAGCCACCGGGCAAACAGCGCGTTCTGCTGACTCGTCAGCGGGGCCATGAACAAGCCTTCGAGCCTGGCCATGTCCAGCCCGTGGCGCTGCACGAACTGCGGGCCGAACACCACGGCGGTCTCACGGTAGTTTTCCGGGGTGATCCAGGTATTTCGACTTTCGCCATTGAGCAGGTACAGCGCGTTGTCGCTGCCGTCGAAACAGAACGCCAGCGAACCCGGCGGGGCGTTGAAATGCTGCTCGACGCGGGTGTTCATGCTCTCTTCGTACACCTGCACGCCTTGCAGGTCGAGGTAGCGCACGCGTCCGGCAAAATGCCCGGGAGACATCTGCTGGTACTGCTGCACCCAACCGGGTGTCGCCTGGCATTGAGCGGCCACATCGCCGGTGGCGAAGGCCTGTACGCGCAAAGCGGTTGCCTGTGTCATGGGTGGTCCGTGCGCACTCTATTGGTGCGTTGTGTGGCGTACAAAGTGGATAGATGCGGTTTCAAGGCGGGCCCAAGATAGACCTCAATGCGTCGCCAGTACAAGCCTGTGCGGCATCCTACCCAAGACGAGGTCCTTATGAACGCCCCCTTCGATCAGCTCTCCCTCTGGCTGAAAGAACACAAGATCACCGAAGTCGAATGCGTGATCAGTGACTTGACTGGCATCGCACGCGGCAAGATTGCGCCCACCAACAAGTTCCTGCATGAGCGAGGCATGCGCCTGCCGGAAAGTGTGCTGCTGCAAACGGTGACCGGGGACTTTGTCGACGACGAGGTCTACTACGACCTGCTTGACCCGGCCGATATCGATATGATCTGCCGCCCGGTGGCCAACGCCACCTACGTGGTGCCGTGGGCCATCGAACCTACCGCCATCGTGATCCACGACACCTTCGACAAGCAGGGCAACCCGATCGAATTGTCGCCGCGCAACGTGCTGAAAAAAGTCCTGCAGCTCTACACCGAGCAAGGCTGGCAGCCGATTGTCGCGCCGGAAATGGAGTTCTACCTGACCCAGCGCTGCGAAGACCCGGACCTGCCGCTGAAAACCCCGATTGGCCGCTCCGGCCGCGCCGAAACCGGGCGCCAGTCATTCTCCATCGACGCCGCCAACGAATTCGACCCGCTGTTCGAAGACGTCTACGACTGGTGCGAAGCCCAGGGCCTGGACCTCGATACGCTGATCCACGAAGACGGCCCGGCGCAGATGGAAATCAACTTCCGTCACGGCGACGCACTGGACCTGGCCGACCAGATCACCGTGTTCAAACGCACCCTGCGCGAAGCCGCGCTCAAACACAACGTGGCCGCCACCTTCATGGCCAAACCGGTGGCCGACGAGCCCGGCAGCGCCATGCACCTGCACCAGAGCGTGGTCGATATCGCCACCGGCAAACCGGTGTTCGTCGACGCCGACGGCAAGATGAGCCAGCTGTTTTTGCATCACATCGGTGGCCTGCAAAAATACATTCCCAAGCTACTGCCAATGTTCGCGCCCAACGTGAATTCGTTCCGGCGCTTTCTGCCGGACACCTCCGCACCGGTCAACGTCGAATGGGGCGAAGAAAACCGCACCGTCGGCCTGCGCGTGCCCACCTCCAGCCCCGACGCGATGCGCGTGGAAAACCGTTTGCCGGGGGCCGATGCCAACCCGTACCTGGCGATTGCCGCGAGCCTGTTGTGCGGCTACCTGGGCATGATCGAGCGGATCGAACCCAGCGCCCCGGTTGAAGGGCGCGCCTATGAGCGTCGCAATTTGCGCCTGCCGTTCACCCTCGAAGACGCGCTGGCACGCATGGAGGACTGCGCCACGGTCAAGCAGTACCTGGGTGACAAGTTCGTGCGCGGCTACGTGGCGGTCAAGCGCGCCGAACACGAAAACTTCAAGCGTGTGATCAGTTCCTGGGAGCGCGAATTCCTGCTGTTGAGCGTCTGAAAACCATCATAACGAGGTGTGGATATGCGTGTTGTGAGCAAACTTCTTCCGCTGGCCCTGCTGGCGGCGTTCAGCGGTGCCGGCCAGGCTGCATCAACGGTCAGCGTCTACAACTGGACCGATTACATTGGCGAGACCACCCTGGCGGACTTCCAGGCCAGCACGGGTATCAAGGTGGTCTACGACGTGTTCGACTCCAACGAAACCCTGGAAGGCAAGTTGCTCGCGGGGCGTACCGGCTATGACGTGGTGGTGCCGTCCAACCACTTCCTGGCGCGCCAGGTAAAAGCCGGCGCATTCCTCACGCTCGACCGCGCGCAACTGCCCAATTTCAAGAACCTGGACCCGAGGCTGCTCAAATTGCTCGAGCAGAATGACCCGGCCAACGCGCACTCGGTGCCGTACCTGTGGGGCACCAACGGCATCGGTTACAACGTCGACAAGGTCAAGCAAGTGCTGGGCATCGACCGCATCGATTCCTGGGCTGTGCTGTTCGAGCCCGACAACCTCAAGAAGCTGCACGAGTGTGGCGTGGCCTTCCTCGACTCGGCCGATGAGTTGTTTCCGGCAGTGCTCAACTACCTGGGCAAAGACCCGCGCAGCGAGAACCCCGAAGACTACAAACTCGCCGAGGCCAAGCTGCTGACGCTGCGGCCGTACATCACCTATTTCCATTCCTCCAAGTACATTTCGGACCTGGCCAACGGCAATATCTGCGTGGCGTTCGGTTATTCCGGCGATGTGTTCCAGGCGGCCAACCGCGCCAAGGAAGCCAAGAACGGCGTCAACATCGCCTATTCGATTCCCAAGGAAGGCTCCAACCTGTGGTTCGACCTGTTGGCGATCCCGGCCGACGCGAGCAACCCCAAACAAGCCCACGCCTTCATCAACTACCTGCTCGAGCCCGAGGTGATCGCCAAGGTCAGCGCCTCGGTGGGTTACGCCAACGCCAACCCGGCGGCCAAGCCTTTCATGGCCCCGGAACTGGTGAACGACCCCGAGGTGTACCCGCCCCAGGCCGTGCTCGACAAACTCTACATTTCCACCACGCCGACCCCGGCGACCATGCGCGTGATGACCCGCGCCTGGAGCAAAGTGAAGTCCAACCGATGATGCAGCCCAACGACCACGCCCAGTCCTATTACCGCGCATCGGCCCACGCGATACCGGAGCGGTCGGCACTGGATGCCGACCTGAGCGCCGACGTGTGTGTGATCGGCGGCGGTTTTACCGGAGTCAACACCGCCATAGAACTGGCCCAGCGCGGGCTCTCGGTGATCCTGCTCGAAGCGCGCCGCATCGGCTGGGGCGCCAGTGGACGCAACGGCGGGCAGTTGATTCGCGGCATCGGCCATGACGTGTCAGGCTTTGCCAAACATGTAGGCGAGGAGGGCGTGCGTTATCTGGAACGCGCCGGCATCGACTCGGTGGCGCTGGTGGGCGAACGCATCCGTGAGCACGGCATCGACTGCGATCTGCGTTGGGGGTTTTGCGAACTGGCCAATACCCCCGCGCAGTTCCAGGCTTTCAAGGGTGAACAGGATCACTTGGCGGCGTTGGGATACGCCCACGAAACCCGCCTTGTCGGCCCGCAGGATATGCCGCAGGTGGTGGACTCGACGGTGTACGCCGGAGGCTTGATCGACATGGGGTCCGGTCACCTGCATCCGCTCAACCTGGTGCTGGGCGAGGCGCGTGTGGCTGAATCCCTCGGGGTGCGCATCTTCGAGCAGACCCAGGTGCTGGAGCTGATCCACGGCGACAGCGTACAAGTGCGCTGCGCTGGCGGCACGGTGCGCGCGGCCAGCCTGGTGCTGGCCTGCAACGCCCATCTGGAAGACCTGGAACCGCGCCTGAGCGGCAAGGTGCTGCCGGCGGGCAGCTACATCATTGCCACCGAACCGTTATCGGAGGCGGTGGCCCATCAGTTGATCCCACACAACCTGGCGCTGTGCGACCAGAAAGTCGGGCTGGACTACTACCGGCTGACCGCCGACCGCCGCCTGCTGTTCGGCGGCGCCTGCCATTACTCGGGGCGCGATCCCCAGGACATTGCCGCGTATATGCGGCCGAAGATGCTCAAGGTATTCCCCCAGTTGGCCAACACCCGGATCGAATTCCAGTGGGGCGGCAAGATCGGCATCACGGCCAACCGTTTTCCTCAGGTCGGGCGGCTCAAGCAGTACCCGAATGTGTTCTATGCCCAGGGTTATTCCGGTCACGGGCTGAACGTGACCCACTGGTGCGCGCGGTTGCTGGCCGAAGGCATTCATACCGGTGTCAGCCAGGGCCTGGACGTGTTCAGCCAGGTGCCGCACATGACCTTTCCAGGCGGCAAGGCGTTGCGCTCGCCGCTGCTGGCGCTGGGGATGTTGTGGTATCGGTTGCGGGAGATGCTCTGATTACACGGGCTCTGCCTGTGGCAGTGATCCAAATGTGGGAGGGGGCAAGCCCCCTCCCACATTTGAACCGCGGAGCATCAGTTATTCAGTCAGCACCTTACGAAACGTCTCCACCAACGGCCGCAGGTTGATCCGGTGCCAGGCCGCCCAGAGCGGGGCGGTGTAGCTCAGCCAGGGCAGTTCGCGCAGTACCACGCCCGGTGGTGCGTTGCGGCTCAGGCCTTTTTGCACCATTGCCACGCCCAGGCCGGAGGCGACCAGGCCCAGGGCGGTGAAGGGTTCGCTGGCTTCCATGGGGATCTGTGGGGTGAAGCCGGCCCGGATGCACGCGGCGACGAAGTCGTCAGCCGGGTTGGCGCCGGGTTTGCGCTGTACGCCGATCCATTGTTGCTCGGCCAGGTGCTCGGGCAATAACTCGCGCTGTTGGGTCAGCGGGTGATGTTCGGGCAAGGCCAGCAGCATCGGGTCATCGAGCACCTGCCGGGCGGTCAGGTCTGGGTCGTCGGCCGTCGGCGGCTCGCCCACCAGGGCCACGTCCAGGCTGCGTTGGCGCAGGCCTTCCAACTGTTCGAGGGAGGGCAAGTTATACAGCTTGATATGCACGTTGGGCCGGTCATCGCGCAGCACGCGCAGGGCGTTGGGCAGCACACCGGCGTGCATGGCGTTCTCGATATAACCGATGCACAAGCCGCCTTCTTCACCCCGACCCAGGCGCTTGCCCAGGGATTCCAGGCGGCTGGCGTGGGTCAGCAACGCCCTGGTTTCGGCGAGAAATGTCTGGCCGTCGCGGGTCAGGCGGATACGTTGCTGGCTGCGTTCGAACAGCGTCAGGCCCAGGCGCTCTTCAAGCTGGGCGATCTGCCGGCTCAACGGCGACTGGGAGATGTGCAGGCGCTCGGCGGCGCGGCCGACGTGTTGTTCTTCGGCGACCACTTCGAAGTAGCGCAGTTGGCGTAGATCAATCATGTAAGACCTATCGGGACTCAAGTTGGTCGCAGTATGTCTTGGACGGTCTGATCAAGGCAATCTAGGATCTGCTCAACGGTCATCGCGACCCTTTGAACCGATTGAGGAAGCCATCATGAGCTTGAAAGACAAACTGCCCGGCGTACTGGGCTTTGGTACCGCACCGCTGGGCAATATGTTCCGCGCCATCCCCGAAGACGAAGCCCAGGCCACCGTCGAGGCTGCCTGGAATAACGGCGTGCGTTATTTCGATACCGCACCGTTCTACGGGTCGGGGCTGTCGGAAATCCGCCTGGGCCGCGCCTTGGCCCGCTACAACCGCGACGACTACGTGCTCAGCACCAAGGTCGGCCGGGTGATCCTCGACGAAGTCGAAAACACTGCCCGTGACCTGGGCGAGAAAAGCGGTGTGTTCGAACACGGACGCCCGAACAAAATGCTCAATGACTACAGCGCCGATGCCACCTTGCGCTCGATCGAAGACAGCCTTGAGCGCCTGCAAACCGACCGCCTGGACATCGTGTGGGTGCACGACATTGCCCAGGATTTCTACGGCGACCAGTGGCTGGAGTACTTCAACCAGGCCCGTACCGGCGCTTTCAAGGTGCTGACGCGTTTGCGCGAGGAAGGCGTGATCAAGGCCTGGGGCCTGGGGGTGAACCGCGTCGAACCCTGTGAGTTGACGCTGGACCTGGCCGAAGCCCAGCCCGACGGCTTTCTGCTGGCCGGCCGCTACACGCTGCTGGACCACGACCGCGCCTTGCAGCGCCTGATGGACGCCGCCCTTGCACAGCACGTCGAGATCGTGGTCGGTGGCCCCTACAGCTCCGGCATCCTTGCCGGGGGCGCGCACTTTGAATACCAGCAGGCCAGCCCGGCGATCATCCGCAAGGTCGAGCAGATCAAGGCGATTGCCCAGGCGTTTGGCGTCAGCGTCAAGGCGGCTGCGCTACAGTTTTCCCTGACACACCCGGCCGTGGCGGCGGTGATTCCCGGTGCCAGTCGTCCGGGGCGTATTGCCGAAGACGTGGCGGCGTTGTCAGAGCAGATTCCAGCAGCCTTCTGGCAGGCGTTGCGCGATGCGCAGTTGATTTCGCTGCGCGCGCCTCTGCCGCTTTAACTTTGGGAGTTCAGAAACATGAAAATCGATGTGAGCGGCAAAGTAGCCATTGTCAGCGGTAGCACGGCCGGGATCGGCCTGGGCATCAGCCAGGCCCTGGCGCAATCGGGCGCCACTGTGGTGGTGATCGGGCGGGACAGCGGCAAAGTCGACGCGGCCCTGGCCAGCATTCGCCAGACGGTGCCGGGCGCCGATCTGCGCGGGCTGGTGGCCGATCTGGGCACGGCCGAAGGCGCCGAGAAATTGTTCGCCGCCGAACCCCGCGCCGACATCCTAGTCAACAACCTGGGCATCTTCAACGATGTAGATTTCTTCGAGGCGCCGGACAGCGAGTGGGCGCGTTTCTATGAGGTCAACGTGATCTCCGGCGTGCGCCTGGCGCGGCATTACGTGCCGGGCATGGTCGAGGGGGGCTGGGGGCGGGTGATCTTTGTGTCGTCTGAATCCGGCGTGGCGACGCCAGCGGACATGATCAACTACGGCGTGACCAAAAGCGCCAATCTGGCGGTGTCCCATGGCCTGGCCAAGCGCCTGGCGGGTACCGGTGTGACGGTCAATGCGATCCTGCCGGGGCCGACCTTTACCGATGGCCTCGAGCACATGCTCAAGGACGCCACGCAGCAATCCGGGCGTAGCGCGCGGGAGGAGGCCGATGTGTTCGTGCGCAAGGCGCGGCCTACTTCGATCATCCAGCGCGCGGCGAATGTGGATGAAGTGGCCAACCTGGTGGCGTACATTGCTTCACCGCTGTCATCCGCCACCACCGGCGCCGCGCTGCGGGTCGACGGTGGTGTGGTCGACAGCATGGCGATCTGATTTTTCAATGATCTGGAGTATTTATTGTGGCAACAGCGTCTTCTGTGATTGAAATCCCTGCGTCGGCTGACCAGGTCTGGAAACTGATCGGCGGCTTCAACAGCCTGCCTGACTGGCTGCCCTTTATCGCCAAAAGCGAGCCAGGCGACGGCGGCCGCGTGCGGCACCTGCACACCGCCGATGGCGGCCAGATCGTCGAGCGCTTGCAGACCTTCGACAACGTGGCACGCACCTACAGCTATACGATTGAACAGTCGCCGTTTCCGGTGAGTGCTTATCTGGCGACCGTGCAGGTTGAAGCCTTGACGGATGCGTCGGCCAAAGTGACCTGGTCCGGGGTGTTCACACCGGCCGCAGGCACCACGGATGCAGCGGTGGAGACGCTGTTTACCGGCGTGTACAGCGATGGTCTTGCGGCGTTGCGCGCCAACTTCCCTGGCTGACGCCAACCCTCTGTGGGAGCTCACGAGCCCCAGCGAGGCAGCGAAAGCGGTGGTTCAGGCGACGAAGATGTTGACTGTGCTGCCGCCATCGCAGCCTCGCTGGGGCTCGACAACTCCCACATTTGAGCGGCGTTGCTGGTGATATTTGCGTTTGTCTCGATGGGCAAGGTAAGCCTGGAGCCCATCGATACAACTAATCGCTCACGCTCGACAGATGTACGCGGGTTGCTGTGATGGCCTCTGCGGCTGTGAGCTGCGCCGTATCGAGCATGAACGGCGGCTTATCCCACGCTTCATACTCATGCGCCAACACCGATTGCCACGTCGGCGGCAACAGTCCCGGAATATCGCCCTCACGGCTCTCTACTCTGCGCCGATGCTCCTGCTGGTCGGAACACACCACCTGAATATCAATCAGCTTCACGCCTGCCGCCAGCGCCACGGCCTGCCAAGCGTCGCGGCTCTCTCTTACCGGGTTCACGCAGTCTGCGACCACTTGCTGGCCCAAGCGCACATTGCTCAACGCCAGCGCATTGGCCACGCCATAGCCGCTGGCACCCACATCGCTCGCCAGCACCCCAGCCTCCCGCAGCGCTTGCTCGATCACATCGATGCGCAGGTAAACCGCGCCCACCTGCCGCGCCAGCTCCCTGGCAATCGTGGTCTTGCCGGTGCCGGGCAGGCCGCTGAATACGATAAGCATGGTCCATCTCCTCGCTTCTACGGGTGTTAGAGTGGGGTTGTTTCGTTCGACTACAGGACTGTCCATGACCTTGCCCTTCGTCAAGATGCACGCCCATGGCGACGACTTCATCATCATCGACCGCCGTGGCCAGGATAACCCGATCACGCCGCAGATCGCCCGCTGCCTGTGGCATGGGTAATCCGCACTGCACGTTTTTTGTCGAAGACATCGCCGCAGTCGATGTTGAAGCCCTGGGCCCCGCCCTGGAATATCACCCGCTGTTCCCGGCCAGGACCAATGTGCATTTTGTGCAAGTGCTCGGGCGTAACCGTATTCGCCTGCGGATCTGGGAACGTGGCGGTGGCGTGCCGTTGGGCTCCGGGTCGTGCTGCTGCGCGGCGGTGGTCAATGGTGTGCGACGCGGGCTGCTGGATGACAAGGTGGAGGTCGAGTGCGACGGCGGCACGCTGACGGTGCAGTGGGATGGGCAGGGCGGGGTGGTACTGACGGGGACTGTGGAGCCGATCATGCAGGGCGCGGCGTACTTGCCTTGAATTTCACACTGAAGGTGGTTCCGTGCGTCGCGCAGGAGTTCACCGCCACGTCGCCACCGTGCACTCTGGCCAGTTCGCGCACGATATACAGGCCCAAACCCACGCTACGCACATCGCTGCCCTGATGGGTGCCGCGGGTCATCGGTTCGAACAGCCCGGCCAGCAAGGCTTTGGGAATCGCCGCGCCGTAGTTGTGTACCGAGACTTCACTGCCTTCGGTGCCCAGGCGTGACGCGATGGTAATCGGTTGCTGCAGGTCGCCATAGGCCACGCTGTTGGCAACCAGATTGCCGATGATTTGCTGCACCCGGTCGGCATCCAGGCAAGCATCGCCATGGCCGTCGGCCAGATGCACCAGCGTGGCCTTGGGAAAGGCCACACGCAGTTCGTCCACGGCGCGCAAAATCACCTTGTGCAGATCCAGCGGCTGGGCCCTGATGGTGATGCCCTGGCCGACCCGGGCCTGGGTGAAGTCCAGCAGGTCGGCGATCATGCGCTGGGCGCGCTCGGATGATTGGCCGATATGCCCCAGCAACTGGTGTTCCTTGGGCGTGCGCTCGCCGCGTCGAAGAAAGTCCGAGGCCATGCGGATCGCGGTCAGCGGGTTTTTCAAGTCGTGGCTGACAATCGCCACCATCTGTTCAGCGAACAACGCGCGCTGCTGGGCAATGGCGTAGGCCTCGTTCAATTCGGCCTGGGCCTGGTGCAGCGCCTGTTCGGTGGCGGTTTTTTCCTGAAGCAGCGCTTCGGCCAGTTTGCGTGCGTTGAGCAGTTCGCGCTCGTACTTGTCGCGGTCGGTGGTGCCGAACAGTGCCAGGTCATAGACCGCGCCATCGGCCTGCTGGCGCTGGCTGGCATTGAGCAGCACGGTGACCTTGTGCCCGTCGCGGTGGCGGATGTCGAGCTTCACCTCGGTGACGCTGCCATGCATGCGCAGCATCGGCGCCAGATGGGTCTGGTAGAAAATCCGCCCGCCCATGGTCAGGAGGTCTTGAAAGCGCTGCCCGTGCAGTTGGGCCGCGCTGAGCCCGAGCCAGTCGCTCAAGCGCTGGTTGGCGTGCACAATCGTGCCGTCTTCGCGGGTTACCGCCAGGGCGCAGGCGGCGCTGTCGAACAGCGATTCAGCCGGCATTGACGGCGGCCCACGGCGCCAGGAACCGCTCCATCGCCGCCGCGCATGCCTTTGGCGCGCTCATGTGCGGGCAATGGCCGATGTTGTCCACCAGGTGATAGGTGCTGTTTGGCAGCACGGCATGCAGGTATTCGCCGACGAACACGGGGGCGATCAAGTCGTCGCTCGATTGCAGGATCAGGACGGGGGTGGTCAGGCCGATCACGTCGGCGCGGTTGTCCGAGAGGAAGGTCACCCGGGCAAATTGCTTGGCGATGTCGGGTTCGGTGCGGCAGAAACTCTCGGTCAGTTCGCTGCTCAGTTCAGGTTGCCCAGGGGCGCCCATGATCACCGGGGCCATGCTGCTGGACCAGCCGAGGTAGTTGCTGTCGAGGGTGTCGAGCAGGTCTTCGATGTCGTCGCGCTTGAAACCGCCGACATAGCCTTCGGTGTCGATATAGCGCGGCGATGGGCCAATCATCACGTGCGCCGCGACCCGCCCCGGCGCGAAGCGGTCGGCGAGGGTGCCGATCATTGCGCTGACCGAGTGCCCCACCAGAATCACCGGGCCTTCGGCGTAGCTGTCGATCAGCTCGTTGAGGTCGCGGGCGTAACCCTCCAGCGTGCTGTATTTGGCTGTGTCGTAGGCGCCAAGGTCAGACAGGCCGGCGCCCACCAAGTCATACAGCACCACGCGAAAACGCTTGAGAAAATGGGGCACCAGGGAATTCCACATTGCCTGGTTGCAGCCAAAGCCATGGGAAAACACCAGGGTCGAAGAGCCGTTGCCCATCACACTGACGTTATTGCGGTGATGTAGATCCATGGCGTTCTCGTAGAGGGTTTATTGCTAGGCAGCGTAGCGGCAGTTTAGAGAGTCGCAGGCCCTGGGTCACGCGTTTGCGCGTAGATAGGGTAGAGTCGGCGCCTTCAGGAAGAAACTTCAGGTAACAATACATGATGCTGCTTTTACGGCAATCCGTCTTGAGCGTGCTGGCCCTGGTGTTTGCCAGCCTGTTGAGCAGCGCCCAGGCCGACACCTCGCCCATCGGCGTTGCACTCGACCAACGGGTCATCGACCTGACCAATACCCTCGACTCGGGCACCACCTCGCGTCTCAAGCAGCAACTGGCCGATCTTGAGCAGCGCAAAGGCGCGCAGGTTGCCGTATTGCTGGTGCCCGGCACGGGCGACGTCAGCATCGAAGACTATGCCAACCAACTGTTCCGCGCCTGGAAGCTGGGGCGCAAGGACGTCGACGACGGCATCCTGCTGGTGGTGGCCAAGAACGATCACACCCTGCGCATCGAGGTGGGCTACGGCCTGGAGGGCACGGTCACCGACCTGCTGGCCCATCGCATCATCGAAGAGCGCATCACGCCGGCGTTTCGTCAGGGCGACTTTGCTGGCGGGGTTCAACAGGGGGTCGACGCGCTGACCGTACTGGTGGACGGCGGCGACCTGCCGAAGGTGGCCGGGCCCGGAATCAATCCGCAATTTTTCGCGTTGCTGGCAGCGTTTGTCCTCGGTGGGCTCGTCGGCGTGTTGCTCGCGGCCGGCAAGTTGCACTGGCGCAAGGCAGTGATCGTCGTGGTGGCGGCTACGCTGTTGCTGACGCTGCTGGCGGGCGGGCGGGAATGGCCGATGTTTCTGTTCGTCATGCCGCTGACCCTGCTGATCGGCGGCGCCCTGTTCGGTGCCTTGTGGCAGGTCCGCACGCTCTTCTACTGCGTGATCGGGCTGCTGGTTTACATCCTCGGGTTGGTGGTGGCAGACCGGTATGTGGACGTCAGTTTTACCCATTGGCTGGCGTGGCCACTGGGTGTGCTGGCTGTGCTGGGGCTGTACCTGGTGCTGCTGCTGATCATGAGGCACACCTGGAGAACCAGCCGCACCGGTTTTGTCGTGCGGCTGCTGGCGTCGGTCGCCGTCTACGGGGTGGCCGGGTGTCTGCTGGATGACGGTCGCGACGGTTGGTTGCTGGCGTTTCCTATCGCGTCGTTTGTGGCGTTGCTGATTTTCGGCAAGGTGGGTGAGGGCTCGGGGTCAGGGTCTGATAGTGGGTCCGGTTCGGGTTCCAGCAGCTCCAGTTCCAGCAGCAGCTCGTCCGGTGGCGGGGGTTCCAGTGGCGGCGGTGGGGCGTCGGGGAGCTGGTGACACGCGCCGCTGCGGTTGCGGTCAGGCCTGCCTGACGTATGAAGATTCAATGTGGGAGGGGGCTTGCCCCCGATAGCGATGGACCAGTCACTGATGTGCTGAATGATCCGCCGCCACCGGGAGCAAGCCCCCTCCCACAGTTTGATAGAGCTCGGCTCTGGCTCTCTCGAAAACAAGAAACCCGCCAGAGCGGGTTTCTTCAGGTCAATCACGGCAAACGCATCCGCCACATCCTGGTATCAAATCCCACCCACCAACTTCCCCCCGTCCATGCGGCGCTTATACGCACTGTCCCGACTCGCGAGCCAGAAATACAACGGCGACGTGACCACCAACCCCACCACCCAGGACAAATCCGCCCCGTTGATGTGTTCCGAAATCGGCCCTACATACAATGGCGTGTTCATGAACGGAATCTGCACCGCGATCCCCACCGCATAAGCCAGCAGCGCTTGCGGGTTGTACTTGCCATAGATCCCGCCATCCACGCGAAAGATCGAAGCGATATCGTATTTGCCTTTATGGATCGCATAAAAGTCGATCAGGTTGATCGCCGTCCACGGCACCAGGACCACCAGCAACACCAGCACCATGTCGACGAAGTGGCCGATAAAGTCCTTGGAGGCAAACACCGCCGCAATCGAACAGGCGGCCAGCACGATGATGGAGATCACCGCGCGGCTTTTTGCCGTGGGTATCCAGCGGTAGGCGAAGGTTTGCACCAGGGTGATGATCGACAGCACCGCGCCGTACAGGTTGAGGGCGTTGTGGCTGATCACGCTGAGCAGGAACAGCACCAGCATCAGCGGGCCGATGGCGCCGGTGGCGAGCTTGACCGCGTCCATGGTGTCCATGCCTACCGGCGTGGCGAGCACGGCGACGGCGCCGAAGATGAAGGCCAGGCTCGAACCCAGCGCAGAGCCCAGGTAGGTGGTCCAGAAGGTGGCGGCGACAGGCACATCGGCCGGCAGGTAGCGCGAGTAATCCGAGACGTACGGCGCAAAGGCGATCTGCCACAGCGCAGCCAGGGAAACGGTGGCCAGCCAGCCGGAAATATTGAAGCTGCCGCGGGTCAGGAAATCAGTGGTCTGCACATGGGTGAAGATGTAGCCGAAGCCCAGCACAATGCCGGCGCCGAGTACCCAGGTGCCGATGCGGTTGAGCACATGGATGAAGCGATAGCCGATGATGCCGATGATGCCGGAACCGATGGCACCGACCACGATGCCGACGGGCACCGGTACTGCATCCACCACGCCATGCAGGGATTTACCGGCCAGCACGATGTTGGAGGCGAAGAAGCCGATGTACATCACACCGGCAATCACCACCACCAGCAGTGCGCCAAGGGAGCCGAACTGCGCGCGGCTCTGGATCATTTGCGGAATGCCCATTTGCGGGCCTTGCGCCGAGTGCAGGGCCATCAACACACCGCCGACCAAGTGGCCAACGAGGATGGCGACGATGCCCCACACCAGGTTGAGGTGAAACAACTGCACCCCCAATGCGCCGGTCACGATCGGCAACGGCGCGATGTTGCCGCCGAACCACAGGGTGAACAGGTCTCTTACCTTTCCATGGCGATCTTCCGGGGGCACGTATCCAATCGTGTGTTTTTCGATAAGCGGGGCGCAGGATGTTGCAGTGGTGACCATGACGAGCTCCAAGGCAAGGTGAGTACGTTGACGTACTTCGCTGTGCGCAGCCAGGGCCGCGCTTTGTTGTTGGAGTGATCATCTGCAATGGACACGGGCAGGTAAATTAGTAAGTTTGTTGCTATAGACCTTAAAAAAAGTATCTCGCGGCGATTTTTGCTCCGGTATGTTGCATGGGCTGGAATCGATGAAAAAAGCCGGACTTTCTTGCACATGTTTGGGGCAAAATCCCCTGTTTTCCGGAGGCCGTGATGGCTGCCTACAACCTGCGCCAACTCAGATATTTCGTCACTACCGCCGAATGCGGCAGCGTCGCCGAGGCGTCGCGCAAGCTGTATATCGCCCAGCCGTCGGTTTCCACCGCCATCAAGCAGCTCGAAGACAGTTTTGGTGTGCAGCTGTTTATTCGCCATCACGCCCAGGGCGTGTCGCTGACCCCCAGCGGCGCGCGGTTTTATCGCAAGGCGCTGGAGCTGCTGCGGGTGGCCCATGAGTTCGAACAGAACGCCTTGGCCGACAATGATGTGGTGGCCGGGCAGATCGATATCGGCTGCTTTGAAACCGTGGCGCCGCTGTACCTGCCGCGTCTGATCGCCGGCTTCAAGGCGCGCTGGCCGGGGGTGGAAATCCGCATTCGCGACGGCGAGCAGCAGGAGCTGGTGCAGGCGCTGACCGCGGGCACCATCGATGTGGCGATGCTGTTCGAGCACGACCTGGGCGGCTCCATCGAGACCACGCCGTTGATGCCCCCGCAGCAGCCGTATGCGTTGCTGCCGGCGGACCACCGGTTTGCGCGCCAGGCCAGGGTATCGCTGGCCGACCTGGTGCTGGAGCCGATGATTCTGCTGGACGTGCTGCCGAGCCGGACCTACTTCGTGAGCATCTTCGAAGAGCGTGGCTTGACGCCGAACATCGTGTTCAGCTCACCGTCGATCGAGATGGTGCGAGGCATGGTGGGGCGAGGGTTCGGCTTTTCGATCCTGGTGACCAAGCCGTTCAGCGAGTACACCTATGATGGGCAGAAAGTGGTGTGTATTCCGCTGGCGGAAACCGTCACCGGCTCCGGCTTGTCGGCGGTGTGGCTCAAGCGCGCACCGCTGACCAAGCCGGTGCAGTTGTTCGTTGATTATTGTCGCGAAGAGCTGGCTCGATTGTTGGCCTGAATACAAGGCCAATGTGGGAGGGGGCTTGCCCCCGATTGGGGTGGTTCAGCCAATACATAAGTTGGCTGATACACCGCCATCGGGGGCAAGCCCCCTCCCACATTTGAGCTGTGGTGTATTCAGAGGCGGATCGAATCCAGCATCCGCCGCAACAGCGCATCGCAGCCTGCCAGCTGTTCCAGGCTCACAAACTCATCCGGCTTGTGCCCCTGCTCCATGCTGCCCGGCCCGCACACCACGGTGGGAATGCCCACGGCATCGAACAGCCCGCCCTCCGTGCCAAACGCCACGGTGCCAAATTCGCGGGACCCGCAAAACGCCGCGATCAGTTCGGCGGCCTGGCTGCGTTCATCGGTGACCAACCCAGGGTAGGCCGACAGCTCGGTGAACCGAATCGAACTCTGCTTGCTCACCGCCTGCATGCGCGGCAGTACCTGCTGCAGGGCGTAGGCTTGCAGCGCTTCGGCCACTTCGCCGGGATCCATCGAGGGCAGGGCACGTACCTCAAAATCAAATTGGCAATCGGCCGGCACGATATTCAACGCCTTGCCGCCGCTGATCAGCCCGGTCTGCACGGTGCTGAAGGGCGGATCGAAGCGCGGGTCCTGATGTGCACGCAGCCCTTGGCCGATGCGCCCCAGCTCGCCGATCAACTCGGCAGCATGCTCAATCGCATTCACCCCGGACGGCGCATACGCCGAATGACAGGCCTCGCCCTGCACATCGCAGCGCATCGCCAACTTGCCCTTGTGGCCCAGCACCGGTTTGAGCTCGGTCGGCTCGCCGATGATGCACAGTATCGGTTTCACCGGGCGTTGCTCCAACAGACTGAGCAGCGAGCGTACACCGAGGCAGCCGACTTCTTCGTCGTAGGACAGCGCGATGTGCACCGGCAGGCGCAACGGCGCCTTGACCAGCTCCGGCACCAGCGCCAGCACGCAGGCGATGTAGCCTTTCATGTCGGCGGTGCCACGGCCGTACAGCTTGCCATCACGCTCGGTCAGCTGAAACGGCGGCAGCGTCCACGGCTGCCCATCCACCGGTACCACATCGGTATGCCCCGACAACACGATGCCGGGCAACTCCACCGGGCCGATGCTGGCAAACAGGTTGGCCTTGGTGCGCGCCTCGTTGTAGACCAGTTCGCTGGTCACGCCGAAGCCCGCCAGGTAATCGCGCACGAACTCGATCAACTGCAGGTTGGATTCGCGGCTGGTGGTGTCGAACCCCACCAGCGTCTGCAGCAACTCACGGCTGCGGCTCATCGATCGTCTCCGGCTACGCCGTAGCCTGGGGAGCGGTCGGGGGCGAGGGCGCGATCAATGTAGTCCTGCACCTGCGGGCGGTAGGCGTCCCACAGTGTTTGCAATTGGCCGATGGGCGCCTCATCGGCCCAGTCCACGCGCAAGTTGATGATCGGCCAGGTCAGGTCACCCACCACCACCAGCGCGGCGGAATGCACCGGGCCGGCTTCGCCACCGGCGGCGATGGCGGCATGCATCGCCGCCAGCAGGCGGTCCGCCAACTGGCCTTCGCCGTGTTCGAAGGCGCTGACCATCGCCTCGATCACCCCTCGCTCAGCAAGCATATTGCCGGCCGCCACGCATTGCTCACCCGACACGGCGTTGTGGGTGCCCAGGGTTTCGCTGCCGCTGAAATGCACGCTGCGGCCCAAGTGGTCTATCGCGGTCAATTGCCGGTATTGGCTGTAACCGTTGCGGGTCAAGGCGCTGTCGATGGCCTCGGCCGGCGTGAGGCCTTGCTCCAGCAGGTCGAGCACGTCCGGGCCAAGGGCCGGCAGCGTGATGTTCTGGGTGGACACCGCGCCCACACCGGGGCGCAACCATGGGCAACGGGCACCCACGGCGATGCTCGATGAACTGATGGCGATGCCCAGTTGGCCGGTGTCGGCGCAGCGACCCACGATTGAAAAAGTCATGGCTTGCCTCCTTACTCTGGAATAACTGCGATCACATCGATCTCCATCAGCCACTGCGGCTGGCCCAACGCCGACACCACCAACCCGGTGGAGATCGGGAACACACCCTTGAGCCACTTGCCGACTTCCTGGTACACCGGCTCGCGGTAGCGCGGATCGATCAGGTAGGTGGTGGTCTTGACGATATGGCTTAAGTCGCTGCCGGCTTCTTCCAGCAGTTGCTTGACGTTTCTCATCGCCTGTTCGGCCTGGGCACGGGGGTCGCCCAGGCCGATCAGGTGACCGTCAAAATCGGTGCCGACCTGGCCGCGTACATACACGGTATTGCCGGCGCGCACGGCCTGGCACAGGTCGTTGTCCAGGCTCTGGTTGGGGTAGGTTTCTTTGGTGTTGAACATGCGGATGCGGGTGTGCGTAGGCATCGAAAAAACTCCGGCAAGGGGATCAGGCGCTGACAGGGGACGGGCGAGCCACCGGGGCGGCTTCGCGGTACTCAAGGTATTGACGCTGGATGGCGATATGGTCGGCGACGTACTTGGCGTCGTGCCACACGCCCCAGATAAACGACGAACCACGGCGCGACTGCCAGGGCAGGCCGAGGAAATAGATCCCGGCTTCGCTGGCGACGCCACGCTGGTGCCGGGGCTTGCCGGCTGCGTCAAAGGCGTCCACCTTGAGCCAGCTGTAGTCCACGGCAAACCCGGTGGCCCAGATGATCGAGGTGATGCCGGCCTGGGCCAGGTCCAGTTCCAGGATCGGATGCTTGATGCAGTCGGCATCCGGGAATACGCGGCGCGCTTCAGGCTCCGGGGGCAGGTCGAGGCCGTTGCGTTCGATGTAGGCGTCGGCCGCATCCAGCAGGGCCAGGTAGTTTTCATCCCCGCGGGCCAGATTCTCCACCAGGTTGGGTTGGAACGTGGCGACGCTGCCGTTAAACGCCTGGGTGAGGCCGACCAGGGTCATGCCTTGCTGGGCCAGCTCACGAAAATCGATGGTCTTGCCGCCGTGGGCACCACTCACTGCGATGGTCACGTGCTCGCGGCCGGGTTTCATCGCGGCCTGGTCCCATTCGCCCAACACCCCCAGCCACCAGCAGAAGTCGCGGTTTCGATAGGCGCGCGGCGGGCGGTCGTGGGCACCCACCGACAGGTACACCTGGCGACCGCTGCGTTGCAGTTCATCGGCGATCTGTACCCCGGAAGAGCCCGCACCCACTACCAGCACGGCGCCTGCCGGCAGTTGCGCGGGGTTGCGGTAGTCGGCGGAATGGATCTGGTACAGCGCGGTGTCTTTCGGCGCAATCGCCGGAATCACCGGCTTCTGGAACGGCCCGGTGGCGGCCACCACGCGATTGGCTTCGATCACGCCTTCGCTGGTGTGTACGGTAAAGCCTGGCCGACCTTCGTTGCGCACCACCGAAGTGACTTCCACGCCTGTGCGAATTGGCGCATTGAACTTGCGTGCATAGGCTTCAAAGTAGTCCGCCACGCGCTCCTTCGGCGCAAAGCCATCGGGCGCCACATCATCGAATTGCAGGCCCGGAAACCGGTCATGCCAGGCTGGCCCGTTGGCCACCAGCGAGTCCCAGCGCCCGGTGCGCCAGCGCTCGGCGATCCGGCTGCGTTCCAGCACCAGGTGCGGCACGCCGAGCTTGCTCAAGTGCTCGCTCATGGCCACGCCGGCCTGGCCGGCGCCCACCACCAGGGTGTCTGTTTTTGTTATTGATTCAGTCATGTGTTTGTCCTTGCGTCATGCAGTTGGATTCAACGTGGGCATGGCTTCAAGGCTAGGGGGAGGGTGGTTTTTAATAAAATATTATTAAGCTTGGGAGTGAGCATAAATATCGGATGCAGCGTCAGAGCGCTCCGGAATACTTCACCGCTGCCGCTGCCCGCGACGGCACCTTCAAACTGCGCAGCAACGACGACACATGAATGCGCACGGTAAACGGCGAGATTGCCAGGGCCTTCGCGATTTCCTTGTTGGTCTTGCCCTGGGCGATCAGGCGTAATACGTCTCGCTGGCGGGCAGTAAGCGTGTGGGTGTCGAGGGGCAACAGGCCTGATGGCGCGAACTTGACCAGCACTTCGCCGTCTCGGATCGCCAGCAGTGCCAGGCCGATTTCATCGGGAGCAATGTTCTTGCCGATAAAACCGTCGACGCCCAGGGCCATGACCTGTTCGATCAGCGCCGGGTCATCCACCATCGACACCACCACCAGCGTGGTACGCCGCAGTTGCCGGCGCAGGTCGGCGAGCTGGCTCATGCTGGTCAGGCCGGGAAAGCGCAAGTCGAGGATCAGCGTGTCGATATCGTCGCAGTCAGCCAGCAACTGGTGCACCGCATCCAGGTCGCCGGCTTCCTGTACCACGGCCTCGGGTAGCAGGCGCTGCACGGTGCGCGCCATGCCCTCGCGAAACATCGGATGGTCGTCGGCGATAATAATCCGGCCGGTCATGCTGGGCTCCTTCCTGGGGCTGTGCTGAGGCATGTTACTTTACCCCCGCGCCCACAAAGGGCATGTCAAGGATATGACTATGAGTGTTGAAACTAGCTCCGAACTCGACCAGGCTAACCTGCGCATCGTGGTGGCAACTATCGCCATTGTGTATATAAGCGTGCTGGGTTTTTTGCCCGGGCATTCGCTGGGCACCTATCTGCCAGTGATGGTGTACATCGTCGTGTTCCTGCTGGTGTCTATCGTACTGCGTCAGGTGATCGCGCGCTGGCCGGGGCATTACCCGGCGCGGCGGATCTTCGGCATGCTGCATGACTACACCGGCACCTCGTTCGGCCTGGTAGTGGGCGGTGAAGCGGCGCTGCCGCTGTATGCGGTGATGGTGTGGGTCAACCTGGGCAATGGCATGCGCTACGGCTCCCGTTACCTGGCGATTGCCACCGGGCTGGCGTTGCTGGCGCTGCTGGTGGTGTACCGGCTTACGCCGTTGTGGCAGGCGCAACCGTTCATGGTGCTGATGTTGATGATCACCAGCACCGTGATCCCGGTCTATGCGCATATTCTGCTGGAGCGTACGCGCAAGGCCTCCGAAGAAGCCATCGCCGCCAACCTGGAAAAGTCCCGCTTCCTGGCCCAGGCCAGCCATGACCTGCGCCAGCCGATTCACTCCATCGGCCTGTTCACCGCCTGCCTGCGCGAAGCCCGGCTGGGCGATGAAGAGCGGCGATTGGTGGACAATATCGACCGTTCGTTGCTCAACGTGTCGCAGCTGTTCCGCTCGATCCTTGACCTCTACACCCTCGATAACGGTCGGCTGCTGCCCAAGTACCAGGTGATCGACCTGGGTGAGTTCCTCGCCGACCTGGTGCGCCAGAACGCCGAGGCGGCGCGCTGGGCCGGGGTGCACTTGCACTTGCGTCCGTGCGCGCACTGGGTGCGGGTTGATCCGGCGTTGCTGGCGACCATGGTGCAAAACGTGCTGTCCAATTGTTTCAAGTACGGCGCGCAACGGCCGGTGTTGATCGGCGTGCGCAGACGTGGCGGCGATTTGGCGGTGGAGATTCACGACCGTGGGCGGGGAATTGCCGAGGAGCATCTGTCAAAGGTCTTCGAAGAGTTTTATCGGGTGCGCCACGTGCGCGACAAAGACGTCGAAGGTGTGGGCCTGGGGCTGTCGATCGTCAAGCGCCTGGGACAGTTGATGGGCCTGCAGGCAAGCCTGCGCTCGCGGGTGGGGCACGGCACTTCGGTCAGCCTGTACGGCCTGACGCCAACCTGCGCCCCACGTCAGCCGGCCCCACGCGATGAGGCGCGCCAGGCCGGGCTGCTGACGGGTTTGAAAGTCTGCCTGGTGGAAGATGACCACAACGTACTGCTCGCCACCCAGGCCTTGCTGGAACGCTGGGGCTGCCAAGTGCAGGCAGAATCATCAGGACATGACCTGGTTAGTGACTGCGACATCATCGTCGCCGACTATGACCTGGGCAATCACGCCACCGGTATCGAATGCATCGACCACCTGCGCCGGCAGCGCGGCTGGGCGGTGCCGGCGCTGATCCTTACCGGGCATGACGTGGAGAAAATCCAGGCCGCGTTGCACGACCGTCAGATCGCCATCTTGTCCAAACCGTTACGCCCTGCGGAACTGCGTGGCACCTTGCGTGAGCTCGGTCGGAAAAAAATTACTGCATGAACGGTGGCATCAACTGGTTGCCCCGCGCTCCCTTGGGTTGGCACATGGCGTTGGGTTTTACGAGGCCAAAGCTTCCGATTGCCATCAGTCCACCACCCACCCCACTGGAGATCACACAGTTGTAGTCACCGGACGCGGTGCTGGCTATGTAGTAGGTGGTCATGGAATCACTTCGCACATTGGAGATACGCTTCACCGGCTCACCCAGATTGGTTTCCGACAGCGTCTTGAGACGATCTTCGGTGGGTTTGATATTGCTGCAGCCGGCGACGCCGATGATCAAGGCGCCGAGCAGGACAACACGAGTAGCAGAGGAGTGGAGTTTCATGGTGCTTCTTCCTTGGGGTTGTGAGGGTTTTTCCGACGCGCAACGGTGCCGCACGCGCTGAATACGGGTGTTGGCTGAGCGTTGGAGGTGCGGGGGAATATAGCGTTGGAGAAGGGGTGGGTCGATTAGCACAAATGGGCTAATGGCAGTTTGAAATCTTGGAGAGGGACAGTGCTGTGCTTAGGATAAAACGCGCCACACCAGCCGACGCTGACGAGGCGTTCGAGATTCGCCGCGAAGCCATTCGCAGTCAGTGCATTGGCGCCTACAGCGCTGAGCAAATGGCGCTCTGGACCCGGGGCTGCGCAAGCGACGGTTACAGCGTATTGATGGAAAAACTGTTCTACATCGGATGGGTGAACGGTGAAGCCGTTATCAGCGGCATGCTCGATCTTGCCAACAACGAAATCGGGGCGTTATTCGTACGGTCCGCATTTGCCGGGCGCGGTTATGGCAAGGCGATGCTTGACCATCTTGAAGACGTCGCGCGGCAGCATGCCGTTGCGCAAGTGGTGCTGGATTCGACGTTGAACGCGGTGAGCTTTTATCAAGCGTGCGGGTATGTGGGGCATGAGCAGGCAGTGTATCGCTCGCCAGCGGGATTGGTGTTGGCATGTGTGACTATGGTGAAAAAGCTTGCTTGGGATTCTGGTGCGGCAGGCAGCCAGAGTGAGTGCCTTGTTACGTAATTGCCCGCTCCGCCTGTCACTCGCAGAGCCTTGGAACCCGCGCCAGTGTTATAGTCCCGGCGCTTTTTACCGTTCGATTACGCCGGGAGGCCCCAGGAGAATCCGCATGAACCTCTACACCGCTGGCTACGAAGGGCTGTCTATCGACGCGTTTATCGCGCAGCTCAAACACGCCGGTATCGACAAGGTGCTTGATGTACGTGAATACCCGTTGTCGCGTAAAAAAGGTTTTTCCAAAAATGCCTTTGCCCAGTGTCTGGCTGTGCATGGAATCGGCTATGAACATAGCCGACCACTCGGTTGCCCGAAACCCATACGCAAGCAGTACAAGGAAGACGGCAATTGGTCGACCTATGCGCGGGACTTTCGGGCTTATATCCGAACGCAAGGCGATGTGTTGAACTCGCTGGTTTCCAAAGCCGCCGTACAACGTATTTGCATGGTCTGCTACGAAGCCGACGCAAACTTCTGCCATCGTAGCCTGATTGCTGAAGCAGCCCAGGAAGTAGTTGCCTCGCTACAAACTCGACACCTCTCTCAGAACAACGCTATCTGCGGATGCCCTTCATTGAGTCGCTTAGGAGGGTAGATCAAGCTGACAATTAGCCATTGGCCAGGAAAACGATGGATGGTGCCCATGAGAAGCATCAGGTCCCTGGCGGGTAGATCGATTTCGAGTTTTTGACGCAATGGCGCCTCCCATCCTGACGCACCATATTTGCGATGCACGTTTCTATAGAGCTGGCTAGCTTCCCAGTCGACAATTTTATGGGTATGAGATTTCAGCACCCCGCCAGACATGCATTCGTAGACGTAGTGAAAGTCAAATGGCACTTTCTCCAAGCGCTTTATGCTGGCGTGATCCCGCTCTTCAAACAAAGAGTATTGGCGTTGCATTGATTGCAGCTTTTCAATCTCATCAAGTGTCCAGTCTGCGGAGGCTGACTTCTTGATGCGCAATGCAACAATACGTGCAGGTCTTACCAGACCTAGCGTAACGTTGTAGTTGATCCTTGCTCTTTCCAGCGCGTCAAAGCTCTCATAAACGGTCAGTTTTTCCAGCAGTCTCATTCGTTCGTGCCAGTCTCCAGCGGGCAAGACACTACCCACGCAGATGCTGTCCACGCCGATCTTATGGCTTTCTGGTCTGCGGTCTGCCGGGCTTCGCTCAATAGTTGCTTCAATCCATTGCCATTTGGCGAACCGTTGTTCACCGGTGATCAGGCGAAAAGGTACTGGATAAAGTCGTATAAGATTGCCGTGCTCGTCCATCCCTGCCACACAGGACGTTTCGGCGTATTTAGCGCTTGGTGAAGGGTAGGTTTTACATAGAATCAGAATTCGAACTTTGCGTTTCATGCAGCCATATCCAAAGGTCTTTTCTGAACTGTATCCGCCCATTGGGAAGTTGCCAGAAAGACTTGTAACCGTGCGTGGATATGCCTTCAAACAATTTCTATTGATCTGCGAAACCAGTGCGCAATCGCTCAATCACCTGTTTCACCCCGGGCCCCTGAATCTGCGGCGGTGCATCACTCTCGCCAAACTCACGCCACACAAACAACGTCAGCTCGGCTCCATCGGTCAGGTCCCTGGCGAGTGTTTGCGAGCCGAAATTGTGCAGTGCGCGGTAGCGTTCGTCTTGCCAGAACGCTTGCTCCACCCAGTCATAGACGGGGATCAAATGAAAGTGCAGCGCGAACCCCGGCATATGCCCGTAGCGGCTGATATACAGCCACTTGGGCTGCAGCTGCGTTTCCATTACCCGTTGGGTTCGGGCGAGCAAGCCGCCCAGTTCGGCCAGTGCGGCGTCGGGCATGTCGGCCAGGGAGGCAATCGGTGCCTTGGCGCCCAGCATCAGGTAGCCGGGCAGTTTTGTAGACTGGTGATGGTTGAGCAGCCAGTGTTCGGTCTGGTGCAGGATGAAGGCGGGGTCGATTGGCATGGGCGCGCGTCCAGGTTGGCTGGTGCGGCAGGATAACAAGTATTCCCCATGTGGGAGGGGGCTTGCCCCCGATGGCGGTGGCTCAGTCACGAATGTATGTGCTGATACTCCCTCATCGGGGGCAAGCCCCCTCCCACATTTTTAGCCGAGTTCGACTTCAATGCATCTTGCTATGGTCCATGTGGCTATGGTCCATGCCATCCAGCCCCCGAGCAGCAGCCTTTACTTCAATGCTTTGCTCTGCGCCCTTGGCGTCTTTTACCGTGAGGGTCAGCGGCACCTGGTCGCCTTCCTTGATCTGGCCGGTCAGGCCCATCAGCATCACGTGGTAGCCGTTCGGGTCGAGGGTCACGGGCTTGCCGGCGGGCAGGGCCACCGCATTCACCGGGCCCATGCGCATGACGTCGTCTTTCATGCTCATTTCATGGATCTGCACGTCCTTGGCCACCGGCGACGCCACGCGCAGCAACTGGCTGTCGGTGTCGGCGGTGACGGTCATGAACGCGCCGCTGGACGGTTGGCCCGGTACGGTGGCGCGCACCCAGGCGTCGGTCACTTGCACCTGGGCGCTGGCGTGGGCGGCAAGACCGAGCAGCGTGAGGCCGAGGGTGAAACGCTTGAGGTGTTGAACGGCAGTCATTAGCAAACCTCCATGACGGTGAGCAGGTCTTCTGCGCACTCTTTAGCGGTAAGGGACGCCTGCAAGCCAAGGCGCAGGTTGCCACGGGTATCGAACACGAAACTGGTGGCGGTGTGGGACAGGGTGTAGGTGTCGCCGGCGGGGATCTTTTCATAGAAGATCCCGAACTCCTTGGCGGCCACGGCGATTTCTTCCGGGGTGCCGTAGAGGGCTTCGAAGCTGGGGTCGAAGGCCTTGACGTATTTGTCGAGAATCTCGGGGGTGTCGCGCTCGGGGTCCAGGGTGATGAACACCACCTGCATGATTTCACCGTCGCGGCCCATCAGTTTTTTCGCCTGGGCGGCGCGTGCCAGGGTGGTCGGGCACACCGCCGGGCACTGGGTGAAGCCGAAGAACACCACGGGCATCAGGCCACGGTACGAGCTCAGGGTGACAGTCTCGCCGTCGGTGTTCTTGAGCTTGAAGGTGCGCCCCATGATCTTGTCGCTGAGGTCCTTGCCATATTTGAAATTCAACTTGGGGCTGTAGTCACAGCCGCCCAGCAGGCTGCCCAGGCCCAACAGGCCCATGCCGGTCAGCACTTTGCGGCGGGTGAATAACGTACTCATCAACTGTGCATCCTGTGAAACGCCTGAATGGCTGTGCTGAGGCCCACCCGGCTTTGAAAAGGAGTAACGAGAAGGGTCAAGAGTCTACCAACCCTGGCCACCTTGCGTAATCTGCGACGTTCTGCCACAGGGGCGCGCTGCGCTTCATCCTTTTGTGGCTCGGTGGTAGAGTCGCCGCCATGAAATTGAGCCACCCTGACCGTGCGCTGATCGCCTGGGCCCTGTACTTCTGCGTACTGGTGAACCTGTTCGTGTGCGGGTTGGGGCACGGACAGATGATGGGCCAACAGCTCAATGGCATCGGCGGCCAGTTCTGTTCAGTGGACGGCGGCCAGCCGGCAGTTTCCGACAAAGGGTTGGCTGACCCGTCGTCCAGTAACATCTCGAACTACTTTGCCTGCCCGGTGTGCAGTGCTGTCACTGTCGCCATCGTCTTCCTGATTGGCCTGGCGTGGCTGCTAAGCCTCAAGCAAACCCCACGTGTGGCCCATGAACAACGCAACAAGGCGCCTCCACGTTATGTCTGGCCTTCGGCCAATCCCCGCGCTTCCCCCACATTCTGACGTGTGCCCTGGGCTTCCCGTAACCGGGAGGCATCCTATCGTCACGATTGTGAGTGCGTTTGATGAATTCCCTATTGCCTGCAAGCGCCGGTCGCCTGGTCAGCAAGGCCGCTCGACGGCCGCTCGCGGAACCGATGCTGCCGGACTATCCGAGTAACGCCCGCTGTTTCGTACACCTCGATGCGCGGTTGCTGCCGCATTGGCACACCTTGTTCGATGTGTGCCCTGCATTGCTCAAGCTCGACCCACCGGAAGGCTTGAACCTGTTTCGCAGCTTCATGACCTGGGCGTATCGCAACCGGCCAGCGTTGGACTGGACCTACCATTTGAACGTGTGCCGCTGGCTGCTGGGTTCATCCTACAGTACGCAAATCGGTGACGAACCTATCGAAGCCTTCATGGCCGCCGCCGCCGCGCGCTGGATTCTCACCGACGACAGCCAGGCCGCAGGGATTGCCCTGAGCTGGCGAAACGTGAGGGTGTTGGATTGGAGAGGCGCCGCTTCGACAGCCGCAGGGCGGCAGGTATCTGCGGCGCCTGACCTGGATTTCGGCTGGTGCCCCTTGAGTGAGCGAGGCGCGTTCGGCGAATGGTTGCCGGTACCGTAAAAGGTCTGGCTGATCCTTGCGAAGGATAACGCGACAGGGCCTGATGGCAGGCCTGTCGCGAGGGAATCACGCGGCCAATGGCTTGCTCGCCATCGACTTTTTATAGGCCGCTTTCATCGCTTCCATCTCGGCCCCCAGATCATCCAGCAGCGCCTTGCCCAACAGTTTCTTGGCTTGAGGAAACATCTCGCTTTCCTCTTCCTCGATGTGGTGCTCCAGCAGCTCTTTAACCACTTTCACGCGACCGGAAAACTCGGTGGATGAAGGGTCGGTCTGTTTCAGGTCGGGCAGCACCAGTGAATCGACGGTGCGGTGCTCTTCCTTGGCTTCGTGGTACATGATCTCCTGTTCCTTGCCGCCGGCTTTCTTGAAAGCAGGGTAGAGAATTTCCTCTTCCAGCTTGGTGTGCAGGGTAATTTCCATCTCCAGCTTGGCCAGCAACTCGGTGCGTTTTTTCACCCCGCGTTCGGTGGACTCGCTCAGTTGGGTCAGCAGGGCCTTGACGCGTTCATGGTCGGCTTTGAGAAGGTCGATGGCATTCATGTGGAACCTCACGGGTAGTCGTCGGGCATGTCGAAACGCACGCCTCGTGAGTAGGGTAAATGCATCAGGCGTACCAGCTTTTACACCTTTTGAAAGCTCTTTAAAATCAAAGGGATGGGAGTGACAAGGCGTTTCGTTGTCGTGCAGCTTGCATGATTTGGCCTTGACTGGATTGCACAATGCCGATCTGCCGACGCCGTACCTTCAGCGGTGTGCCCCCGACCAGAAAATCCAATGGAACCCTTGGCGCTTCTGCTTGACCTAACCCTTAGACCTCAGGAGGTGAAGCATGGAAATAAACTATATCTGGATCGCATTGGCGGTGATTTTGCTGCTCTTGGAATTGTGGGCGATCAGTACCGTATTGCGCAGCACCGGTGGCTGGGAGTCCAAGGGGTTGTGGCTGGTGGTGCTGATCTTCGTACCGCTGCTGGGGCTGATCGCCTGGGCGATGTTCGGGCCCAAGCGTGAGATGGCGCAACAGCGCAAACACTAAAGGCATTGAGCGATAAGAAAACAGGCGCCCCATGGGGCGCCTGTTTTTGTTGCAGCCTACGGATCAGCCCGCAACAGCCTTGGCAATCGCCTCATTGAACGCCGGTAGATCGTCCGGCGTGCGCGAGGTGATCAAGGTCCAGCCGTTGGCCGTGCATACCTGCACCTGAGCATCGACCACGCTGGCAGCGCCAGCGTTTTCAAGGTCGATACGCACGCTTTTATACGCGGTCAGGGTCTTGCCCTTGACCACGCCGGCGTCGATCAGCGTCCACGGGCCGTGACAGATCGCAGCGATGGTCTTGCCGGCCTGGGCGAACTCATTGATCAAGCGCAGCGCGGCGGCATCCTGGCGCAGGGTGTCGGCATTCACCGTACCGCCGGGAATGACCAATGCATCGAAGTTGCCGCTGACCACGTCCGACAGTTGCACGTCGGACTCCACCGTCTGGTCCTTTTCGGTATCGCCGACAAAGGTCTGGGTGATCCCGCCTTTGCTGGACGCGTGCGTCACCGTCGCGCCGTAGCCGCGCAGGGCTTGCAGCGGCTTGAGCAGTTCATCGCGCTCGATGCCGGTGTTGGAGGTGATGACGAGGATGTGCTTGCCGTTGAGTTGCGAACTCATGGTCGAGTGTCTCCTGGGGTCATGGGTGGATTACTTGGCGTACTTGGCTTGCAGTTCCTTGGCCATTTTCAGGTGCGCTTCAAGGGAAGGCAGGGTCTTGGTGGCGAAGGCTTTCAGCTCGGCGTTGTCCGAGGACTGGGCTTCCTTCTTGAACAATGCGACGGTGGTTTCGTGGGCGTTGACCTGGTTGTTGGCATACGCCTTGTCGAAGGATTCATCGCGCATTTCCAGGATGGCTTTCTTCGCCTTGTCCGTCAGGGCGGCGTCATCCGGTACTTCGATATCGAGCTTTTGCGCCAGTGCCGTCAGTTCCTGATTGACCTTGGTATGGTCGGTAATCATATGTTGCGCGAAGGTCTTCACGTCCGCCGAACCGCTTTTTTCCAGGGCCAGCTTGCCGGCTTCCACTTCGGTGATACCGCCTTGGGCGGCATTTTCGACAAAGTCGTTGGACGTTGCGGCCATTGCGGTGGAAATCGAGCCTGCTACCAGCGCGAATGTCAGGCCCATTTGTTTCATCAGTCGAGTCGTCATGGTGTCTCTCCTTGGAAATGGCGTGATGCCGTTACCTGACTGTTGAACCGAGACCTGCGCAAAAGGTTTAAATTTTTTTTGCGCGAATTGACCCAACGGCCAGACGCGCCAATTTCCTTGAACTAATGCAAATCCCTGCGGTTCTGCTGCATAGGACCGCCGCTCTCGGTGGCCTGTTATTGATCAGGAGATTGCACTGTGACCGACCACACGCCCGACGATAAAACCCCCGCGCCCATCAGCTCTGAAGACGTGCAAAAAGGCAATGCCGACGGCGCCAAAGGGCAGACGCTGGAGCGTCCCAACCCCAAGACCGAAACCATCGACAAGGTCGTCACGCCTACCTCGATCAAGGACATCGAACGCCAGACCGATGCCATCAACGAAAAGCTCAGCAAGGGTCAGTGAGCACATGGCCCGTTCCATCAGCGCGGCGCAATTGGGCATCGAGCTCAAGCCTGACGACGACAGCAGCCTCTTCAAGTGGTTTATCGCCAGTTTTCTGATGGGCAAGCGCATACAGGCGCCCATTGCCGCGCAGGCCTACAAGGTGATCGTTGAAGAGGAGGGCCTCGACAGCGCGCGCAAGCTGCAGCACTGCACGTCGCGGCAGTTGGTGGCGATGTTGGGGCGTGCGCATTACGTGCGCTACGACGAAACCACCGCGCAGCGCCTGTTGGACCTGAGCGCCAAGCTCAACGCCGACTACAGCGGTAGCATCAGGCGGATGGTGCAGGCCAGCGATAGCCGCCAGGCGTTCGAAAAACGCCTGGCTGAGTTCGACGGCGTCGGCCCCAAGACCATCGAGATTTTCATGCGCGATGCCGCCACGGTTCTGTTTTGACCGCACCTCTGTATGTGGGCTGCGCCGGCTGGAGTTTGCCCCGCGAACAGTGGCCAGCCTTCGCTGAGCAAGGCACGCATTTACAGCGCTATGCGTCGCGCTTCAACGCGGTGGAAATCAACAGTTCGTTTTATCGGCCTCACCTGCCCAAAACCTATGAGCGTTGGCGTGATTCAGTGCCCGCGGGGTTTCGTTTCTCCGTCAAGATACCCAAGCTGATCACCCACACGCGGCGCCTGCAGCAGTGTGACACCGCCTTGGACGAGTTTCTCGCGCAATGCCTGCAACTGGACGAGAAGCTGGGCTGCCTGTTGGTCCAGCTGCCACCGTCCCTGAAGTATGAGCCGTTGGTTGCCGGCGCTTTTTTCGAGGCGCTGCGCCAACGGTTCGCCGGTACTGTGGTGCTGGAACCGCGCCATGCCAGTTGGCTCGCTGCGCAGGCCTTGCTGCAGGCCTTCGAGATTGGCTGGGTCACTGCCGACCCTGCGGTGATCGCTCCATGCGAGGCCTGGCACGGCGTGCGCTATTGGCGCCTGCATGGCTCGCCACGGATTTATCACAGCGCCTATGGACACGAGCGGGTGCAGGCTTATGCACGGTTGTTGCAGCAGTCGATTGAGGCGGGCATTCCCACCTGGTGCATTTTCGATAACACCGCCAGTGGCCATGCGGTGGCCGATGCCCTTGACCTACTCGGCATCCATCCGCAAAACGTGCAGGCCTGATTGCTCGTAAGCCTCGACACCGGGCGCATCCCACTCGGTAATCAGCGTATGGATGCGGTTGCACGGCGCCACCACAAAGGGCTCCACCGCACCAAGCTTGTCCGAGGTGGTCACGGCCACCACTTGGGAGGCGCTGTCGAGCAGGGCTTGCTTGACGGCCACTTCAGCAAAATGCACAGACGTGATGCCCACTTGCGGGTGCAGTGCGCACACGCCGGTGAACAGCAGGTCGGCCTTGATGCTCTGGATCAGGCGCAGCGCTTCATGGCCGCCGGTGGAGAGGGTGACGGGGTTGAGTTGGCCACCGGCCAGGATCACGGTCACGTGGGGGTGGTCCGCCAGCGCAATGGCAATCATCGGCGATGGGCTGACCACGGTCAGGTGGATCGAGTAGGGCAATGAACGGGCGATCTGCAGGGTGGTGGAACCGGAATCGAACAGCACGATCTGGCCGTCTTCAACCTGTTGCGCGGCCAACTGTGCCAGGCGCCGCTTGACGTCATCGGTCTCGCCGACACGGGTGAAAAAATCCTTGCCGGTGTCCTTGGGCCGGGGCAGGGCGCCGCCGTGTACGCGCTGCAACAGGCCAGCGGCGGCGAGTTCGCCGAGGTCGCGGCGGATGGTGTCCTGGGACACGGCGAAATGCTCGACCAGCTCGGATGCCGTGACTTTGCCGTCGCGCTCCAGCAGCAACAGAATCTTTTGTTTGCGCAGGGAAGGCAGGTCGATGGCGTGATGGGTGTTTTGCATGTTTGTGCGCTTTATTGCGGGTTTGTGCAAGATTAAGCGCCGGCCTGTCCAAACGCAACGACTGGTTGCCCGAGCCATCGCCGGTTACTCTCTGGGTTCAGTTCAGGGAGAGGTGACCCGATGTCGTTGATCACAACCATCGAAGACTTACGCAAGCTTGCGCAAAAACGTGTGCCCCGGATGTTCTACGACTACGCCGATTCCGGTTCCTGGACTGAGAGCACCTACCGGGCCAATGAAAGCGACTTTGCCCGGATCAAGTTCCGTCAGCGCGTGGCGCGCAATATTGATGAGCGTTCGATTCGCGCCAGCATGATTGGCCAGGACATGGCCATGCCGGTGGTCCTGGCGCCTACCGGCCTGGCGGGCATGCAGCACGCCGATGGCGAGATCCTCACCGCGCGCGCCGCCGCAGCGTTTGGCCTGCGCTATACCTTGTCGACCATGAGCATCTGTTCGCTGGAAGACATCGCCGAGCATGTCGGTCAGCCGTTCTGGTTCCAGCTGTATGTGATGCGCGACCGGGGGTTTATCGAGCGATTGATCGAGCGTGCCAAGGCGGCGGGCGTTGACGCGCTGGTGTTGACGCTGGACCTGCAGATACTCGGCCAGCGGCACAAGGACTTGATCAACGGCCTGTCGGCGCCGCCCAAACTGACCCTGCCCAATATCCTCAACATGATGACCAAGCCGCGCTGGGTGATGGGCATGCTGGGCACCCAGCGCCGTGGCTTCGGCAACATCGTCGGGCATGTGACGGGGGTGGCTGACATGAGTTCGCTGTCGGCCTGGACCGCCCAGCAGTTCGACCCGCGCCTGAGCTGGGACGATGTGGAATGGATCAAGAAGTGCTGGGGCGGCAAGCTGATCATCAAAGGCATCCTTGATGTGGAGGACGCACGCCTGGCGGCCGATGCCGGCGCCGATGCGCTGGTGGTGAGCAACCACGGTGGTCGCCAGCTGGATGGTGCGCCATCGAGCATCAGCCAGTTGCCGGCGATTGTCGAGGCGGTGGGCAACCGCATTGAAGTGTGGCTCGATGGCGGTATTCGCTCCGGCCAGGACGTGCTCAAGGCCATGGCGCTGGGCGCCAAGGGCACGATGATCGGGCGCCCGCATCTGTATGGCTTGGGTGCAATGGGCGAGGCGGGTGTCACCCGAGCGCTGGAGATCATCGCCCGTGAATTGGACGTGTCGATGGCGCTGTGTGGCTATAACGATATACGTAATGTGAACCGCGAGATCCTGCTGCCTGGCACGTTTCCTGACGGCGTTGAATGGGCAAAAAAAACCTGAAAAAGTAAAAAGAGTTGTCCACGAAAACCGTGGGTATCTCTGTGGATAACTTTGCAAGGCCCCGGCCGCGTTGGTGATTTAGCCTGCGGTCAATATTTGATCAACTTTCAACAGGGGCCAATATGGGCAGGGTTTGCGCTTGACAGGCCTGAGCGAACCCAGTGCCGAAAAGCGCATTTACGAGTCGCCCACGCGGCCTTTGGAGTGCGTGACCACGGGTGTTGGCATCGTCGTTTGCATCAGCTTGTTCAGCGCCTGACCATAATTTCGCCCGGCCAGGCTCATGCTGTTGTTATGGCTGGCACCCGGCACCATCAACAGCCGCTTGGGTTCGCGGGCGGCTTCAAATAATTGCTGGCTGAAGCGCGGTGGCACGTAGCGATCATCGAGGCCATGCACCACCAGCAAGGGCATATGAATATCAGCCATCTTGTCGATGGAATCGAATTTTTGCGAGAGCAACCAGCGCACCGGCCATGATGTATTGGCGACGGCCGTGGCGACATCCCCCAGGGAGGTGAACGTGGACTCGATCACCAGCCCGCGCACCGGCAGCGGTACCTGCTTGCTCAACTGCGCGGCGAGGTCGATGGCCACCGCGCCGCCCAGGGAGTGCCCGTAGATCAAGCGTTTGCCGGGGTCTGGCTGCAAGGTCTGGAAGCGCTCCCAGGCGATGCGGGCGTCTTCATACACCGTGGTTTCCGAAGGCAGGTCGCCCTGGCTTTTGCCAAAGCCGCGATAGTCGATGGCCAGTACCGAAAAGCCCATGGCATGCAATTGCTCGATGCGAAACAGTTGGCCGGTGAGGTTCCAGCGCACGCCGTGCAGGTAGAGGATGGCGGGTGCGTCCTTTTGAGCGGCCGGGTACCACCAGCCATGGATATTCTGGCCGGCCTTGAAGGCTGCGGGCTTGATATCGAACTCCTGCACGGCGCTGGGGAGCCCGGTGTACCAGCCTGCGGTGCCCGGCTCGATGCGAAACACCAGTTCGCGCTCCTTGTGTTGCAACACGGCGCAGCCCACCGGCAGTCCGACGACCAGCACGGCCATGCACAGCAGCGCCAGCCAGCGCAGACCCCGACGGGGCATAGAACGAGAGGACATGAAAGTTCCATTACAAAAGCGAAGCACGGGTTGTACCAGATGGTCCGGGTTGGGGGCGAAATTAATGCGACGGCCGTGACGCAGGATTGCTTGCAAAGTGTTGCAGCGATGCAGGCGAGTCACCGGCTTGACGCTGCATGACCTGCACGCGATGCTCCGCTTCTTTGAGCAAAGGCCCGACCATGGACAACAGCCCCGTGCGCATCACTGCCGAAGAAACCCTTTCGGACAACTGGTACCTCTTGAAAAAATACAGCTTCGACCTGCGCCGCCGCGACGGCAGCTGGCAGGCCCAGACCCGCGAGGTGTACGACCGCGGCAACGGTGCGACCATCCTGCTGTATAACCGCGCCCAGCGCACGGTGCTGCTGATCCGCCAGTTCCGCATGCCCACGTTCGTCAACGATTACCCCGGTTACCTGATCGAAGCGGCGGCCGGCTTGCTCGACAACGCCAGCCCTGAAGAACGCATCCGCCTGGAGGCCGAGGAAGAAACCGGCTACCGCGTCGGGCATGTGGAGAAAATCTATGCGGCGTTCATGAGCCCGGGGTCGGTGACCGAGCGGATTCACTTCTTTATCGGTGAGTACCAACCGGGCGACCGGGTTGGCACAGGCGGTGGCTTGGAGGAGGAGGGCGAGGACATCGAAGTGCTGGAGCTGGGGTTCGAACAGGTGCTGGGGATGGTGGCCAGCGGGGAAATCGTGGATGGCAAGACCATCATGCTGCTGCAGCATCTGGAACTGCGCATGTTGAAAGAACGCTGGTAGCCCAATCGAGCCTGACGATCAACCTGTGAGAGCACCTGTCTTATTGGATTCAATTCAGAAGTCATCTGTGGCGAGGGAGCTTGCTCCCGCTGGGCCGCGAAGCGGCCCCAAACAATGGGCCTGCTGCGCAGTCCAGCGGGAGCAAGCTCCCTCGCCACAGGTACGGTGTTTGCCTTGACTGATTGGCATCAGGGCAAGCCCCTCCCTGTTTTGCTTGTGATTCCCAGGCCAATCCCCAGCCCCGACTGATGGCTATTGTCAGAAATTTCCGACAGGAGTACAAATGTACTCCATGACAAACCTGCCCCCCCGCCGCACTGCCATCCTGACCTTCATCCGCGACCGCATCGCGCAGCAAGGCCAGCCCCCGAGCCTCGCCGAGATCGCCGAGGCGTTCGGCTTTGCCTCGCGCAGCGTCGCCCGCAAGCATGTGGTGGCCCTGACCGAGGCCGGCTTTATCGAGGTCAACCCCAACCAGGCGCGCGGTATTCGCTTGCTCAACCAACCGCCACGCCCGGAATGGCTGGACATCCCGGTGCTCGGTCGGGTGGCGGCGGGCCTGCCCATCGGCGCGGATGCCGAAGTGCACAATCATCTGCAACTGGACCCCGCCACGTTCGCCAAGACACCGGACTACCTGCTGCGCGTGCAGGGCGATTCGATGATCGAAGACGGTATTCTCGATGGCGACCTGGTAGGTGTGCGGCGCAGTGTCGAGGCCTTGAACGGGCAGATTGTGGTGGCGCGCCTGGACGGTGAAGTCACCATCAAGCGTTTCGAGCGCAATGGCGACAAGGTGCGCCTGCTGCCGCGCAACCCGGCGTATCAACCTATCGTGGTCGGGGCCGATCAGGACCTGGCCATCGAAGGGGTGTTCTGCGGCCTGGTGAGGCAAGGCTGATGGGCGCCGTGGTTGCCCTGGACTCGCTGTTCAACGGCGGGCGAGTCTGGAAGGGTCGGCCCGCCGCGCCACCGGCCAGTGTGCACCCCACCGGGCTTGCGCCGCTGGACGCGGTGCTGCCCAGCGGCGGCTGGCCGGAAGCGGCGTTGAGTGAAATCCTGATGGCCAAGGACGGCGTGGGTGAACTGCAACTGGTGCTGCCAACCCTGGCGCGCTTGTCGGCGATGGGCGAACGCATTGTGCTGGTAGCGCCGCCCTACACGCCGTATCCCCATGCCTGGCAGAACGCCGGGGTGGATGTGCGCCAGCTCGCGGTGATCCAGGCCCAGGAACGCGACGCGCTGTGGGCGGTGGAGCAATGCCTGCGCTCCGGCAGTTGCGGCGCGGTGCTGTGCTGGCCGCACAAGGCCGATGACCGGGCCTTGCGCCGTTTGCAGGTGGCGGCGGAAACCGGGCAGACCCTGGCGTTTGCCTGGCGCGCCTTGAGTGAAGCGGTCAATCCATCACCGGCCGCCTTGCGCCTGGCGGTAGAGGCAAGGCCCGCGCAAGTGCGGGTGCTCAAGTGCCGGGGCGGCCTGGCTCACCCGGCGCCGATCGCCCTGGCGGGGCATTGAGGTTGCCATGCGCTGGGTGTGTATTGTCTTCCCGCAATTGGCGCTGGACGGGGTGTTGCGTGCCCATCCCGAGCCCGACCAGCCGCTGGCACTGCTGGCCGGTACGCCGCAGCGGCGCGTGTTGCAAACCGTCAATACCGCCGCCCGCGCCCTGGGGTTGCGCCCCGGCCAGTCGCTGACGGCCGCGCATGCCCTGACCAAGACTTTTGCCTGTGCCGAATACGACCCACTGGAAATCCAGCGCTGGCAGCAGTTTCTCGCCGCCTGGGCCTACCGCTTCAGTTCCCAGGTCAGCGTGTATTATCCACGTGCCTTGCTGTTCGAGATCGAGTCGAGCCTGGGCCTGTTCGGGCCGTGGCCGCAGTTCGAAGCGCGTTTGCGCAAGGAGTTGACCGAGCTGGGCTTTGGTCACCGCATCGTCGCCGCGCCCAACCCGGCGGCGGCGCGGGTGCTGGCGAACCGTTACGATGGCCTGGCCGTGGCTGACGACAGCACCCTGATGCAGGCCCTGGCGCCGCTGCCGATCGACCGCGCCGGGATTGAACCGCAGGCCGCCGTGGCTTTGTCGCGCATGGGCCTGCGCACGGTGGCCCAGGTGCAAGCGTTGCCCCGGCATACCCTGGCGCGGCGCTTTGACGCCAGCCTGCTCAAGCACCTCGACGCGCTCACCGGGCACCGACCACTGGCCCTGGAGTTCTATCAGCCGCCGGACCAGTTCGATGTGCGCATCGAGTTGAATTTCGACGTGCAATCCCACCAGGCGCTGCTGTTTCCCTTGCGCCGTTTGACCGCCGACTTGTCCGCCTTTCTGTGCGGGCGTGACAGTGGCGTGCAGCGTTTCGATCTGCACCTGGAACATGCCCAGGCTCCGGACAGCGTGATCAAGGTGGGCTTGCTCAGCGCCGAGCGTGAACCGGCAATGCTGTTCGAACTGGCCCGGGGGCGATTGGAACAGGTGCAGGTCACAGCGCCCGTGCGCGGTTTTCGCCTGGTGGCCCAGGACTTGCCGGTATTCGTGCCGCAACGCCAGGACCTGTTTGACGACCGTCCGCAACAGAGTTTGCCCTGGGAGCAATTGCGCGAACGCCTGCGTGCGCGCCTGGGTGACGAGGCGGTGCAGGGCCTGCGTTTTCACGCCGACCATCGCCCCGAATGCGCCTGGCAAGCCACTGTCGACAACCATCCGTGCCCGACCTTGCACAAGGTGCGCCGCCCTGGCTGGTTGTTGAATCAACCGACCTTGCTGGCCGAGCAGGGCGTACAGATCCTGATGGGGCCGGAGCGTATCGAATCCGGCTGGTGGGATGGCGCCGATATCCGCCGCGACTATTACCTCATCCAGACCCGCGCCGGCCAGCAAGGCTGGGCCTACCGCACGGTGGGGCAGCAGGATGGTTTGTGGTTGCAAGGCTGGTTCGCATGAACACCAACAGGCCACCACCCTTTGTAGGAGCGAGCTTGCTCGCGAAGGTGGGTAACGATAACGCGGGGCGCCTGAATGAATGCGGTGCCCCAGGGTTTTTCGCGAGCAAGCTCGCTCCTACAGGGGCGGGGCAGGCATGAGTTACGCCGAGCTGCATTGCCTGTCCAACTTCAGCTTCCAGCGCGGTGCCTCCAGTGCGCTGGAACTCTTCGAGCGGGCCAAGCGCCAGGGCTACAGCGCCCTGGCGATTACCGACGAATGCACGCTGTCGGGCATCGTGCGCGCCTGGCAGGCGGCGAAAGCGCTGGAGCTGCCGCTGATCATCGGCAGTGAGATGCGCATCGAGAATGGTCCGAAACTGGTGTTGCTGGTGGAGAACCTGAGCGGTTACCAGCACCTGTGCCGGTTGATTACCCTGGCCCGGCGCCGCGCTGAAAAGGGCAGCTATCGCCTGCTGCATGAAGACTTCGAGCAACCGCTGTCTGGCCTGCTGGCGCTATGGGTGGCCGAGGACAGCGACACCCAGGCGAGCATTCAGTGGCTGCGCCGTACCTTCGCCGAGCGCCTGTGGCTGGCGGTGCACTTGCACTGCGGGCAGGACGATGCGCGCCATCTGGAGCAACGCCTGCAACTGGCGGCCAGCCTGCAGATCCCGGCGGTCGCCTGCGGTGATGTGCACATGCATGCGCGTGGCCGCCGTGCCCTGCAAGACACCATGACCGCCATCCGCCATCACGTACCGGTGGCCGAAGCCGGCCTGCATCTGCACCCCAATGGCGAGCGGCACCTGCGCAGCCTCGACGCCCTGGCCGCGCTGTACCCGCAAGCCTTGCTCGATGAAACCCTCGCCATCGCGCGGCGCTGCAGCTTCGACCTCGGCCAGCTGCGTTACCACTACCCTCGCGAGCTGGTACCCGCCGGCCATGACGCCGAATCCTGGCTGCGCACCCTCACCAAGGAAGGTATCGCGCTGCGCTGGCCCGACGGCATCGACGCCAAGACCTTGAAGCAGATCAACACCGAGCTGGAGCTGATCAGCGAGTTGGGCTACGAGAGCTACTTCCTCACAGTGCACGACATTGTGCGCTTTGCCCGCAGCCGCTCGATCCTGTGCCAGGGGCGCGGCTCGGCGGCCAACTCGGCGGTGTGTTTTGCCCTGGGCATCACCGAGATCAACCCGAGCCTGAGCAACCTGCTGTTCGAACGCTTCCTGTCCAGGGAGCGCAACGAGCCGCCGGACATCGACGTGGATTTTGAACACGAGCGCCGCGAAGAAGTGCTGCAATACGTGTTCCAGCGCTATGGCCGTACGCGCGCCGCCTTGACGGCGGTGGTCAGCAGTTACCACGCCACTGGCGCGGTGCGGGATGTGGCCAAAGCCCTTGGGCTGCCGGCGGACCAGGTCAACGCCTTGGCCGAATGCTGCGGACGTTGGAGTGACGACGCGCCGCCGTTGGAGCGCCTGCGTGAAAGCGGCTTCGACCCGGACAGCCCGCTGCTGCGCCGCGTATTGACCCTGACCCAGCAGTTGATCGGCTTTCCGCGGCATTTGTCCCAGCATCCCGGTGGCTTCGTGATTTCCGAGCATCCGCTGGACACCCTGGTGCCGGTGGAAAACGCCGCCATGGCCGAGCGCACCATCATTCAGTGGGACAAGGACGACCTCGACGCCGTCGGCCTGCTTAAAGTGGACATTCTCGCCCTGGGCATGCTCAGTGCGATCCGTCGCTGCTTCGACCTGCTGCGTCGCCATCGCCACCTGGATTTGAGCCTGGCCAGCATTCCTCCAGAGGACCCGGCCACCTACGCGATGATCAGCAAGGCCGACACCATCGGCGTGTTCCAGATTGAATCGCGGGCGCAGATGTCGATGCTGCCCAGGCTCAAGCCGAAGACGTTTTATGACCTGGTGATCGAAGTCGCCATTGTGCGGCCAGGGCCGATCCAGGGCGGCATGGTGCATCCGTATTTGCGTCGCCGGAATAAAGAGGAAGAAGAAACCTATCCGTCGCCGGCATTGAAAGAAGTGCTGGAGCGCACCCTGGGCATCCCCTTGTTCCAGGAGCAAGTGATGCAGATCGCCATGGTCGCCGCCGACTACGGCCCCGGCGAGGCCGACCAGTTGCGCCGTTCCATGGCCGCCTGGAAACGTCACGGTGGCCTGGAACCCCATCAAAAGCGCCTGCGCGATGGCATGCTGAAAAACGGCTACACCGAAGCCTTTGCCGCGCAGATTTTCGAGCAGATCAAGGGCTTTGGCAGCTATGGTTTTCCCGAGTCCCACGCGGCCAGTTTTGCCTTGCTGACGTATGCCAGTTGCTGGCTCAAATGCCATGAGCCGGCGGCGTTTGCCTGCGCGCTGATCAACAGCTGGCCGATGGGTTTTTACAGCCCGGACCAGATCCTGCAGGACGCGCGCCGTCATCGCCTGCAGATCCGCCCGGTGGACGTGCAGGCCAGCGACTGGGATTGCAGCCTGGAGCCCATCGACGGCCAGCAGCCGGCGATCCGCATGGGCCTGCGCATGATCTCGGGGTTTCGCGAAGAGGATGGCCGGCGCATCGAGGCCGTGCGCCAGCAGCGTGCCTTCAGCGACATCGCCGACCTCGACGCCCGCGTCGGCCTGGATGCCCGCGCCCAGGCATTGCTGGCGGATGCCGGCGCGTTGCGCGCGTTGGCCGGTAACCGGCACCAGGCGCGCTGGGAGGTGGCCGGTGTGCACAAGCAACTGGGCCTGTTTGCCGGCCTGCCGAGCCCCGATGAAGCGGTGGTGACATTGCCCCAGCCCACGGTAGGCGAAGACTTGCATGCCGATTACGCCACCCTCGGCACCACCCTTGGCCCCCATCCCCTGACACTGCTGCGCGCCGAACTGCGCAAGCGCCGCTGCCGCAGTTCCCAGGAGCTGTTGACCGTGGAGCATGGGCGCAATGTGAGCGTCGCCGGGCTGGTCACCGGGCGCCAGCGCCCAGGCACCGCCAGCGGCGTGACCTTTGTCACCCTGGAAGATGAATTCGGCAACCTCAACGTGGTGGTCTGGCGCGACCTGGCCGAGCGCCAGCGCCGGGCCCTGGTAGGGTCGCGCCTGCTCAAGGTGGACGGGCGCTGGGAGGCGGTGGGCGAGGTGCGGCATTTGATCGCCGGGCGCCTGACAGATCTGACACCGCTGCTGGACGGCATTGTGGTGCGCAGCCGGGATTTTCACTGAGGCCAGTGGTTTCTTAAGCTTGTGTCAGACAAGATGAAACCATCCCGCGCCGCCGCGCTCCAAAACTTGCAACTGCCCTCTCTTTGCCCAGAGCCAATCATGCAATTTTTATCCAACCCCCACGGCTGTGAAGGCTGGGCCGGTGAAATGGCCCAGCAGATTCGCGCGTTTGACTGGTCAACCACCGACCTGGGCCCGATCGATCGCTGGTCCACCAGCCTGGCCTGCACCGTGCAGATGATGCTCGCCTCGCCAGTGCCCATGGTGATGCTGTGGGGGCGGGCCGGTTACATGATCTACAACGACAGCTACTCGGTGTTCGCGGGCGGGCGCCATCCGTACTTGCTGGGCACGCCGGTGGAGCTGGGCTGGCCGGAAGTGGCCGAGTTCAACCGGCATGTGGTGGACACCTGCCTGGCGGGTGGCACCTTGTCGTTCAACAACAAGGAACTGGTGTTGTCGCGTAACGGCAAGCCGGAAAACCTGTGGCTGGACCTGTATTACAGCCCTGTGGCCGGCGATGACCAGCAACCGGCCGGCGTGCTGGCCATCGTGGTGGAGACCACTGAACTGGTGCGCTCCGAGCGGGTGCGCCAGGAGCTGACCCATAATCTGGAGCAGCGCGTGGCGGCCGAAGTGCAGGCGCGTTCCGCCGCCGAGGAGCAATTGCGCCAGTCACAGAAGCTGGAAGCGATTGGTGGCCTGACCGGCGGCGTGGCCCACGACTTCAATAACCTGCTGCAAGTGATCGCCGGCAACCTGCACCTGCTGGCGCGGCATGAGCCGGACAACCCGCAGGTGCAACGGCGGGTGGCTGCCGCCATCGCTGCGGTGGAACGCGGCGCTACGCTGTCCTCGCAACTGCTGGCGTTTGCCCGGCGCCAACCGTTGTCGCCGGCGGTGTACAACCCGCAACGCATCTACGCCGGTCTCGGTGAACTGCTGCAACGCGCGCTGGGCGAGACCATTCACCTGGACGTGCAGCTGCCGCAGGATTCCTGGTGCATCAACGTCGACCGCAACCAACTGGAAAACGCACTGCTCAACCTGGCGATCAATGCCCGCGACGCCATGCAAGGCGAGGGTGTGATTCGTATCACTGGCGAAAATATCATTCTCAACCCGGCCGAATGCGCGGGCAAAAGCATCAAGCCCGGCGAGTACGTGCGCCTGGCGGTCACCGACACCGGCGTGGGCATGCCGCCGACGGTGCTCAAGCGTGCGTTCGAGCCGTTCTTCACCACCAAGCGCGAGGGGCAGGGCACCGGCCTGGGGCTGAGCATGGTGTTTGGCTTTGTGCGCCAAAGCGGCGGGCATGTCGACATCTGGAGCGAGGAGAACAAAGGCTCGGTGGTGCAGATGTATTTTCCGCGCAGCCTGGAACCGGAACACCTGGACCTGGATACCGGCGAGGAAAGCCTCTGCACCGGCCAGGAAACCATTCTGGTGGTAGAGGACAATGAAGGCGTGCGCCTGACCGTGGTGGAGCTGCTGCAGCAATCGGGCTACACCGTGCTGACCGCTGAAGACGGCGACCAGGCCATGGCCAAACTGCAGTCCGGCCTGCAACCGGAATTGATCTTCACCGATGTGGTGATGCCCGGCCGCGTCAAGAGCATCGACCTGGCCAACTGGGCGCGAGAGCAGGCGCCGCCGATCCCGGTGCTGTTCACCTCCGGCCACACCCGCGACATTCTTTCCTCCAATCATCTGCTCAGTGCCGATATTCACCTGCTGAGCAAACCCTACAGCCCCGACGCCCTGACGCAACGGGTGCGCAGCGTGCTCACCGCCAGACAAGGTTGTCCATGACTTCACAGCGCAACATCCCTTCACCGACCGCCCAGCACACCGGCTTCGTGCGGGTGCGCGGCGCTCGCGAACACAACTTGCGTAACGTCGATGTGGATATCCCGCGCGATGCCCTGGTGGTGTTTACCGGGGTGTCCGGTTCCGGCAAGTCGTCCCTGGCGTTTTCCACCGTATACGCCGAGGCCCAGCGTCGCTATTTCGAATCGGTGGCGCCCTATGCGCGTCGTTTGATCGACCAGGTCGGTGTGCCGGATGTCGACAGTATCGAAGGCTTGCCGCCCGCCGTGGCCCTGCAACAGCAGCGTGGCACGCCGAGTGCGCGCTCCTCCGTGGGCAGTGTGACCACCTTGTCGAGCCTGATCCGCATGCTGTATTCGCGCGCCGGCAGCTACCCGCCGGGGCAGGCGATGCTGTATGCCGAGGACTTTTCGCCGAACCTGCCCCAGGGCGCGTGCCCGCAATGCCATGGCCTGGGCCGCGTGTATGAAGTGACCGAAGCGTTGATGGTGCCCGATCCATCCCTGACCATCCGCCAGCGCGCGGTGGCGTCCTGGCCGTTGGCGTGGCAGGGGCAGAACCTGCGGGATATCCTCGTGACCCTGGGCTATGACGTGGATATCCCGTGGCGCGACCTGCCGAAAAAACAGCGCGACTGGATTCTGTTCACCGAAGAAACCCCCACCGTGCCGGTGTACGCCGGCTTCACGCCGGCGCAAACCCGCGATGCCCTCAAGCGCAAGCTGGAGCCCAGTTACCAGGGCACTTTCAGCGGCGCGCGGCGCTACATTCTGCACACCTTCGCCCACACCCAAAGTGCGCTGATGAAAAAGCGCGTGTCGCAGTTCATGCAAGGCAGTGCCTGCCCGTTGTGCGAGGGCAAACGGCTGACCAAGGCGGCGCTGTCGGTGAAGTTTGCCGGGGTGGATATCGGTGAGCTGTCGCAACTGTCCCTGAACCGCCTGGCCGAGTTGCTGCGGCCGGTGGCGGCGGGGCAGGACAAGATGAAATTGTCGGTGGAAAAACGCCTGGCGGCCCAACGTATCGCCGAGGATTTGCTGGAACGGGTCAGCACCTTGATCGAACTGGGGCTGGGCTATCTGTCCCTGGAGCGCAGCACGCCGACCCTGTCGTCCGGAGAGTTGCAGCGCCTGCGCCTGGCCACTCAACTGGGCTCGCAGTTGTTCGGCGTGATCTACGTGCTGGATGAGCCTTCCGCAGGCCTGCATCCGGCCGATGGCGAGGCCTTGTTCAGCGCACTTGCGCGCTTGAAGGCCGCCGGTAATTCGCTGTTTGTGGTCGAGCATGACCTGGAAACCATGCGCCGCGCCGACTGGCTGATCGATGTGGGCCCGGCCGCGGGCGAACACGGCGGCCAAGTGCTGTACAGCGGCCCGCCCGCGGGGTTGGCGGATATCGCCGCATCGCAGACTCGTGAGTACCTGTTTGCCCAAGCGCGCCCGTCGAATCAGGCGCGGCGCGAACCCAGCGGCTGGCTGAAGCTGCAAGGGGTGACGCGCAATAACTTGAACAATCTTGAGGTGGGTTTCCCGCTGGGCTGCTTCACGGCGGTAACCGGGATTTCCGGTTCGGGCAAGTCCAGCCTGGTCAGCCAGGCGCTGTTGGAACTGGTCAGCAGTGGCCTTGGGCGCGTGCTGGAAAGTGTCGATGAGCCGAGTCTGGAAGACGCTGCGCCCGCCGCCAGCGAGGGGCGCATCAGCGCCGGGCTGGAGCATATTCGCCGTCTGGTGCAGGTGGACCAGAAACCCATTGGCCGTACGCCGCGTTCCAACCTGGCGACCTACACCGGGCTGTTCGACAACGTGCGCAAACTGTTCGCCGCCACGCCCACCGCGAAGAAGCGCGGTTACGACGCGGGGCAGTTCTCCTTCAACGTCGCCAAGGGCCGTTGCCCGAACTGCGAAGGCGAGGGCTTTGTCAGCGTTGAATTGCTGTTCATGCCCAGCGTGTATGCGCCATGCCCGACCTGTCACGGTGCGCGATACAACCCCGAGACCCTGGCGGTCAAATGGCAAGGCTTGAACATCGCCCAAGTGCTGGGCTTGACGGTGGAGCAGGCCGTCGACGTGTTCGCCGAGCAACCGAGCGTGCTGCGCGCACTGCAGGTGCTGCGCGATATCGGCCTGGGCTATCTGCGTCTCGGCCAGCCGGCCACCGAGCTGTCCGGGGGTGAGGCGCAGCGCATCAAGCTGGCGACCGAGCTGCAACGCAATGCGCGGGGCGCCACGTTATATGTACTGGACGAACCGACCACCGGGCTGCATCCCAGGGACGTCGACCGCTTGCTCAGCCAGCTCAATCAATTGGTGGAGGCGGGGCATACGGTGGTGGTGGTCGAGCATGAAATGCGCGTGGTGGCCCAGAGCGACTGGGTCATCGACATTGGCCCCGGCGCCGGGGATTCGGGCGGGAAAGTGGTTGCCAGTGGTACGCCGCAGACGGTCGCCAACAGTAAAACCAGCCGCACGGCGCCATTCCTGGCGCGAGAACTTGGCTAGCCGCCAGGAATGCGGGAGGGCACGTGCGTCCTCCCGCCGGTTCTCAAGCGACTTGCCTGGCCCGTTCGCGTTCGGCGACCAGCTGGCGGGTCAGCGGTATCAGCGTCTTGCCGTAGTCGATCGCATCATTGAGCGGATCGAACCCGCGAATCAGGAACGTGGTGATGCCCAGGTCGTAGTAATCCAGCAACGCCTGCGCGACCTGTTCGGCCGTGCCCACCAGCGAGGTGGAATTGCCCTGTGCGCCGAGCAAGCCGGCAATCCCGGTCCACAGGCGCTTATCCAGACGCGAGCCTTGGGCCGCTGCCGCCAGCAACCGGCGCGAGCCTTCATTGGGTGGTTCGCGCCGCACAAAGCCGCTTTGCTCGGCCAGCGCCGTGGCTTGCTGCAAGATAGTGTCTGCCCGCTGCCATGCCAGTTCTTCCGTCTCGGCGAGGATCGGCCGCAATGACAGGCTGAAGCGAATCGTACGCCCGTGCCGCGCCGCTTCGGCACGCACCTGGGTCACGACCTCGCGCACCTGCTCATAGGTTTCGCCCCACAGCGCATACACATCCGCATGCTTGCCTGCCACCGCAATCGCCGCCGCGGACGAGCCGCCGAAGTACACCGGGATATGCGGCTGTTGCGGCGACTTCACGCTGGAGTACGCCCCTTCGACCTGATAGTACGTGCCGGCGAAGTCGAAGGGTTTGTCGCTGGTCCATTCCTGACGCACCACGCTCAAGTATTCATCGGTGCGCGCATAGCGCTCGTCCTTGCCGATATGGCTGCCGTCGGCACGCAGCTCGCGGTCGTCGCCGCCGGTGATGATATGCACGGCGGTACGGCCGCCGTTGAACACATCCAACGTGGCGAACTGGCGCGCGGCCAACGTGGGCTGGGCGAAGCCTGGGCGGTGGGCGATCAGGAATTTGAGCCGTTGCGTCACGCTGGCGGCGTGGGCGGCGATCAGTGTGCTGTCCGGGCTGTTGGAATGGAAGGCCACCAGGGCACGGTCGAAGCCGGCCTCTTCATGGGCGCGCGCCACACGTTCAACGTAGTCCGGCTGCAGGGTGGGGCCGCTGCGCGGGTGGATTTCGGAGGCATGGTGGCCGCCGATGTAGCCGATGAATTCGATGCTCATGGTCAGGTCCTTGTTGAAGTCGATAAACAAGCCTCCACCGGGCAGGGGGTCGGTCCGTAGCGTGAAAATAGAGCGCACGGGCGTGCCTGTAAAAGGCCGATTGGTTCTAACCTAATTATTAAATTATGGAATTATAGATTTTCATATTATCAATGGATTGCATTTTGCTATTGCTGTGCACGCCTGTTGCGTGACGTGCTTGCCTGGTCAGCGCTCGACAGCCTGCCCATTTGAACTACCTTGATTGACGAGCCTTCCCACTCGGTATTCACGCATGCGCACGTTATGGACGCGGTACCTGGCGTTGCTGGAAAACGACCTGAGCACACAGGTTTTCGACAACGTGAAAAACCTGCTGGTGTGCGCGTTGCTGTTTGCGGCGGGCACCAATACGCTGGTGGGGCGCCATGAGTTATTCATCGGGGTCTTTGCCTCCTATGTCGCCGGTTGGGGGCTGATCATCCTGTCGACGCTGTTGGTGTTGTTGAACGTCAGTGACGGCATTCGTCGGCTGGCCAAGCTGCGCTATCACCTGGCGCTGCAACTGCTGCTGATCCTGATCTACCTGGTGGTCGCTGAACGCGTGGTCGAGATTGTGTGGGGCTTCCGCGCCCATTGAAGTATCCTCCGCGCCTCGTTCACCACTGATTCAAACCAAGATGACAGGACAAGATATGCAGGCGCTGCTGGAGTCGATCCTCGACGAAGTGCGCCCCCTGATCGGCCTCGGCAAAGTCGCCGACTACATCCCCGCCCTGGCCGACGTGCCCGCCAACCAGCTGGGCATCGCGGTATATGGCAACGACGGCGCGGCCTACTGCGCCGGTGATGCCGACACGCTGTTCTCGGTGCAGAGCATTTCCAAGGTGTTCAGCCTGGTGCAGGCCATCGACCACGGCGGCGAAACCATCTGGGAACGCCTGGGCCACGAACCGTCGGGGCAACCGTTCAACTCCATGGTGCAACTGGAATTCGAACGAGGCCGCCCGCGCAACCCGTTTATCAACGCCGGCGCGCTGGTGATCTGCGACATCAACCAGTCACGCTTCGCCGTGCCGATCCTGTCGATGCGCGATTTCGTACGGCGCCTGTCCGGCAACCCGCAGATCCTGGTCAACAGCGTGGTCGCCGATTCGGAAGCGCAGCACGGCGCGCGCAACGCGGCCATGGCTTACCTGATGAAGTCATTCGGCAACTTTCACAATGATGTGGACGCGGTGCTGCACAGTTATTTCAATTACTGCGCCTTGCAGATGAGCTGCCTGGACCTGGCCAGGGCGTTCAGCTTCCTGGCCAACGAGGGCGTGAGTGCCCACAGTGGCGAGCAGATTCTGACGGCGCGCCAGACCAAGCAAGTCAACTCGATCATGGCCACCAGCGGGCTGTATGACGAGGCGGGTAACTTTGCCTACCGGGTGGGATTACCGGGCAAGAGCGGGGTAGGCGGCGGGATTGTCGCGGTGGTGCCGGGGCAGTTTACGGTGTGCGTGTGGTCGCCGGAACTGAATGCAGCGGGGAATTCGCTGGCGGGGATGAAGGCGTTGGAGTTGTTGAGTGAGCGGATTGGGTGGTCGGTGTTTTGAGCGAGAAACCGCTTAGAGGTGTTGAACAGCCCACTGCAGGACATGGGACACACATTGAGGTAAAGTCGAGCCAGCGTTCGACGCCTAAGGTGATCTATGCTCATCGCCATTGATCAACCCTTGTCCTGAGCCGGAGACCAACATGTCACGTAAAAAAGTTAAATCCCAAATTACCGAGGCACAGATTCTTGCCCAGGAATCGAGCATTCCCTCCATTGCGGCCAAAGCATTCAGGGATGCCTACGAGGTTGCCCTTTCCAAGGGAGAGTCCGTACTTATGGTTCGCGACGGCCAACTGGTTAAAGTTTCTACTACGGAAATGTTGGTTATCCGCCCTGTGGAAACCTACGGCACTCTCAAAGCCGGCACGCGCTTGAAAACCAAAAAGTCTTTATTGGACCGTCGGTCTGCCCAGGCGCAGATACAGGCTTGAGTACCACCCCCCGCGTCCGTATGTTCGCCGGACCGAACGGGAGTGGAAAGAGCACATTCAATTCGAAGGTTCCGGCCCACTTGCTGGTCAATTACATCAATCCTGATGCAATTGAGCTGGGCATTCGTGAAACGGGTTTTTTCGATTTTGCTGCCTTCGGGCTGTACCGCTACGCCAAGTGTGCGATCACGTTCTTGCGCAGCCATTCGCTGCTTTCAAAGTTTCCTGATTCCCTTGTCAAACTGGATGACCTGGCCGCCAAGGGTGAACGGATCATTTTTGCTTCGCGCAACATCGACTCCTATATCGCTTCCGCTCTTTCTGACTATATTCGGGTGTCTCTGATTGGGGAACGCGTAAGTTTTACATTCGAGACAGTCATGTCGGACGGCAGCAAAATTGAGCTGCTAAGGCAGGCGAAAGCTGCTGGTTATCGGGTATACGTTTATTACGTTGCTACTGCGGATGCTGATATTAACGTTGCTCGGGTTGCCTACCGGGCCTCTATAGGTGGCCATGATGTACCACCGGACAAGATTCGATCTCGTTATAAGCGCTCTTTGGAAAACCTGTCAGAGGCGATTCTCTTATCCAATCGAGCCTATATCTTTGACAATTCGCAAGACGGCGAGCCCAGGTTTGCGCAAATTGCCGAGATTACAGAAGGCGAGGATATCGATATTGTTGCGGACACCCAGCCTGCATGGTTTCAGCAGTATGTCATCGATAAGTTGACGTAGACGTCGGAGGGCAAAAGCCGCTGAAGTGAGTATCAGGCTACCTTGGCATTTCAAGGACCTTTCCCCTTTATCTGATGGATATTTTTATGGCCTATGAACTCCATATAGCCCGTGTCGAAAGCAATGTAATCACGCCTGAAGAATGGCGTGCCTTGTGTGCCAATGATCCAACCCTGGTGTTACAGGACGAAGTGACTGCCGTTAACCCCGCCACAGGAGCGACGATCTCGCTCAGCGGTAACGAAACTGCTTACTGGACCTCTACCACCACGCAGCAGGATTATTATTTCGATTATCGCCGTGGCCAGATTTCGTTTGTATACAGCGATGAGAGCATCGTCAAAGCCAAGGCGATCGCCCAGGCCCTCGCCGCCGAAATTCGAGGCGATGAAGGGGAGCAATACTGAGGCGCCTAGGCTTTAAGCGGCTTCACGAACAGGTCGATTAGCAGGTACAACGCGCCGACGGTAATCGCGATATCTGCAATATTGAATACCCCGGTATGTGCTGGCCCGACGTTCAGGATCATGTAATCAACCACATGGCCGTCGCGAAACACCCGGTCGATCAGGTTTGCGATGCCACCCAAGGCGATGGCGTACAGCGGCAAGACTTTACGCAGTGGCTGGTTCCAGTTGGAGAGGGACCATCCCATCGCCCAGGCCACTACGACGGCTACGCCGATGATAAAAATCAGTTGTTTGACCTGTGGCGGCAAAGCGGCGCCCAGGCTCAGGAATGCGCCGGGGTTCAGGCTTAGCTCCAAAGCAAGATTGATTGGGTTTGAGCCGATTTTGAAGCTTTTGGCATGCAGTGAAACTAGGGCCAATAGTTTTACAAGCTGGTCCAGGGCGATGAATGCGATGCCAGCGAGGAGGGCGAACGTACGGCCTCGCACTAGGGGCGACGTGCTCAAGTGGTAACTTCCTGTTTGGGGCGTTCGAAAGGAGCGCCTGAAGATAGCTCAGGCGCCTGGTGCCGTCTACGTTCAGGCAGCCGGATGAGCCTCATCCAGTGCTTTGTCCACCAGCAGCTGTACGCCTTCGAGCATGCGGCAGATGCCCAGTGCGATATTACGTTGAGCGCCATCGACGTCGAATGCCAGGTGAGTGGCGATATCGTTGATGGAGGCTAGATCCTGGGATGCGTTGACCAGCAGGGTTTCCGTACACAGGTTGGGGCGTACGGTGAAGAGGTGTTCTGGGGGGTTGGGGCTGTCTTTGATCATGGTGAAGTTCCTCTGATTAAGTGGAGCCGCCAACATTCGCGGTCAAGCAAAGAGGGTGGCAGCTGTACGCGGGTTGACCGACCGGCAATCAAAGGAAATCCGGCATACCCGAAGGTATCCCGCGTACAGCCGCCGCGACACGATACCTCAGGCGCAAAGAAAACGCCGAATAGGTTTTGGCCGTAGCTGTCCTTCAATTAATCGGACGGTCAAGTCCGGTCGCTGAGTGGGTAGCGACGGCAGTGAGGTTAGTTAGCGCTCTTCCGACCGACAACCTGAAACGGTCGTGGGAAAACTCTGAGAGTCCGGGGCGAAGTGCTATCCCTCTGGGAAGGGGCTTGCTCCCGATGCAGTGTGTCAGCCAGCTCCGTTGTAGCTGATACACCGCCATCGGGGGCAAGCCCCCTCCCACGTTTGATCTTTACTGGTTTTGGGATTTATGTGAGCCCAAACAAAAAATGCGCCCCTGAGGGCGCATTTTTTTGTTCGGTCAGCGATTGCCTATCAGGCCTTTGCATCCCAGGCGCGATCGCCGTGCTCGTCTTTGATCCGAGTCGGCAAGCCCATCCCATCCAGCGCTTTGAGGAACGGCTCAGCCGGCAGTTCCTCAACGTTGGCCATGTGCTTCACGTCCCACTCGCCACGCGCTACCAGCAGCGCAGCGGCTACTGGCGGAACGCCGGCGGTGTAGGAGATGCCCTGGCTGTCGGTTTCCGCGAAGGCTTCTTCGTGATCCGCCACGTTGTAGATAAACATCTCACGCGGCTGGCCGTTTTTGGTGCCTTTGACCAGATCGCCAATGCAGGTCTTGCCGGTGTAGCCCGGAGCGAGCGAAGACGGGTCGGGCAGCACGGCCTTGACCACTTTCAACGGCACCACTTCCAGGCCTTCGGCGGTCTTGACTGGCTTCTCGGAAAGCAGGCCGAGGTTTTTCAGCACGGTGAACACGTTGATGTAGTGCTCGCCGAAGCTCATCCAGAAGCGCACGTTCGGCACGTCGAGGTTTTTCGACAGCGAGTGCACTTCATCGTGGCCGGTGAGGTAAAGGTTCTGCGAACCGACGACCGGCAGGTCGTCGGTGCGTTTGACTTCGAACATGGTGTTGCTGGTCCACTGGCTGTTCTGCCAGCTCCACACCTGTCCGGTGAACTCGCGGAAGTTGATTTCCGGGTCGAAATTGGTGGCGAAGTATTTGCCATGGGAGCCGGCATTGACGTCGAGAATATCGATCGAATCAATGCGGTCGAAATGCTGTTGCTGCGCCAGCGCGGCGTACGCGTTGACGACACCTGGGTCGAAGCCCACGCCAAGGATGGCGGTGATGTTCTTCTCTTTGCACTCTTGCAGATGGTTCCATTCATAGTTGCCGTACCACGGCGGGGTCTCGCAGACCTTGCCCGGCTCTTCGTGGATGGCGGTGTCCAGGTAAGCCACGCCCGTATCGATGCAGGCACGCAGCACCGACATGTTGAGAAACGCGGAACCTACGTTGATGACGATCTGCGAGTCGGTCTCGCGGATCAGGGCCTTGGTCGCTTCCACGTCCAGGGCGTTCAGCGCGAAGGCTTGGATGTCGGCGGGTACCTTGAGGCTACCCTTGGCCTTGACGCTGTCGATGATGGCCTGGCATTTGGAGATGTTGCGCGACGCGATAGCAATACGACCGAGTTCGTCGTTGTGCTGCGCGCACTTGTAGGCCACCACCTTGGCGACACCTCCTGCACCAATGATAAGAACGTTCTTTTTCAATTGCTTTATCTCTCCTTTATCCGCCAGCTTACGAAAGGCTGGACAGGTAGTCGTCGTAACCAAATTCACGAACCACCTCGACTGTACCGTCGAGTTGTTTCACTACGATGGACGGCATTTTCAGGCCGTTGAACCAGTTTTTCTTGACCATGGTGTAGCCTGCGGTGTCGATGAACGACAGCCGATCGCCGATGGCCAGCGGACGATCAAATGGGTACTCGCCGAAGATGTCGCCGGCCAGGCAGGATTTGCCGCACACCATGTAGGTGTGCTCACCCTCGCTCGGCGCCAGCTTGGCGTTGAGGCGGTAGATCAGCAGGTCCAGCAGGTGCGCTTCGATGGAGCTGTCGACCACGGCAAGATTTTTGCCGTTGTAGAGCGTGTCGAGCACGGTGACTTCCAGGGAGGCACTGTTGGTGATCGCCGCTTCGCCGGGTTCCAGGTACACCTGCACGCCGTACTTCTCGGAGAATGCCTTCAAGCGCGCGCAAAACGCGTCCAGCGCATAGCCTTCACCGGTGAAATGGATGCCGCCGCCGAGGCTGACCCACTGGACCTTGTGCAGCAGCGCGCCGAAGCGTTCTTCGATGGTGCCGAGCATCTTGTCGAACAGACTGAAGTCGCCGTTTTCGCAGTTGTTGTGGAACATGAAGCCGGAGATCTGATCGATCACGCCGTCGATCTTCACCGGGTCCCACTCGCCCAGGCGACTGAACGGGCGCGCCGGGTCGGCCAGCAGGTAATCGGAGCTGCTCACCTGCGGGTTCACGCGCAGGCCACGGGTCTTGCCTTCGCTGCGTTCGGCAAAGCGCTGCAGCTGGCTGATGGAGTTGAAGATGATCTTGTCGCAGTTCTCCAGCATCTCTTCGATTTCATCGTCGGCCCAGGCCACGCTGTAGGCGTGCGCCTCGCCTTCGAACTTCTGGCGACCGAGCTTGAGCTCATACAGCGACGACGACGTGGTGCCGTCCATGTATTGCTGCATCAGGTCGAACACCGACCAGGTGGCAAAGCACTTGAGCGCCAGCAGAGCCTTGGCGCCGGACTGCTCGCGCACGTAGGCAATCTTCTGCATGTTGACCAGAAGCTTCTGTTTGTCGATGAGGTAGTACGGCGTTTTGATCATTTTTGAGAGCCTGCGGCGGTGCCTGCCAAAAAAGGACACGCATTGTGCCCGCACTTGGAGCAGATCGAAAGGTTAGCCGGCGGAATTTGCGCGCCTGCATACAAGCATAGGCTCTCGGTGTGACGGTACAGATAGTCAGGCGATAGAGGGCGCCCGGCGTCCCTGAGCGATTTTTATCGCGAGCGACGCCGGCAATGGCGATCAGTTGCCCAAGACAAAACGCACCGAGAAGGCATTCACCGGATTGTTCATATCGATTGGAGTGCACTAAGCCAGCCCACCTTGGACTCAACACAGCTGTGCGTTTGCTGCGACGCACTGAAAGGCGTGTCCAATGTGCCCAGCGCAATCGAAATCCAGCCCGGATAAGCACCGTTGGCATCCGACCAAAACAGTGACGAGCCGCACTGCGAACAGAATTGACGGGTAACGCCCGGCGAGGATTCATAGCCTCGCAGCGCATCTGCGGCAGCGTGAATGTTCACCGCTGTCCTGGGCGCGCTTGCGTAGCTGGCGAACGCTGCGCCGTGGCCCTTCTGGCATTTTTTGCAGTGGCAGTGGGTGGCGGCCTTGAGCGGTGCCATGACCTGATAGCGGATTGCGCCGCAGAGGCAGCTGCCTTGGCTGGTTTTACTCATCTCAATTCAATCCCATCCATGTTCAACGCTGAACGCTGTGGCGAGGGAGCTTGCTCCCGCTGGGCTGCGTAGCAGCCCCGAAAGTCGCAATCGAAGTGTTTCAGATGGCAAATATGACTGATTTGGGGCCGCTCCGCGACCCAGCGGGAGCAAGCTCCCTCGCCACAGGTGTCAGCCTATTAACATGAGCGTTACTTGTGATCATCTTCAATTATATGAGTTTGTCTCATTGCCGCCCGCTGCCGACAATAGCTGCCATACCTTTATGTACGGGAGCTGTAAGTTATGGCAGTCGCTCATTCCCTCGGTTTTTCGCGCTTTGCGCGCGACCGCGAACTTAAAGGCGCGCAGGAAGCGTTCTGGAACGGCAAGCTCGATGAGGCCGGCCTGCGCGCCGTAGGCCGTGACTTGCGCCAGAAGCATTGGGCGTTGCAGAAGCAAGCCGGCATCGAGCTGCTGCCAGTCGGTGATTTCGCCTGGCACGACCAGGTGCTGACCCACTCGCTGATGTTTGGTGTGATCCCTGAACGTTTCCGCCCGGTCAAGGGCCATGCCACGCTGCGGACGTTATTCGACATCGCCCGCGACACCCGCTGCGGCGATGCTCACGCCTCGTGGTTCGATACTAGCTCTGACTACCGGGTGCCGGAGTTCAGCGTCGATCAGCGATTTCACCTGGGCTGGGATCAATTATTCGAAGAAGTCCAAGAAGCTCGCGGCCTCGGGCATACGGTCAAACCGGTGGTCATCGGCCCGCTGACGTACCTGTGGCTGGGCAAGGCCAAGGGCTGTGCCTTCGACAAGCTCGACTTGCTCGAGCGTCTGCTGCCGCTGTACGGCCAGATCTTCCAGCGCTTGGCCGAGCTGGGTGTGGAGTGGGTACAGATCGATGAGCCAATCCTGGCGCTCCAGCTGCCGCAGGCCTGGAAGAACGCGTTCGAGCGCGCCTATAACCTGATCCAGCGTGACCCGCTGAAAAAACTGGTCGCTACCTACTTTGGCGGGCTCGAAGAAAACCTCGGCCTGGCCGCCAACCTGCCGGTCGACGGCCTGCATATCGACCTGGTGCGGGCACCGGAGCAGTACCCGACCATTCTTGATCGTCTGCCCGCTTATAAAGTGCTGTCTCTGGGTGTGGTCGATGGCTGCAACCCAGCGCGCTGCGACCCTGAAAAAGCCCTGGCGACCTTGCAGCGTGCCCACGAAAAATTAGCCGATCGCTTGTGGGTGGCGCCGTCCTGCTCGCTGCTGTACGGCCCGGTGGATCCGCAGCGTGAAGACAACAGTTGGCTGACCTGCGCCTTGCAAACGTGCGCGCAGGTCGCGGCGCTGGCCCAGGCCGTCGACCAGCCCCGGGTACCAAGCGCTCGCGCAGCCGGGTTGCGCGTGAAAACTGCGCGGCCGGCGTTGGCGTTGTAGGTCATACTGGCGGGCATGACTTTCGACTCGCCGCTCGCCGCTTATCAATACGCTATCGCCCAGCAGGGCTTCGTGCCCGACGACGCCCAGCGCCGTGCGGTGGAGGCCTTGCAAGCCTGTCATCAGGCCTTGCACCAGGGCCGTTCGCCCCCTGCAGGGGTTTATCTGTGGGGCCCGGTGGGGCGCGGCAAGACCTGGCTGATGGACCAGTTTTACCAGAGCCTGCGCGTGCCCGCGCGACGTCAGCATTTTCATCACTTCATGGGCTGGGTACACCAGCGCCTGTTCCAGCTCACCGGTATCAAAGACCCGCTGCAGGCCTTGGCGCGGGAACTGAGCCGGGACGTGCGCGTGCTGTGCTTCGATGAGTTGTTCGTCAATGATATCGGTGACGCGATCATTCTTGGTCGTCTGTTTCAGGTGATGTTCGAGGAGGGTGTGGTGATGGTCTGTACCTCCAATCAACCGCCTGACCAACTGTACGCCGATGGCTTCAACCGTGAACGTTTTCTGCCGGGTATCGAGGCGATCAAGCGGCATATGCAGGTGGTGGCGGTGGACGGTAGCGAGGATCACCGCCTGCATCCGGGGGTTGGTCTGCAGCGCTACTGGGTGAATCAACCCGATGCACTGGCCACCGTGTTCAGGCAGTTGAGCGCCGGACAAACTGTCGGCGACGTGAAGCGGGTGAGCGTGGGGCATCGCATGATTACGGCAGTACAGGCCAGTGACGAGGTACTTTGGTGCCGCTACGCCGAACTCTGCGAACAGCCCCTCGCCGCGATGGATTTCATGTTGCTGTGTGATCGTTTCAAAGCCATTTTGTTGGCACAAGTACCCAACCTCAGCGCACAACAGCGCCCCGGTCGCATTGCCCGTGGCACCGAAGACGGGGCCGAGCGCGTGGTCGCGGGGGATCGCCAATTGCCGGCGCTGTCGGTGCACGATGACAGCGTGCGGCGCTTTATTGCGCTGGTGGATGAATGTTACGACCGCAAAGTGCCGTTGTTCATCGAGGCCCAGGTGCCGTTGGAGCAGCTTTATACCGAAGGCTACCTGGCGTTTGCCTTTCGTCGCACCTTGAGCCGCTTGCAGCAAATGCAGCTGCAGCGCTTCGGTACCTGAGAGCCCTGGTATTCGCCTTGTTCGAGGCGTTGGATGCCTGCAGCGTGCGCGCTTTCTGTCAGGCATTTGTCGTTTATCTCCTTCATCTACTGCCGGCTCCATGCTTACAATCACCTTCTCTCAAAGGGAATCGGTTCCCTGGTTGTCGTTATCGAGGAAGGAAATGGACACCCCAGACATCCTGGTGCTGCAAGCCAGCTATACCAATGCCGTGCACGCCGATGCCATCGGCTCGCTGCTCAACCATTACGCTGAAGACCCAATGGGTGGCGGCCACACCTTGCAAGCCGATCTGTTGCAGCAACTGCCTGCAGAGCTGGCCAAGCGCCCTCACGCCTTCAGTGTGCTGGCGTTCGTCGGGGGTGAGCCGGCGGGGCTGGTCAATTGCTTCGAGGGGTTCTCTACGTTCACGTGTCGGCCGCTGGTCAACGTCCACGATGTGGTGGTGGCCAAACAGTTTCGTGGCTTGGGGTTGAGTCAGAAGATGCTGCAGAAGGTCGAGGAAATCGCCCGTCAGCGCAGTTGCTGCAAGATCACCCTGGAAGTGCTTGAAGGTAACGAGCTGGCGCAGTCGGCGTATCGCAAGTTCGGTTTTGACGATTCGGTATTTGATCCCGCCCACGGCCGTATGTTGTTCTGGAGCAAGGCGCTTTAATAAAAAAGTGAAAAAAAAGGCGCCATTCAATGGCGCCTAATAAACCCTTGCCAAGGGAGCGGAATGGCATGGGGTGTTGCGGATTAACTCAGCGTTAAATCAACTGTTGGGCTGTGCTGAATCGGTAGTAGTGGTTTTAACCGGTTTGCCATCGGCGGATGCAACTTGTTGTTCAGCCTTGCCGTGGGTTTTTTCCTGAATGAAGCTGAAGTTGTTGTAAAACTCCTTCGAGCGCTCTGAACCGCCTTCTGCGAAGGCGGCGGCGGAGGTCAGGGTCATCAGGGTGGCAAGCATCACTGTCGAAAGTTTCATGGCGGTATTCCCGTTAAGAGTGATAGGTATCCGGTCACTCCTTGATCAGATCATGGGGTGACTATGGCGCTAACTTATTAAGTGGGAATTAACTGAATTCAGCTGTGAAGTTAACATTTCTGTTAACTTCACGAGGCAGGGTGTTATAGCCTCCAGTCCAGCGCCAGCGTGATCGAACGTGGGTCGCCCCAATACACACCATTGTAAAAACCGACGCGCTCGTAATATTTTTTATCGAATAAGTTATTGACGTTAATCGACGCCGTAACATGTTCGTCGAACTGATAGCGCGACATCATGTTGACCACGGTGTAGCCCTGTTGCGTGATTTTCTCCCGCGTTGTGACCACTCCGCCCTCGCTGTTGCGCCCTCCCGTGGGGCGGTTGCCGAAGTCATAGATTTCGCTCTGCCAGTTCACCGCGCCGCCCACGGTAAGGTTGCGCCACGCCCCCGGCAGGCGATAGGCGCTGGACAGCTTCAACAGGTTCAACGGTTGACCGGTGTTGCTGCGCGTGCCTGCGCCATTCACCGAATGGGTGTAGGTGTAGCCTGCGGTCAGGTTCCAGTCCGGTGTAATTTCCCCGGCCGCCTCTAGCTCGAACCCTTTCACCTTGTTGCCCTTGCCGCTGGACTTGTAATACTCCTCGCCGGTGACCGGGTTCGGCGGCACCGATTCATCGCGCTCGGCGACGTTGTCCTGGGTGCTCCAGAAATACGCAGCCGCGAGGTTCAGGCGCTCGTTCAGCACGCTGCCCTTGAGCCCCACCTCATAGTTGCTGCCCACGAGGGGTTCGAGGTATTTCCTGTTGGCATCACGGTAATCCTGCGGCTTGAAAATATCGGTGTAGCTTGCATAGACGGTGTACTGCGGTGTGATGTCGTAAAGCAGCCCGGCGTAGGGCGTCCACATATCGTTGTGGGTCTGGCGGGTTTTGCCGGAAGCGGTCAGTTGATCGTTTTCATCGTATTCGGGAGTAGCACTTTCCAGCTCCCAGCTGCCGTAGCGACTGCCCAGTACGGCGTGCAGACGGTCAGTCAGGCTCAGTCGCGTGGCCAGGTAGCCGGCTTTCTGTTGTTTTTTGCTGTGCTCACCCTTGAGGTTGGTGACGTCATCGCTGAACTTGCCGATCCCCCCCATGTGTTTCCAGTCCTCGATGGGGTAGTAGCTGGCGGGCAGGTCGCTGCGCATGAATGGCGAGCTGTCTCGTTGCGCCGCCTCGCCATAGCCCATCATCAGCGCGTGCTCGCGGCCCAGCAGCGCGTAGCTGCCGGCCAGGTTGAGGTCCACGGCTTCCATTCTCGACGTGCCGCGCATATGGCTGGCCCAGGCCGTCATGCCGCTGCGGTCGGCATTGGGGAAACCCGCGCCGCCGTAGTACACCTTGCCGTCGGTATCGCTCTGGCGGTGGGTGTAGGCGGCCTTCAGGTGCCAGTCGCCGCCGAGCCGGTGATCGAGGGTGGCGAAGGTAGTCTTGTCGGTCAGTGGCCAGGAACTCCAGTGCGCCGCCATATTGGTGGAGCGCGGCAGCCTGGCCTTGCCGCCCTGGCTGTTCCAGTAGGGCACGGTGCCCCAGGAAGTGCCTTGCACCTGTTTGTCCTGATAATCAAAGCCTACGGCCAGCACGGTGTCTTCGGAAAGGTCGCCCTCGAGAATGCCGTAGCCCACCGCCCGCTGCAGCGCGTAGTTGTCGCGAAATGACTGGCTGTCACGGTAGGCCAGTACGCTGCGCCCACGCAGTTTGCCGTCGAAGGCCAGCGGGCCACCGACATCGAGGTAGCTGTAGTAGTTGTCATGGGTGGCGCCACTGATCCCGGTTTTCGCCTGCCATTGGGCAGTAGGACGCTTGCGGACCATGTTGACGGTGGCCGAGGGGTCGCCCGCGCCGGTCGTGAGGCCGGTGGCACCGCGAACCACTTCGATGTGGTCGTAGATGATGGTGTCGGCGTCGGACTTCATGTAGCCGAACGTGTTGAGCATCCCGTCAATCTGGAAGTTGTTGATGCCGTAGCCACGAGACGTATAGGCCACGCGGTCCGAATCATAGTGCTGAACATTGACGCCGGTGGTCTGGCGTAACACCTCGGTCAGGGTGTTGAGGTTGAAGTCATCCATCTGCTGGCGCGTGATCACCGAGATCGATTGCGGGGTTTCCTTGATCGACAGGTTCAGGCGGGTGGCGGTGCTCATGGAGCCGGTGGTGTAGGCACCGGTGTGCTCGGTGGTCGCACCCAGGCCTTCGGCGGTGATGCGGGTGGCGCCCAGTTCGAGGGCATTGGCGGGGGTGTGTTCGGGGTCGGTTTCGGCCAGCAGTTCCGGGCTCAGCGCCAGGCTGAACAGGCCAAGGGTGAAAGTGATGGAACGGGTAACGGGCGCGAGCATCGCGGCGAACTCCTTGTCGTCTTTGAGGCCGCCCGGAACGGGCGGGTATGGCTCAAAGACGAAAGGAGGCGCGGAACTTTAGCTTCAAACGAGAATGATTTGTATCTTTATGATGTGGGACACCGGCCTACTTGACCACCACATCGGCACTGTCGGCCTTCTTCGGCTTGATCAAACTGAAGTCGATCAAGGCCTTCTGCTTGGTCTCGTAAGGGTTGCCGATCAGCAGGGGGCGCGGCTTGAAGCTGTCGCTGACCAGGCTTTTGCTGCGGTCCAGTTCATCGAAACTCAGGCCTGCCAGGTCCGCCCAGGTGTGGATCAACTGCGAACTGCTGTAAGGCCGTTGCAGGTCACCGGCAAAGCTCCAGTCGTGGCTTTCGCGCCATTTGGGCGAGGCGTAGGCCATGAACGGAATGGTGTACATCGGCGCGGTTGGCTTGCCTTCGTTACGGCCCAGGGTGTCGTGGCCGGCAGAGTCGAACACATCTTCGCCGTGGTCCGACAGGTACAGCAGGAAGCCGTTGGGGTCAGTCTTGGCGTAGTCTTTGATCAGGCTCGATACCACGAAGTCGTTGTACAGCACCGCGTTGTCGTAGCTGTTATACGTCGGCAACTGTGCATCGCTGACACCCGCCGGCACGCCCTGGCGGTCGGTGAACTTGTCGAACGTCTGCGGATAACGGTACTGGTAGCTCATGTGGGTGCCCAGCAAGTGCACCACGATGAACTTGCGCTCGGCGGTATCGGCCAGGGCCTTGGAAAACGGCGCCAGTACATCGCCGTCGTATTGGCGGGCGTTCTGGTTACGGTTGTTGTTCAGGTACACCTGCTCGTCGGCCTGTTCGGAAAAGGTTGTGAGCATGGTGTTGCGCTTGGTCATGGTCTGCTGGTTGGTGATCCAGAAAGTCTTGTAGCCGGCCTGTTTCATGACACTGACGATGGACGGTGTCTTGAGGTACAGGTCCGGGTTTTCTTCGTCGGCGAAGGTCAGTACCTGCTGCAGCGCCTCGATGGTATAGGGGCGCGGGGTAATCACGTTGTCGAATACCGCCAGTTGGTCGCGCAGCTTGTCCAGTTCCGGCGTGGTGTTACGCGGGTAGCCATAGAGGCTCATGCGCTGGCGGTTGGTGGACTCGCCGATCACCAGTACCAGGGTGGACGGCTGGCCGGCCATGCTGTCCTTGAGGTTTTTCAGCGGTGGAATCTGGCTGGCGCTGGTGAGCATGCCTTGCATGTTGTCCAGCTGTTCGGTGTAACGACGGTAAGCGACGATCATCTGCCAAGGCACGGCCGGTTCGATGCGGGTTTCGAAGCGGTCGATGGCCAATTCCATGGTTTCGCTGGTGGCGATCTGCTTGACCAGTGGGTAGCCAACCACGGCCAGTACGATGGCGATGGCCGCTACGATCGACTGACCGCGAGGCAAGTAGACCGGGCGCAGGCGTGTCCACAGGAAAATCGCAAAGGCGGTGTGGGCGATGAAGGCCAGCACGATCCACCAGGCAAAGTATTGGGTGGCGTATTCGCCCGCTTCAGAGATGTTCGATTCGAACATGATGAAGATGACGCTCTGGGAAAATTCCTGCTGGTAAATAAAGAAATAACCCAGGCTGGCCATGGAGCAGGCCCACAGCACCACGCCGATCAAGGCGGCCAGCAGGCGCGTCTGCCGAGGAAACAGCAACATCGGCGCCAGCCACAGCGCACTCATGAAGAACGCCTGGCGGAAGCCGCTGAAGCCGGACGTGCCGGTCAGTTGGATAAGAAGTTGGGTGATCCCGGAGAAATACCAGAAAAACAGGAATAACCAGCCAAGGCCGGCCCAATCAAAGCCTTTCGCAGTCGTCGTGCTGCGTTTGAACATCGCCATCCAGCGCCCCATCAGAAAATGATCGTCACGCACAGGCGCGCAACATCGGGCCGCTCAGTAAGTGAGCGGCATCGCGGGCGGGAGTATCAAGATGTGTGTGTGAAAACTTTGTGAGTTTTCTGTAGGTATTGCCTGACAAACTCACCAAGCGGTTCAGCAGAGCGCGGGCTTGGCGCCGGACGCCAGTTCAAGCTGGCCTTGCAGGTGTGAACGCAGGCGCAGGACTTCCTGTTGCAACTGATCACGCTCGTCCTTCAACTGGCGCAATTCATCGCGGCGGATGGTGACGTAGAGAGTCTGTGACGGTCGGGACATCTGTGCTGTGCTCATTGCTTACCTCGCAAATAGCCGGTCAATCGCGTTGCGCGAAACGGTTCGCGGCAACAGTCGGAGGTAAGTCTGAATTCTTTTTCGCACCAAGGGAACTTTTTTATTTTTGGTGGTCGTGTGACTTTTCGAGGCGTGATGGTGAAATGATGGCGACTTTTTTGCCATGAAACTACATGGATCCGCTCTGGACTAACCCTCATTAGCCTCATTGCGCTATAAACTATGTCACACATTTTTTAGTAGTTAGGAGCATCAGCACATGCAACTGGGGATTATCGGACTAGGCCGCATGGGCGGTAACATTGCGCGGCGCCTGATGCTCAATGGGCATACCACCGTTGTATATGACCGTAACGAAGCCTTTGTCAAAGGCTTGAGCGAGGAGGGCGCCACTGGCGTCGCTGGCCTGGAGGCCCTGGTGGCCGGGCTGCAGAAACCACGCGCGGTGTGGGTGATGTTGCCAGCCGGCGCGCCTACCGAAGACACCATCAATGAACTGAGTGAACTGCTGGAAAGCGGCGACGTGATCATCGACGGCGGCAACACCAATTACAAGGATGACGTGCGTCGTGGCAAAGCCCTGGCGCAAAAGGGCCTGCACTACGTCGACGTCGGTACTTCCGGCGGCGTATGGGGCCTGGAGCGCGGCTACTGCATGATGATTGGCGGCGACGTGGAAACCGTGCAACGCCTGGACCCGATCTTCAAGAGCCTCGCCCCGGGCCTTGGCAGCATCCCGCGCACCAAGGACCGTTCGGCCTCTGCCGACCCTCGCGCCGAGCAGGGTTACATCCATGCCGGCCCGGCGGGCTCTGGTCACTTCGTCAAGATGATCCATAACGGCATTGAATACGGAATGATGCAGGCATTTGCCGAAGGTTTCGACATCCTCAAGACCAAGAACTCGGAAAACCTGGCGGAAGACCAGCGCTTTGACCTCAACGTCGCCGATATCGCCGAAGTGTGGCGCCGTGGCAGCGTGGTGTCGTCGTGGTTGCTGGACCTGACCGCGGACGCCCTGGCGACCGATCCGAAGCTGGACGGCTATTCCGGTTCCGTGGCGGACAGCGGCGAAGGCCGTTGGACCATCGAAGCGGCCATGGAGCAAGCGGTGCCGGTACCGGTGCTGTCGACCTCATTGTTCGCCCGTTTCCGTTCGCGCCAGCAGAGCACCTACGGCGACAAAATGCTTTCGGCCATGCGCTTCGGCTTTGGCGGCCACGTGGAGACCTCCAAAAAATGACCGCCAACGGCAAGAAACCCAAGGCCGAACCCGCTCCACCCACCACCTTGTTTCTGTTTGGCGCCCATGGCGACCTGGTCAAGCGCCTGCTGATGCCGGCGCTGTACAACCTGAGCCGCGACGGGTTGCTGGGCGATGGCTTGCGCATCGTCGGCGTTGATCACAACGCCATCAGCGACGCTGACTTTGCCAAGAAGCTCGAAGACTTCATTCGCACCGAGGCTGCCAGCAAAGTGCGCGGCAGTGCCGACAATGCGCTGGACCCACAACTGTGGGCCCAGTTGGCCAAGGGCATCAGCTACGTCGAGGGCGACTTCCTCGACGACAGCACCTACGCGGATATCGCGCAGAAAATCGCTGACAGCGGCACCGCCAATGCGGTGTTCTACCTCGCAACGGCGCCGCGCTTCTTCAGTGAAGTGGTGCAGCGCCTGGGCAGTGCCGGGTTGCTCAACGAAACCGAGGAGGGCTTTCGCCGTGTGGTCATCGAGAAACCTTTCGGTTCCGACCTGGCGACCGCCGAAGCGCTGAACGCGTGCCTGCTCAAGGTGATGAGCGAGAAACAGATCTATCGCATCGACCATTACCTGGGCAAGGAAACGGTGCAGAACATCCTCATCAGCCGTTTCTCCAACGTGCTGTTCGAAGCGTTCTGGAACAATCATTACATCGATCACGTGCAAATCACCGCGGCCGAGACGGTCGGTGTGGAAACCCGGGGCAATTTCTTCGAAAAAACCGGCACCCTGCGGGACATGGTGCCCAACCACCTGTTCCAGTTGCTGGCCATGGTCGCCATGGAACCACCGGCCGCCTTCGGTGCCGACGCGGTGCGCGGTGAGAAGGCCAAGGTGGTGGGGGCCATTCGGCCCTGGTCCCTGGAAGATGCACGGGCCAACTCCGTGCGCGGCCAGTACACCGCTGGTGAAATCGGCGGCAAGTCGCTGCCGGGTTACCGTGAAGAAGCCAACGTCGCGCCCGACAGCAGCACCGAGACCTTCGTCGCGCTGAAGGTGATGATCGACAACTGGCGCTGGGTCGGCGTGCCGTTTTACTTGCGTACGGGCAAGCGCATGAGCATTCGCGACACTGAGATCGTGATCTGCTTCAAGCACGCACCTTACGCACAATTTCGCGACACCGAAGTCGATGAACTCAAGCCCACTTACCTCAAGATCCAGATCCAGCCGAACGAAGGCATGTGGTTCGACCTGCTGGCCAAGAAGCCCGGGCCAACCTTGGAGATGGCCAATATCGAGTTGGGGTTCGACTACAAGGACTTCTTCGAGATGCAGCCGTCGACGGGTTACGAAACGCTGATCTACGACTGCATGACCGGCGATCAGACCCTGTTCCAGCGCGCCGACAACATCGAGAACGGTTGGCGTGCCGTGCAGCCGTTCCTAGATGCCTGGAAAGAAGATGACGGTATACAGGCCTACAAGGCCGGCGAAGATGGCCCTGCGGCGGCTGATGCGCTGCTGGCCCGTGATGGCCGCACCTGGCACAGCCTCGGATGAGTGATGCCGCGATTCATCCCATCCGTTTTATCCTCAGTGACGTGGACGGCACCTTGCTGCACCCGGATCACAGCCTGAGCCAGCGCACGGCCGATGCGGTAAGCGCGTTGCGTGAGGCCGGGGTGTTTTTCAGCCTGGCCAGCGGGCGCCCGCCCAAGGCCATGTTGCACCTGATCGAGACCTTCGGCATCGACGTGCCGGTGGCGGGCTTTAACGGCGGCACGTTGATCAACCCGGATGGCAGCATCCTGGTGGCCCACCACCTGCCGGCGGAAGCCGCGTTGGTCACGCTGGCGCTGTTTTCGGCCGAGCCGGACGTGGAGGTCTGGGTGTTCGCCGACGGCGACTGGCTGCGCCGTGACCCGCCTGGGCCGATGGTGCAGCGCGAAGCCGATGGACTGGGCTATGGGCCGGTGGTGGTGGACAGTTTCGAGCCGTACCTGGACCGGGTCGACAAGATCGTCGCCGCCAGCAACAACACACAGTTGCTGGTGGAGCTGGAGGCGCAGTTGCAGCCCAAGGTGAAGGGCTTGGCGCAAGTGTCGCGTTCGCAGCCGGTTTACCTGGACGTGACCGCCATGCTGGCAAATAAGGGCGAGGCCTTGAAGACCATCGCGACTCATCTTGGGGTGCCGCTTGCGCAAACGGCGGCCATTGGTGACGGTGGCAACGACCCGGCGATGTTTCATGTGGCCGGTTTGTCGATCGCCATGGGCCAGGCGGAAGAAACCGTCAAGCGTCAGGCCAGCGTGGTCACCGGCAGTAATGTCGAGGACGGCGCCGCCGAAGCGTTCGAACGGTTTATTCTTGCTGCACGTTAAGTAAGTTCAACTTCCGATCACTGTCGTGCAGTGGTCGGAAGTTGCAGGGCCGACTTACTTGGGCATTGCCCACTGCTGCAATTGGTAGCCGTCTTTATCGAGCTCGGCCCGCGCCTGCAGCAACAAGTTTTCCAGTTGCGCCGGGTCGGTGTAAGTGTTCGAGGACAGCTGTTTGCGGCCGATACGGGTATTGGTGCGATCGATGACGCTCAGGCTGAGGTCGCCATTGCCATCGTGCCAGGCCACGCACTGAAAGGGCTGGAAAGCGCGGTCTGCAATCAAAAGAGCTTCGTTGATGCGCAGCGGAGCGTTCATGTGGGTCGTCTCTCTCTATGCCCATTCAAGTGAGTACCGGCGGTTGGGCTGACCGTGCGGTGGGTTACTTGTACTGATGCACGATGGTGGGGTGCGGGTCACATGCTAGAGCGAGAAATTTTAACGTTCCCTGACTGACGTCATGTAAGCGGCTGTTTTAAAAGCTGAACCCAGGCGATAACGTTTCAAAGATAGGTGGCTTTTTGCCCGCAGTTATAGCGAATGGGTACAAGGGTCGCGTCAGGATTTTGCTAAGGTTCCTGTCAGTCATCCCAAACTGTTGTTTCTAATAACGTTAATGTTCTGACGCCAAGGAATATTCATGATCGTGCCCTCCGTCCAACGCCGCTTGCTGGTGGTAGACCCGTGTGCGGATTGCCATGGGTTGCTACCCGGCTTACGCACGGTCGGATGGGAAGTGGACAGTTGTGCGCTGGAAGCGGTGGGCGACCGTTCCTGCGACGTCGGCCTGCTGCGGTTGCAACCCTGCCATCTGGAACGTCCCGAAGCGGTCAAGGAGCTGATCGGCCGCAGCGGCACCGAGTGGATCGCGGTACTCAGCCAGGATGTATTGCGCCTGCAGAACGTTGGCGATTTTGTCTGCGAATGGTTCTTTGACTTTCATACCTTGCCGTTCGACGTGTCGCGGGTGCAGGTCACCCTGGGACGCGCCTTTGGCATGGCGCGCCTGCGCGGTAAAGGCCACACCCCAGTAGATGGGCCCGGGGATGAACTACTGGGCGACAGCCGCCCCATCCGTGAACTGCGTAAGTTGTTGTCGAAGTTGGCGCCGACAGAGTCCCCGGTGCTGATTCGTGGGGACAGTGGCACCGGCAAGGAACTCGTCGCCAAGACGTTGCACCGCCAGTCCCAGCGGCACGCCAAGCCGTTCGTGGCGATCAACTGCGGGGCGATTCCAGAGCACCTGATCCAGTCGGAACTCTTCGGCCATGAAAAGGGCGCCTTCACCGGGGCGCATCAGCGCAAGGTCGGACGTATCGAGGCCGCCCACGGTGGCACACTGTTCCTCGATGAAATCGGCGATCTACCGATGGAACTCCAAGCCAATTTGTTGCGGTTTCTTCAGGAAAAACAGATCGAGCGCGTCGGCGGCAGCCAGCCCATCCCGGTGGATGTGCGGGTGCTGGCGGCTACCCACGTTGACCTTGAGACCGCCGTCGAGAAGGGCACCTTTCGTGAAGACCTGTATTACCGTCTGAACGTCCTGCAAGTTGTCACGGCGCCGTTGCGCGAGCGACATGGTGACGTGGCGATGCTGGCCAACCATTTTTCACGCTTCTATAGCCAGGAAACCGGCCGCCGCCCGCGCAGCTTCAGCGAAGGGGCCTTGGTGGCAATGGGGCAACACCCGTGGCCGGGCAATGTGCGTGAATTGGCCAACCGCGTGCGCCGTGGTTTGGTGTTGGCCGAAGGGCGTCAGATCGAAGCGGTCGACCTGGGGCTGCAGGGCGAGCAGGCGGTTTCGCCACCGATGGCTACATTGGAAGATTACAAACACCGCGCCGAACGCCAGGCGTTGTGCGATGTGCTCGACCGGCACAGTGATAACCTGAGCGTCGCGGCGCGTGCACTGGGCATTTCCCGGCCGACATTCTACCGGTTGCTGCACAAACACCAGATCCGCTAGGGCGGGGGGGGGGAGAGGGCTTGTACCCGATGGCATTGTGTCAGTCAGCCAGTCTGTGACTGATATACCGCCATCGGGGGCAAGCCCCCTCCCACAAGTCCGCATTTCAATTAGAAGTAATACGGAAATTTCAGGCTGAAGGTAAAGTCCGGCGCATCGTCGGTCATCCCGATCGCCAGGTTCGGCACGATGGTCAGGTTATCCGATGCGGCAATCGTCATGCCCACGTTGAAGTAGCCGGCGTTGGCATCGCTGGAGACCACCGACTGCCAGTCGCCGCCGTCCGGCTTGAGCTTGCTTTTACGCTGCACCAGGTCCGACACCGAGAACGACATACTCATCTTCTCGTTGAGCGCGAACGCAACGCCCAGGCCGACCTGGAAGCTGTCGCCCAGGCGCACCTTGCCTCCCACCTTCTGGTTGACTTCGCTGCTGATGTCATCGAACGAGTCTTCGAAGTTGTGGGTGTACGACAGCGAGCCGAACAACACCGCAGGGTCGAAGGTCTTGACCAGCGAAATGCCCGGCGTGATCGACCAGACGCCGTTGCCCGTCGGCAGGCTTTCCGGCAGGTAGAGGTTGTCGTTGTTGGGCTGCTTGACCAGCTTGATGCCAAACGGCTCTTTACCCGTTGGCGCCTTTACCCGTACCGACACCACCGCATCCGGCAGGGTGGGGGTTTCATCGAGAAATTTGTAGGCCACGCCGAAGTTGACGTCACCGATGGTGGGGTCGCGGGTGACGGAGCCTTCCGAGGTCGCCGTGGCGTCGTTGCCGGCGCCGGCGGACTGGTAGGTCGAGTCGCGATAGACCACCGGCACGTTCAGGTCAAACTGCCAGCGATTGTCGACGTTGTAGCGCCCGGTCAGGTCAAGGGTCCAGCTGTCGGACTTGATCCGGTCCAGGTTGATGTTGCCGAGGAAGATCGAGTCCAGTGCCAGGAAGCCATTGAGGGTCAACTGGCGGGCGTCATAACGGGCATAGGTGACGCCGGTTTCGAAGCTGAACTTGCCATTGCCGAAAAAGCCGCTGGCTTCGTTGTAGAGGTTGCTCACGCTTTGCGCCGGCGCGGAATCATCCTTGAGCGACTGGCCGTAGGAACTGCCGCCGCCGCCCGCACCACCCGATGCCGCCGCCGCGCCCGTGCCGGCGACCACGGTACCGCCTTTCTTGAAGTCGGCGGGGGATTTGGCCAGGCGCCTGGGCGCTGGCGCCGCCGGTTGGTCTTCCACCTGGCGAACACGTTGTTCCAATACGGCAAGGGCTTTTTGCTGCACCTCGTAGCGTTGCTTGAGTTCCAGGAGTTCCTGCTTGAGGGTGTCGATATCGGCATCCGGTGCGGCATACAACACGGATGCGGGCAATAGCGTACTGAGACAGACCACCGCGCGGAGCGATAACGATCGATGCATGAAATAAGCCGTCCTTTTCTAATGCGTAAGTGTCGAGGGTCAGCGTAGTTCAATAACCGAGGGTGCGTAGGCCTTTGAGTTGATCCAGGTTGCAGTTCAACGCGCCGTTGTTCAAACCGTTATTGTTCATCACGACATTGAGCTGGGTCAGGTTGTTGACGAAGTTGCTATTGCCCGTCAAAACCGTGCCTTGCAGCACATTCCCGGTGCCGATCTGCTGCAGGCTGTTGCCCTGGTTGTGGTTGGCCTGGATCGCCATCTGCAGGCCGCCATTGTTGGCCGACACACTGACATGGCCTGCCGGGCTGTCGCCGGTGACCGTGCCACCGGCCACCAGTACTTGCCCGGATTGCACGAGGTTGGCAGGCGCTAAGCCGTCCTGCGTGACGTTGATGCCTACGGTGTTGTGGGCAGTGTTGCCGTCGCCGGCGGTGCGCACGCTTTGCACCACGCCCTGGCCAGTGCCAAGGCCAGCGCCGCCGATCACGTTGCCGGCCCCGGTGTTCTGGTTGCTTCCGGCCCCCGCCGAGCCAGTGGTTTGCACGTAGAACTGTGGCGTGATGGTGGCCTTGTCGAGCTGCAGGCTGGCCTTGCCGGTGATGCTGTCACCCACGGCATTGGTCCAGGTGCTGCTCATGACAATGCCGAAGCTGATGATTCGCCCCGGCATCACATAGCGGCCGCGCAGCTCGGCCATTTCCGAATCCTTGAGTTCGATCGGTTTGAAACCCGATGAAGCATAAGCGGGCATCGAGGCTGCCAGACACAAAACCGTCAGCCAACGGGAAGTGTTCATCTTTTGCTCCTGGAGCGTCCTGCCCCTTATTGCGCTTCTAGAAGAAGTCGCTCTGGATAAAACCGAAATCCATCAGCTCGGCGTCGCCTACGGGCCTGAACTCGTTCATCTGGTTCTTGGCGGTCAGCGGTGCGGGTGGGTCGAGCAACACGTTGGTCTTGTCGTAGCCTTCACCCAATACGGCGAACACGATGCCATTCCAGCCCTTGACGAAATCATCCCGCGAATAGCGCTTATGGCCCAGCACCGGGTCACCGATATACACCCAGTCCTTGTCGGCCCGCTGCATCACCACGAAGTGCTTGTAGCCGCGGATTTCCAGCAGCACCACGACGGGGATTTTCACGGTCGTCAGGGTGTCAGGGGCGATCTTGTAGCCCCGGGCGCGCATGCCGATGCTTTCGAGGTAGCGCTTCATGTCCAGCATGGAAAAACCCTGGGTACGCACCAGGTCCTGGTCGGCGGTGACCAGCATGCCTTTGATGATGTGTTCTTCGTCGACGTCCAGCCAATAGGCCTGGCGCAGGATGGTGGCGAGTGCCGCGGCACCACAACTGAAATCGGTTTTCTGTTCCACCAGGTTGGCGAACCGGCGTTCACGAATGCTCTCGACCTTCTTGAAGATCACTGCACCGCCGGGCATGGCAGAGATTGCCATGGTGCCTGCCCAAGTGGTGCCGGTGAGCAACATAAGAAGGGTGAGGGTCGCGATGCGCATGATCGAATGACCTGCTGGACACTGGAATAAAAAAGGGCCTTGTTGCCAAGGCCCCGTTGGATCAGAAGCGCACGCCACTGGCGCAGACGCTGCAACCTTGACCGATCGACAGGCTGTTGCTGCCTTGGTTGCCCGCACCGGATTGCAGGTTCACACCTACGTTACCGGAGTTGCGGTTAACCGAATTGTCGAGGCTTGAGTTGTTGGACACGTATTGAGGTTTGCCATAACCATGGCTGCTTGTGGCGGTATTGAGGTAGCTGTTATTGAGCGAGTTCTGCTCGGTATTGGAGGCCGCTGCGATGTTTTTGCCGTCAGCGGTGGTGATTGCCAGGTTATTTTTACCCTGGTTGCCTTGACCGGCCTGGCCGTTGTAACCCACGTTACCGGAGTTGCCGTTGACCGAGTTGTCCAGGGAGGCATTGTTTTGCGTGCCTTTGTTGACGAAGTTGTTGTGAGTGCTGCCCTGATCCACATCGATCACCGCGAACACCGTGGCAAAGTCGCCCTTGGCACTGGAGATGGCACCGGCGTTATCCGCCTGGTTGCCGGAGCCCGACTGCACGTTGACCCCTACGTTACCGCTGTTGCCGGTTACCGAACCGTCAGCAGAGGCATTGTTTTCAGTATTGGTGTCGTCGAATTTGTTGTGTTCGCTTTTTTGTACATCCGTGACCACAGCAGCAACCGTACCGGTAGGTTGCGGCGCTGGATGCCAGCCTCCGCCTGCTTGAGCGGCGGCAGCCATGAGTGCGGCGAGCGCGAAAACCATTGGTTTCAGAGCCATTTGAGGTTTCATGGTGTTTCTCCTTGCTTCTAATTAGTTGGGTTAAGTGTTGGTACGGTCCAGCCAGTGCTACCAAGCGTTTACTTGATAGTGATGCCCAGGGTGTTAGCCACTCGGTTCCCCACCCCGGCACTCTGGTTCACCTGAATCACTCCTCGGCTGCCGGTGAAGGCCTGGTCGCTGGTCACGACCTGGCGGCTGCCAGTGGTGGGGGTGAGCCCTGAGTCGGTCAACTGCGTCGTGTTCTGTTGCAACAGGACGCTGTCATCGATGCTTTGCGGACCAGGATTGAGGCTGATCCGCACGGCGTTGATCGATTGATTATTGGCCCCGGCCGACTGGTTGATGCCCAGTACGCCGTTGCCGTTGGTAAAAGAGGTGCCCAGGATCGCCGCCTTGGCGTTCAAGGACGGGTCGACGTTGCCGTCGAGTTTCTGAATGTTGAGGTTGGTCGCCTGGCCGCCGAGAGCGATGGCGCGGCTGTTGGACATTTGTTGCTGGGTACCGGCGGCCTGGTTGATCGACAGCACGCCCTGGTACTGTGTGCCGCTGTTGTCGACCACGGCGGAGTCGTCAGCCATTGTCGACGCGCTGCCCAGCAGCGCTAATATCCACACCAAGTGCTTCATCACTTGCCCCCCATCATGCTGCCGAGGTTGTTCAGGGGGGTCATGCCGCGCTGGATCGAATCACTGATCTGCCCACCCATCCCGCTGCCTGCTCCGTGGCCGGCGGCTGCGCCGGTGCCGAGGGTCGACATGCCGTTTTGCGTGGCGCTCAAGCCCGACGGATTGCCGCTGGGCTGGACGGAACGCGCAAGGCTCGAACCGCTGCGGATACCGCCGATGTCCACATCGCTGAGTTCACCGGAGATGGCGCTGATGACCTCTTTGCTGGGATTGGCATTGGCGGTGTTGGGGTAAGGGTCAGGGAGGGAGGTGCGCCCGTACATATGACCTTGCACGACACGCCCTGTCACGATCACACCGTCACCCGCCTGGCTCGGCAGGCTGATGCCGGCACTGAGCACGCAACTGATCAGCAGTGCGTTTATCGAGGCATGAGTGAGTGTGTTCACGGCGGCAGTCCTTATTATTCACGCTGACCCTAAACAGCGTTGTCAGGGACAGAGCAGAAGGCGTGCCGCTTTTGTTTTTTCTTGTTAATTCATGGTGTTGCCAATTGCGCTGGAGGGTGAGCCGGTTGTGGTGTTTCAGGCATGAGACAGTTGCGATCCTGCGCGATATGCCCGGCCGCTCGCGCCAGTTGTATCACTGATGAAACAGTGCCCATGACAAAACCATGAATCCGCACCCGCCGGGCGATTCAAGACACTTGGGTGTTTCAGAAATGGACAGTTGACGCTGCAGGCGCGCGTTCAGCCCTTGGGTGCTTTACGCGGGATGGAGTTGAGGACAGGGTTGCCGTCCTGGTTCTGGGTCAGGTAGACCGGCAGCACCTTGGGCAAGGAAGGGATGAGGTTGTTGACTTCACTGAGGTTATAAATCCCGCCAATGCGAATGGTCCCGGTGCCCGCGTCCGCCAGCATCGCGGGTTTGTCCAGGTAGCGGTTGATCAGCGGCAAGGCGTCGGCCAGGGCCAGGTTGTCGAGCACCAGTTTACCCGTGCGCCAGGCCAGCGCTGCGTCATTGGGCTGGATCGAGGCCACTCGTGGGGTGGCGTCGCCGCGCTGGTAACTGGCCTGCATGCCTGGGGTAAGCGGCACGCTGCCATGCACCGAGTCGCTGGCGATCTGCACCGAACCTTCGAGCAACATCACCCGAACCTGGTCTTCATACGTCCAGACATTGAACTGGGTGCCCGTCACCCGCACCTGCCCGTCGCCAGCCTGCACGATAAACGGATGATCGCTGTCATGAGTGACCTTGAAAAACGCTTCACCTTTTTTCAATTTGACTTGGCGTCTGTCTTTGTAAGCGCTGTAGACCAGTTCGGTGCCCAGGTTCAATTCCACCTGGCTGCCATCACCGAGGGTGACGCTGCGCAAGCCGTTGACTGCCTGGAAATGCTTATAGGAACTGGGCAACCAGCCGGCCTCCCAGCCAGTGAAGGCGGCCAGCGGTAACGCGGCGAGGCAAATGGTGGCTGCGACCGCGTAGGTTCGCCAGCGCGGGCGTGGCCTGGACGCCAAAACGACCGGCGCCGGCGTGCTGCGCGGCAGATGATCGGCCACGTCCCAGATTTCCAGCATTGCTGCATACTCAAAGGCGTGCAGCGGATGAGCATCGTGCCAGTGGGTAAAGGCCTGGCGCTCCGCCATCGTGCAGTCGCTCGCATGCATGCGCATGCACCAATGCGCGGCCGCATCGGTGATGGCGTCATACTCGGCTTCGGAAATGGGCTGGTCGGTCATTAACACATCCTGATTTGCGCCATTCTAACCTCCCAGGCAGGACGGCGAGAACCGCCATCGTGGCAAATGCGCATCAATGAGAATGAATCTCTCTGAAGCGCACCGGGCCCAGGCCGGCTGGCGACCTCTCAGGCCCCTGCGTCCAGCTCCCGGCCCAGATGGCTGATCAGGTAGGTGACCGAGTCGGCGTTGGCCAGGATCGTGTCGATGCGCCGATCCGCATTGCTCATGAAGACGGCACGGGCATCCGCCAGGTTTCGAGCGCCGGTGGTACTCAACACCTTGTCCTTGAGCAGCGAGGTACCCTGGCCGCTGCTGTAGTCGCTCCACTGCTGGGTGAGCGCGTCCAGGCTCTTGAACAACCGGGTGGCTGGCGTGAGCACCGAGAGGGCTGTTTCACGCAGGTCGGTCAGGTCGGTTTTCATCAGCGTGGCGCCTTTGATCTGCACATTGATCAGGTCCGGGAACGGTCGCATGCTGTCGAGGTAAGCCAGGTCTTCGGTCAGGGATTTCAAGTGCGTGATCTCGTGGATCAGCACCGCTGCGCGCGCATGGGCGGTGATGTCGAACGGGGTGGTGAGGCGATTTTGATAGACGTCCATGTTCGGATCGAAGAACCGGTCCAGCAGGTAGATTTTTTTGCTCGCATCCTCAGGCAGCACGAAGGCAAACGTATCTCGATCACCATGGCGGTGGGTACCGGTGACGAACCGCATTGAGTCGGGGTTGATCAGCGTGGGGTTGAGCAGCTCATCGAGCACCTCGTCGACGCGGGTTTCGATTCGCTGCACCTGCTGGGGCGACAGGCTGAGCACGCCGAACATTTCCGTGAAAAAGCGCCCGAGCCGACTGGTTGGCTCGCGCAGGGCGGCAAAATGCACCAGGTTGCGTTTGCACGTCACGGTGTAATACGTCGCCACGTTGAGCGCTTCGTTGATGCACTGCGCCTTCCAGCTGGACAGCGCGGCAATGGCTGTCATGCCCACCGCCTCGACGTTGATGGCCTCGCGCTCGGCCGAGCGGGTCAGCACCCTGTGGGTATATTTGGAGAGGGTCTTGCCATAGAGCGGATGATGCAGGTTCAGGTCCAGCACCCATTCGCCGCGGGCATTGCGCTGCACGTAGGGGCCGTGCTGGTCACCGTCACTCATGCGCCAGTGTTCAGCGGATGGCTTCACCGAATAGACCTTGCCATCCACCGGGACGAAATGGCGTTGATTGGCCTCATCCTTGTAAACGTGGGTCAAGAGGCTCTTTTTCAGGTCCTTCAGGTTGACCCCTGTGTTTTCGTACAGGCTCAGCCGGGTGCGCTGGGGTGCTGTCACATCGTGGGTCGCCAAGGTCATTGCCGCTGGCGCAGGGGCGTCAAGCCATTGCTCCACGGTGGTGGCTGGCTGGGGCGTCGCGGTGTCGGGCACGAGCCCGTCCAATTCCCTGCGCAGGGCAGCCATTTCGGCCACGCCGGCGATAAACGTCTTTAACCCGTGTTTCCAGCGGTGTTGCTGCAGGTCTTCGGCCGAGGTCATGAACAATTTGAAGCTGCGCCAGATCACCAGGGGGTAGGTCAGCTTGCCGGCCATGAACTGAATGCCTTGGGTAATGTCCTCGCTCAGCAGGCTCTTCACCGCGTCCCACTGCACCTTTGCGCCCAGGGTGAATTGGCTCGCCAGCATTTGCGACAACAGGCTGAGGTTGTCCGCGAACAGGCGTGTCAGCACGTTGCCGGAAATGGGCGTGTCGCCAAGACTGATCTCGGATAACTCGCGACGCGCGTGCTGGCGCAGCAGATTGCGGTAGGTCGCTTGTTGGCCGCCTTGCAGGCGGCTGATCACCCATTCCTGCAAAGCGCCTGGGGTAGTGAACTCACTGAGCAAGGTCGATTCACTGGTGTATTCCTTGAGCAGGTGCGTGTGGCTGTAGGGTGCATAAAGCAGCGTGGGGCCGGTAGCGCCTGCCTTGGGACCGATCAGGTAGCAGCCCAAGACCTTGGCTGGGATCGCGCCTGGCGTCGCGATCAGTTCAAGGGGACGAATGACCGCCGTTACGCCGTGGATCATGGCGCGGGCCACGGCGTCGGGCATGTCGAAGATTTGCTGAACGAAACTCCAGGCCGTACCCGACAGCCGTTCATCGAGCCTTTGTTCATGGGCGTACTGCAGCATTTGCCAAGGCAGCTGCCGACAAAACAGATCACGGCGTTTGAGCGCGTCATCGCCCTGGCCTTCCAGATGGCTGGCCAGGTGTGTCCGATACAGGCCCTTGAGGTCGAGTTGGCGCACCAGCTGTATCACGGCGTCGCCATCCAACCCAGCCGGCAGCGGCGTGGCGGAACGCGAACTGGGCCGGATATCGTCGGCGCGCAGCACGGGCCAGTGGCGCAAGGCAAAGTCCGTCAGGCTCTGGACATGCCCTTTGAGGTTGATCCGGGGCGCGATCAGCACATTGTCCGGGTCCAGCACCTGCTCGGGAAAGCGCGCCTTGAGCAGGCTGGAAAGGGTTGTCGCCGCCTGCTCGCGCATCGGGGTGATGCCGTGAAGATAGTCACGCTCCTGCGGTGCGCTGAGGCGGTATTGTTCGAGCAGCTCGGCATGCACAATCTGCTCGTGGGGGGGCGCCATGCCTAGCCACACCGGCAGCCCTTGCTGGAGCAGCATGGCTTTGGCGATGGCGAGGCTTCTAGCCAGGTTTGACGGCGGCGCTCGGCGCATCAAGGCGTCCAGCCAGTTCTGTAGCGCCCCAGCGCTCAGGTTCATCAGCAGCACATGGTCGATCTCGGCCCGTGTGCGTCGGCTGTAACTGCCTTGGCGGTTGTTCAGCAGGTGGTCGTCAATACGTTGCAGAGGGCCAAGCCTGAAGGTTTGATGGGGCTTACGTTTGGAGATGGGCAAGTTGTCCAGTAACGGCAGCCGCTGCGTTGGATCGGCGAGACGTTGCGTCAGTGCATCGCGCAGGTCGTCGACCGAGGTGAAGGCCTCATGGCCATGGTGGGGGGACCAAAGCAGAGCAATACCGGAATGCAGCGGGTCGAGCCCGCCGCGTTCGCTCAATACGAAGCAATTGGCCAGCGGCTCGGGCTCGGCTTGGCTGCCGACATAGAGCGACAAGCCGAAGGCGTCCGGTATGAAGCCGTTGAGGCCGTGACGAGTCAGTCGCGTCATGCTGTCGGCCTTGAGCGCGCTGTCGAGCAGCGCCAGCTCTCGTGGGGCGAGGCTTTTCTCCAGCTGGCGCAATTGCATTTCCCCACTGAGCCCCTGCAGCATGCCGAGGCTAAGGCGGGGCAGTTCATTGTCCAGAAACTCGCCCGGCAGCGTGCGCAGATCTTGTTGCCCAAAGGTTTTGAGGGTCTGCTCGATCACTCGATTGAAGAGGGTAACGGTCAGGCTGTTGAGCTTGGAAGCGACGCCCGCGATGCGTTTGCCGTAAAACCAGGCCAGTGATGATGGCGTCAGGGCTTCGGCCTGCCTGGCCAGGCGCGCGATAAAGTGTTCGACCATCGTCGAGGAGTCTTCGGGTAAGCGGGTTTCAAGCTCTTGCGCAGGCGTGGCGTAGGTATTGATGTGGACATCCTCGGCCTGCAGATCCAGCTGGCTTTTGGTTAACTGCGCATTCAGCGCCTTCGTCGCCAGGCTGTGCAGGGTCGGGTGTTTGCTCTGAGCGAGGGCGAGTGCCGCCTGGACGGCCTCCAGCCGTTGCAAATGGCCCTTGGTGCGTTGCGCCATGACGGTGGTCGGGCCACCCTTCGGGCCGGTGATGGGGTGCACGCTCCAGCGCCCGTCGGTCTGCAGCGCGAGTAAGCGGCTGTCGAGCATGAACCGGATATCCAGGGCGCTGTCGAGTAGCGCGCCCAGGTCGATGGTGCCGCCGCTGCGTCGAAAAAGCCCCAGGGAGTACTCCAGGTTGTCCAGCTGCTTGGCGGCAATGTCCTCGACCATTTCCTGGAATATATCGTCGGCCACGGGTAGGCCGACAACCTGCAACTGATCCATGCCAATGAATACGTTCTGTTCATCCAGGGACAAAAAATTGAGCAGTTCGTCTTCGTGGCCGGCCGTCTTGAGCATCGTCAGCAGGGTGGCGTGGAGGTCATCCAGATCCTTGAGCACCTGCAGGCCGCGGGCCTGGGTATACAGATAGGCGTGGTCATCACTGATCATCAGGGTGCTGGCCAGTTCAACTTGATGTTGATACTGCGCGCGTACCCGTATTTTCTCGATGCGCAATGGGCTGTCCAACGCAGTGCGTGCGGCTGTGCTCGGGAGCAAAAGGGCCCGCAGTGTGCGACTTTCGTCACTGGACAGGATGAAATTCTGGTGTTTGAACAGCAGGTCAGCGCGGAATTTGTCACGGATGACCCGGGCGAAGAACTCAAGGCGAGACTGGCCATTGTCAAAGTCCTCGTTCCAGTAGGTTTGCACCAGGCTGTTGAGCAGTTTCGACAGGATGCCGCTGGTTTGCTGTACGACGTTGTCCCAACGCACTTGGTCTTCGTCTCGTTGCGTCTGGTTAAAGTCGGTGGTGTCATGGCGTGGGTTGGAGAAACGGTGCGTCTGTTCGACTGGCCAGCCTTGCCTGGCATAAAACTGCAGCAACACCTCGCGCAACGGGGCAGAGGCGACCCAGCGGCTGTCTTCGCCGGCCCCCACCCGGCTGAAAAAATCGACTCGGGTGTCGCTTTGGTTCAGGCCCGGAAAATAGGCGCGGGCCATAATGCCGAGCAATGTGTCGAGCATTTCGTGCAGGTTGGGCAGTTGGCGTAATTGGGCGAGCATGGTCTGGACGTTGCTGTGCTGGTTAGCCAGGATCGTCTGCTCCTGGTCTTGCATGACCGCGCCCTGAACCACCTCGCGCGTGAGCGCCAGCGCCGCGTTGGCCGGTATTGCGTCGCGTTGGCTGATGGACAGAAACCGCAGCAGGTCGGCCCGTGTGCTGGGTTGTTTGAACCGATCGTGCAGTTCCTTGACCAGCACTGACGGGCTGTCGAACACTTCCAGGCCGCCATAGGGGGTATAGAGCACGGCGCGTTGTGCGTCTGGCGTGGGGCTCATCATGAACGCGCCGGCCAATGGAATGGAGGTTTTGTCGGTGAGGGTAATCAGCAGGCGTTCCACGGTCATCGGGTAGTTCTGGATCTTGGTGTCCTGCCGCGCCGCATGGGTGGCGTAGTAAAGCGTATGCAACCAATCCAGGTCTTTCACGGTAAATCCAAGCTTGCGCTCGCGCTCGGTGGGTGCCTTGCGTTTGATCGGGCGCAGGAATTCTTCGAAAAAATAAGGTGGGGTCAAGCGAGCCATCGGGTGTTCTCATCAGCGTCGGAAGAACAGGCAAAACTAAAGGCTGATGGGGCGGCGGTGGTGGTAGATAACTGGATCAAGCCGCAGGCGCCCGTTGACAGCAGGCATGGGCGGCGTTGTTTAATCGGTGTTCTGGATTCTCGTTGCCTCTTCCAATTATAAAATCGGAGCTACAGATGTCTGCCCAGTCCCCGGTAGTTGATCGTGCCAGCGTCTTCATCGGCTTCACTGAGCTGGTGGCCTTGCTGCAAACGGTGTTTGAAAAGCACGGTACCGCGCCCGAGGTTGCGGCCATTCTGGCGAACAATTGCGCCAGTGCCGAGCGCGACGGCGCCCATAGTCACGGGATTTTTCGCATGCCCGGCTATCTCAGTACGCTGGCCAGCGGCTGGGTGGACGGTCAGGCGCTGCCGGTGGTGACGGATGTGGCCTCTGGTTTCGTGCGGGTGGACGCCTGTAACGGGTTTGCCCAGCCGGCCCTGGCGGCCGCCCGATCCTTGCTGGTCGACAAGGCTCGCAGCGCCGGGATCGCGTTGCTGGCGATCCACAACTCCCACCATTTCGCCGCACTGTGGCCAGATGTCGAGCCCTTTGCCGACGAAGGCCTGGTGGCCTTGAGCGTGGTCAACAGCATGACCTGCGTGGTGCCCCACGGCGCTGATCGGCCGCTGTTCGGCACCAACCCTATCGCGTTCGCCGCGCCGCGCGCCGACGGCCCGCCGATCGTATTCGACCTGGCCACCAGCGCCATTGCCCATGGCGACGTGCAGATCGCCGCGCGCAAGGGCGAGCGCCTGCCGGCGGGCATGGGCGTGGACAGCCTGGGCCAGCCGACCCAGGACCCGAAAGCCATCCTGGAAGGCGGCGCGCTATTGCCATTTGGCGGGCACAAGGGCTCGGCCCTGTCGATGATGGTGGAGTTGCTGGCGGCCGCGTTGACCGGGGGGAACTTCTCGTTCGAGTTCAACTGGGCTGATCATCCAGGGGCGCGCACGCCCTGGACCGGCCAGTTGCTGATTGTCATCGACCCGAGCAAAACGGCTGGGCAAAGCTTCGCAGCGCGCAGTCAGGAACTGGTGCGGCAGATGCACGCGGTGGGGTTGCGACGGTTGCCGGGGGATCGGCGGCATCGCACTCGGGCGAAGTCTGAGGAAACAGGGATAGAACTTGAGGCGCAGGATCTGCGGCAGTTGCGCGAGTGGGCGGCGGGGTAAAAGGGGGCTGCGCCTTGCGCGCAGCCCGCACTCGTCAGTTACGGCGACCGAGCAACAGGCCTACTACCAGGCCAAAGCCTGCAGAAATGGCCACGGTCTGCCATGGGTGGCCACCGATATAGGTCTCGGTGGCATCCACGACCGGCTTGCTGCGCTCACGGACGCTGGAGACCGAGTCCAGGGCTTGCTTGAGTTTGATGGCGACCTGCTCACGCAGGGTTTCACCTTCCTCGCCCACCAGGGATGCGCTGCTCTTGAGCAGTTTGTCGGACTCTTCGATCAGCGCAGTCAGCTCGCTGAACGCTTGATCCTTGATTTGTTCTTCGACGGCTTGGGCGGCGGTTTTGCGGGCCATGTTTGACTCCTTGCAAGTGGATGTGGCGGTGACCAATGGAGTGTCGGGCAGTGGCAAAAGTTGCAGTTTATTTCGCGGGCTATCCATTTGCGGCAAAATCGAAATCGGGTCCTTTCGACCTACAGTGTAAGATGTCACCTATTTGTGCAGCAGGTAACTCAACATGAGCTTCAATCTCGCCAACAAGACCCTCGCCGAACGCGCCGAGCTGGAAGATGAAAAGTCCCGTCTCTACGACCTGTGGCAAGCCAACCTGGGCAAGGCCAAGGGCGAAGCCGCGCGGTTGTTCGGCGAGCGCGCCAAGCGCAAGGGCAAATGGGCCGAATGGGTGCGCGCGGAACTGGACGGCATGTCGCCGCCGGAGTTTTCCAACATGGTGCGCAGCGAAGTCAACAAGCTGATGGCGGCTAAATAAAGCTCGCCTCGATCGCCTCGCGGACCTTCAACAACAACGGGTCGAGCTGAGCCTGGGTGCGCCAGCCCAGCTCCACCGGATAACGGGGCAACGCCAGCGGGCAGGGCAGGACGCGCAAACTGGTCAGGCGGGCGATGGCTTCGGCGGCATGCCCCGGAATCGTCGCCACCGCCGCACTGCCCTTGAGCAGAAACGCCAAGGCGGCAAAATGGCTGGTGGACGCACACACTTGGCGGCTCAAGCCGTGCGCCGCCAAGCCCTCATCGGTAATGCCGATAAACCCGCCCGATGACACCAGCACATGGTCGCGCGCGACGAATTCCTTCAAATCGATCTGTTGCTGGCCGGGCGCCAGGCTGTCGGCGTCCACCAGGCAGCGATAATCACCCTCGCCGAGCACTTGCCGGCTCAGGCGCCGCTCGGCAAAACCGCCAGCGGTGATCGCCAGGTCCAGGCTGCGGTCGAGCAGGGCGGCTGCAACGATCTGGCTGTGGGTCTGGCGGAAAATCACCCGCAACATCGGCAGGCGCTGTGCAACGCTGTCCATCAGGCGGCGGCCGTAGGCAATCTCGAAATCGTCAGACAGGCCCAGTACCACCGAGCGGCCCTGGTAGTTCGGGCTTTGCGGGTTGATCATCGCCAGGCTTTGCCGGCAGCGGTCCAGCGCCTCGCTGATCACCGGTTTGAGTTGATTGGCGCGCACGGTCGGCGCCAGTCCGCGCCCGGTCCGCACAAACAACTGATCGCTGTACAGATCGCGCAAACGCCGCAAACCGGCGCTGATGGCCGATTGTGTGACCCCCAGGCGCAAAGCCGCACGGCTGGCGCTGGACTCGTCATGCAGGGCTTCGAAGGTCTTGAGCAGGTTAAGGTCAACCTGCGCGATATTTATCTGGCTCATATCATTTAGCACTGAGGTGGGCTTTATTCATGATCCAGCCTGGCCGGAGAATGGGCAACCCCCACTGACTTGGAGTGACGTGATGCCTGTTTCTACCGTGGCCGCTTTACAAATTGGCTCGCTGCCGGGCGGCAAGGCCGAGACCCTGGAACAGATACTGGCCTATGAGGGCGACATCCAGCGCAGCGGCGCGCAGTTGGTGGTAATGCCTGAGGCGCTGCTGGGCGGCTATCCCAAAGGTGAAGGGTTCGGTACTCAATTGGGGTATCGCTTGCCTGAGGGTCGTGAAGCCTTTGCGCACTATTTTGCCAACGCTATCGATGTACCCGGTGTCGAGACCGAGGCACTGGCGGGGTTATCCGCGCGCACCGGTGCCAGCCTGGTACTTGGCGTGATTGAGCGCAGTGGCAGCACCTTGTATTGCACCGTGCTGTATTTCGAACCCACGGGCGGGCTCGTGGCCAAGCACCGCAAGCTAATGCCCACCGGCACCGAACGGCTGATCTGGGGCAAGGGCGATGGCTCCACGCTACCGGTGGTCGACACCGCAGTTGGGCGGATCGGCGGCGCGGTGTGCTGGGAAAACATGATGCCGCTGCTGCGCACCACCATGTATGCCAAGGGCGTGCAGGTGTGGTGCGCACCCACAGTGGACGAGCGAGAGATGTGGCAGGTGAGCATGCGCCACGTGGCCCATGAAGGGCGTTGCTTTGTGGTGAGCGCCTGCCAGGTACAGGCCTCGCCCGAGGCGTTGGGCGTGGAGGTGGCCAACTGGCCGGCGGATCGCGCTTTGATTGCCGGTGGCAGCGTGATCGTTGGGCCGATGGGCGACATTCTGGCCGGGCCGCTGGTGGGCGAGGCGGGACTGCTGACGGCGCGGATCGATACCGATGACTTGGTGCGGGCACGGTATGACTATGACGTAGTGGGGCACTACGCCAGGCCGGATATTTTTGAGTTGACGGTGGACGAGCGCGCCAAGCCGGGTGTGCGCTATATCACCGACTAAACGCGGTTAAAAATGTGGGAGGGGGCTTGCCCCCGATAGTGGTGGGTCAGTTGCAGATAGGCTGACTGGTACACCGCCATCGGGGGCAAGCCCCCTCCCACATTTGATCTTCAGCGTTTGTCGCCCGCCGTTCACCAGGTGGCGGTGTTGGGCAAATCCAGCGTGCCACGCTCGACAAAGCGCATCGTGCCAAACAGCCCGCCCGCCAGCTTGCCGCGCAGTACATACGGCAGGTTGTTCAAGCTTTGGGTCTGGCTCAGGCCCAGGGTCTGGCGCAACACGGTAAACGCCGAAACGCTGACCGGCACCATCAGCACGGTCTCGGAAAACCTCGGGATACTGCCGGCCTGGTCGCTCACGCCCGAGGCCAGTGGCCGGCCGTTGACCTCCAGGTCCAGGGCCACGCCGTTGTAGTCGATCGCCGTTTCATTGGGATTCTGCACCCGCAGTTTCACGGCGAAGCGCACTTCCAGGTCCTGGCTTTGCAGCGGTTCGATGCCCACCACATTGATGTTGACCGGGTCGCGCTGGGGGAACAGCGCGCAGGCGCTCAAGGTCAGCAACAACAGCGATAGAACCATGAGCTTGCGCATCTGAACGTGCTCCTACTGTTTCGTGACGTCCGGGTCCTGCATGACTTTGAGGGTCGAGGACTCCGGATCAAATTCATCTTCGTGCAGTTCTATGAACTCTTCGGGCAGGAAAATGTTCAGCAGGATGGCACAGAACGCGCCGACGGTGATCGGCGACTCGAAGATGTTGTGCAGCGCCTTGGGCAGGTCGCGCAGCACTTCCGGCACAGCGGCCACGCCCAGGCCCATCCCCAGGGAAATCGCCACGATCAATACGTTACGTCGATGCAGCCCGGCTTCGGCGAGGATCTTGATACCCGCCACGGCCACGGTGCCGAACATGATCAGGGTCGCGCCGCCCAGCACCGGCTTGGGCATCAGTTGCAGCACCGCGCCGATCATCGGGAACAGCCCCAGCAGCACCAGCAGGCCGGCGATGAAGTAGGCCACGTAGCGGCTGGCAACGCCGGTCAGCTGGATCACGCCGTTGTTCTGGGCGAACGTCACCATCGGCAGGCTGTTGAAGGTGGCTGCCATGGCCGAGTTGAGCCCGTCGGCCAGCAGGCCGGACTTGATGCGCTTGATGTACAGCGGGCCCTTGACCGGCTGCTGGGAAATCATCGAGTTGGCGGTCAGATCCCCGGCCGCCTCCAGCGGCGAAATCAGGAAGATCACCGCCACCGGGATAAACGCCACCCAGTCGAACGAGAAGCCGTACTTGAACGGCACCGGCACGCTGATCAACGGCACCTGGGGCAGGGCGCTCATGTCCACACGGCCCAGCATCCACGCCACGACGAAGCCCAGGGTCAGGCCGATCACGATCGAACCCAGGCGCAGGAACGGGTTGTCAAAGCGGTTGAGCACCACGATGGTCAGCAGCACCAGCGCCGCCAGGCCCATGTTACTGGCGGCGCCCAGGTCGCCCGCGCCAAAGCCGCCGGCCATGTCGGTGACCGCCACTTTGATCAGCGACAAGCCCATCAAGGTGATGATGGTGCCGGTGACCACTGGCGTAATCAGCTTGCGCAGCTTGCCGATGAACTGGCTGAGCACCACTTCGATAAACGCCGCGAAAAAGCAGATGCCAAAGATCGTCGAGAGGATTTCATCGGTGCCGCCGCCACGGGCCTTGACCATGAACCCGGCGCTCAGAATCACACTGATAAACGAGAAGCTGGTGCCCTGCAGGCATAACAGGCCCGAGCCGATGGGGCCGAAGGTACGCGCCTGCACGAAGGTGCCAAGCCCCGAGACGAACAGCGCCATGCTCACCAGGTAGGGCACTTCGCTTTCCAGGCCCAGCACGCCGCCGACGATCAGGGTCGGCGTGATGATGCCGACGAAGCTCGCCAGCACATGCTGCAAGGCGGCAAAAATTGCCGCGGTGAAGTGCGGACGGTCTTCCAGGCCATAGATCAGGTCGGATTTATAGCGCGGGCGGGGGGCTTGAGCGTCAGACAAAATGAGGGCTCGGGTCAGAAAATGGAGGCGCAGGATGCCAGAAACGGCCGATTGCCTGAAGTGTAAAAAAATATTTATGAAAGCCCCGCATTAAATCCTCAAGCGTGCCGATACTCCGTATAGGTCCACCTATCAATAACAACAGAGGTGGCCAAGGTCTGGGCAGCGCGTTGTCGCTGACCGATCGTTTCGCGGCAGGGATGCTCGCAAATACTATTTCTGAGAGCCGCCCTTATGTCCCTCCGTCATCTGAATATTGCCCCTCGAGCATTTCTCGGTTTCGCCTTTATTGCGCTATTAGTGGTGATATTGGGCGTGTTTGCGGTCAACCGCATGACGCAAATGCGCCAAGCCTCGATGGACATGAGTGCGAACCAGCTACCCAGCGTGACGTACCTGGCGACCGTCACTGAAAACGTGTTGCGCCTGCGCATCCTGTCGTTTCGCGTGCTGGTCAATCGTGAGCCCGCCAGCCTGCAGGAAGCCCAGGTGCGCATGGGCGTGCTGGCCGACAAGGTCAAGACCGCCCAGGCCGGTTATGCCGCGTTGCCCGCAGGGCCGGAAGAGCTGACGGTCTACAAGGCCTTTAGCGTCACCCTGGACAATTACCTCAAGGCCCAGGCCGATATGTTGGCGCTGTCAGAGCAAGGCAAGGTCGATGACATGCGCGCGCTGATCAACAGCCGAATCAAGGAGGGCACCGACCAGATGGGCGAGCAGTTGAACAAGCTGATCGCCCTCAATATCGCCGACGCCAAGACTGCTGATGCCGAGGCCGGGCAAAGTTATGAGGGCGCGATTGCCGGTGTGATCGGGGTGTCCGTCGCCGCCGCACTGCTCACCGTGCTGCTCGCGTGGCTGTTGACCCGCAGCATTGTCACGCCGCTGCGCAAGGCTGTGGAAGTGGCCGAAACCATTGCCGCCGGCAACCTCAGCAAAACCATCGAAGACGATGGCAAGGACGAGCCGGCGCGCTTGCTCGGTGCGTTGGCGAGCATGCAAACCAATCTGCGCCAGACTATCCAGCATATCGCCGGTTCGGCCACGCAGCTGGCTTCGGCGGCGGAAGAACTGAGTGCGGTGACCGAAGAAGCCTCCCGTGGCCTGCAACAGCAGAACAACGAAATTGACCAGGCGGCAACGGCGGTCAATGAAATGACAGCGGCCGTGGAAGAGGTGGCGCGCAACGCGGTGTCCACCTCCGAGGCGTCCGGCCAGTCCAATCAGGCGGCACGGGAAGGCCGGGACCGGGTAGTTGAGACCGTCGGAGCGATCCAGACCATGACCCAGGACGTGCAAAACACGGCGGCGATGATCGAAGGGTTGGCGACGCAAGGGCGTGACATCGGCAAGGTGCTGGACGTGATCCGGGCGATTGCCGAGCAGACCAACCTGCTGGCGCTCAACGCCGCAATTGAAGCGGCGCGTGCCGGTGAAGCCGGGCGAGGCTTTGCGGTGGTCGCCGACGAAGTGCGGGCGCTGGCCCATCGCACGGCGCAGTCCACCCAGGAAATCGAGAAGATGGTCGCCGGCATCCAGAACGGTACCGGTGAAGCCGTGCAGTCCATGCAACAAAGCAATCAGCGCACCCAACACACCCTGGAGCTGGCCCGCGCCGCGGGTGTGTCGCTGGAACAGATCACCCAGTCGATCAGCCTGATCAACGAACGCAACCTGGTGATTGCCAGCGCTTCGGAAGAGCAGGCCCAGGTATCACGCGAGGTCGACCGCAACCTGGTGAATATCCGTGACCTGGCGACGCAGTCGGCGGCGGGCGCCAACCAGACCAGCGCGGCCAGCCATGAGTTGTCGCGGTTGGCGGTGGACTTGAATGGAATGGTGGCCAAGTTCGTTATCTGACCCTTTGGAATGCAGCCAAAAGGTGGGGGCTTGGATTGCTGTTGTGTCAGGTGGGTATTGCTTCCAGGTTAGCCAGGTTTTCGGTGCTTTCCCCGCCAACGCAGCCAGCAGCGTAACCATTGAAAAATGTGGGAGGGGGCTTGCCCCCGATGGCGGTGGGGCAGCCGTGAATGCATCTGCTGACACACCCTGATCGGGGGCAAGCCCCCTCCCACATTGGATCGCTGTCGTGTCAGGGGTTATTGCTTCCAGGCGCCTGGGTTTACCAGGTTTTGCGGGCGCTCGCCTGATAACGCTTGCAGCAGATTATCCACCGCACACTTGGCCATCGCCTCCCGTGTCTCATGGGTCGCCGAGCCGATATGCGGTGTCGCCACCACGTTGTTCAAGCGCAGCAGCGGCGATGCGTGATCCAGCGGTTCTTTCTCGAACACATCCAACCCCGCCGCACGAATAGTGCGTTGCTGCAACGCCTCGACCAGCGCAGCCTCATCCACTACCTTGCCCCGGGAAATATTGATAAAGATCGTTTCCGGCCCCATCAACGCAAACTCTTCAGCGCCAATCAGCTTTTCGGTTTCAGCCGTCAAGGGCAAGGTCAGGCAGACAAAATCGGCCTCTTCAAGCAACGCCGGCAAGCTGCGGTACTGCGCGCCAAAGCGTGCTTGCACCGCCGGCTTGGGCGAGTGGCTGTGGTAGATCACCGGCATGCCGAAGCCAAAGTGCCCGCGTTGCGCCAAGGCTTCGCCGATGCGGCCCATGCCGATGATCCCCAGGGTCTTGCCGTGCACGTCGCTGCCGAAATGCGCCGGGCCGATGTTCTTGTTCCACTGGCCGGCGCGCACCATGTCGGCCAGTTCCACCACGCGCCGGGCGGTGGCCAGGATCAACGCGAAGCCGGTGTCGGCGGTGGTTTCGGTGAGCACATCCGGGGTGTTGCTGAGCAGGATGCCGCGCTGGGTAAGGTAGTCGATATCGTAGTTGTCCACGCCCACCGAGACGCTCGCTACCGCCTCCAGGTGTGGCGCAAGGTCGAGCAGCCTGGCGTCCAGGCGCAGGCTGGCGCCCAGCAGGCCGTGGGCGTTGGGCAGGGCTTCGCGCAGTCGGGCCAGGCCGGTTTCGTCGAGTGCGTCGATGAGGGTCACGTCGACCTGCCCATGCAGGCGCGCCATCAGCGGCGCGGAGAGTTTCTTGTAGAGAACCACGGATTTTTTCATCAGGAATTGGCCTTCATTTCGAGGGTAGCCGCGGGCGCGCGTACACGGTCGCTGGCGCCGGGCTTGAGGAAAATCGTCAGCACCACCGACAGCATCAATGCACCGCTCATCAGCAGGTACGAAGCGCCCGGTGAACCGGTGCTGCTATTGAGGTAACCCACCAGGTACGAACCGCCGAACGAGCCCAGCGCGCCCATGCTGTTGATCAGCGCCATGGCGCCGCCAGCGACGTTGGCCGGCAGGATTTCCGGGACGATGGCGAAGAACGGACCATACGGCGCGTACATGCACGCGCCGGCGATCACCAGCAGGATGTAGGACCACCAGAAATGCTCGGCACCGAGGGCGTAGGACGCATAAAACGCAATAGAGGCAATCAACAGCGGCGGCCAGACGAAGCGCTTGCGCTTTTGCAGCTTGTCCGAGCCCCAGGACACCACCAGCATACCGATCACCGCTGCGAGGTAAGGCAAAGCTGACAGCCAGCCGGCCTCGACCATGTCCATCTTCAAGCCGGCCTTGAGGATCGACGGCAGCCACAGCACGAAGCCATACACGCCAATGCTCCAGCAAAAAAACTGCAGCGCAAGGATGATCACCTTCGGCGAGCGGAACGCTTCACCATAATTTTTCACCGCCTTGATGCCCACCTGTTCGGCGGCGAGGGCGCTTTCCAGGCTCTGCTTCTCACTGTCGCTCAGCCACTTGGCGTCCTTGGGGCGCTCATCGGCCAGCTTCCACCAGATAAACGCCCAGAGCACCGCCGGCAAGCCCTCGATGATAAACATCCAGCGCCAGCTGAAATGCTGCACCAGATAGCCCGAGACCACCGACATCCACAGCATGGTCACCGGGTTGCCGAGGATCAGGAAAGTATTGGCCCGCGAGCGTTCCGCACGGGTGAACCAGTGGCACAGGTACACCAGCATCGCCGGCATCACGGCGGCTTCGACCACCCCGAGCATGAAGCGTATGGCGATCAGCATGTAGGCATTGGAGACCACGCCGGTCAGGGTGGCCAGGCCACCCCACAGGATCAGGCTGACGAAAATGAGTTTCTTGACGCTGCGCTTTTGCGCGTAGATCGCCCCTGGCACCTGGAAGAAAAAGTAGCCAAGGAAAAACAGCGCGCCGAGCAGGGACGACATGCCCGGAGTGATCATCAGGTCTTCGGCCATCCCGGAGGCGGCGGCGAAGCCGTAGTTGGCGCGGTCCAGGTACGCCAGGCTGTAGGTGATAAACACGATGGGCATGATGTACCACCAACGGCGGGTGGCGAGTTTCACGGTTTCCATAAGGTTGCTCCTGAGCTTGTTGTAGTTGTGGCAACAGGTAGTGGGTCAAGCAACGGATCGGCTGGGTAATTCGGCGCGGGTGGGCAGGCCTTCCATATCGCCGCGGCTTTGTACGGCGCGGCTGCCGATCCAGTTGCCGCGTTGTACCGCCTCGGGGAAACTCAAATTTTCCAGCAGGGCGCTGATCATGCCCACGGCAAAACCATCGCCGGCGCCTACGGTGTCGACCACCGTGTCCACGCGTACAGCGGCAACGAAACCCTGGTCCATCTGGGTGCGGTAATACGCGCCATCGGGCCCGAGCTTGATCGCCACGGCTTCGGCGCCCTGGTCGAGGTAGAACGCGGCAATGTCCGCCGGGTCGTCGAAGCCGGTGAGCAGGCGACCTTCGCCGAGGCCGGGCAATACCCAGTCAGCCAGGCCGGCCAATGCGTTGATTTCGCGGATCATCTGGCTTTCGCTGGCCCACAGTGACGGGCGCAGGTTCGGGTCGAACGACACGCTGCGACCGGCCTTGCGCATCTGTGTCATCAGTTCCACCGACAGCTCGCGGGTAGCCTCGGACAACGCCGGCGGAATCCCGGTGGCGTGCAGGTGGCGGGCTTGCAGCAGCGCCGGCGTGATCGCCGAAACCGACAAGTGGCTGGCCGCCGAGCCTTTGCGGAAGTACTCCACTTGAGGGTCGGCGCCGGCGTCTTCGCGGGACTTGAGTTGAAAGCCGGTGGGATGCAAGGGGTCGACGGCCACATGGCGACAGTCCAGGCCTTCGCTGGCCAGGGTGTCGACCACGAAGCGGCCGAGGGAGTCATGACCGACACGGCTCAACCACGCCACATTGAAACCCAGGCGCGACAGGCCAATCGCGACATTGCTGTCGGCCCCGGCAATGCGTTTGTGAAAATGATCGACCTGGGCCAGATCGCCGGTCTGCTCGGCGACAAACATCGCCATGGTTTCGCCAAACGACAGGATATCGATCTCAGACATGGGCATTCTCCATGCGGGGTTGGCCAAGGCGGGCGAGGGTGGCGACCTGTTGCGCGGTGACTTGAACCAAGTCATCGCCCTGCAGCGGGAATTCCACTGCCCGGGTAATACCTTGGGTCATGTGCGTGAGCAGTTGTTCCCACAGATGCAGGTCGGTGGCGCCAGGCGGCAGCGCGACCAGCTTGCCGTCCGGGCGACGGGCCACGGCCTTGCAGTGCAGGTAGTCCACATGCCGACCCAGCAGGCGCGCGGCGGTGAGGGCGGATTGGTCCTGCCACTGCCAGTTGCCGATGTCGAAGGTCATCCTGACCGGCAGGCCCAGGCGTTCGACCTCGGTGAAAAACCGTTGCATCGGCTCGATCCGACCGCCGTGCAGGGTTTGGTCGTTTTCCACCAGCAGCTTGACCGGGTGGCGATTGAGCAGGGCATGCAGGCTTTCGAGGTCGTTGGTGTCGGTGAAGTAACCCAGGGACACTTTGAGCCACCGCGAGCCGAAGGCCTGGGCGCGGTCGAGGGTAGCGGCGAGGTCGGCATTGGGCTGGGCACGGCCGGCCACCCAGAGTTCCAGGGGCGAGGAAAATACCGATTCCAGGCCTTGCTCGGCAGCGGCCTGGGCCAGCGTGCCGGGTTGTTCGGTGGTCAGCAGTTCTTCACGCCATTCGATGCGCTGGGCGCCTGCGGCGTGCAATAGCGCGACAAAACTCAATTGGCCCTGCTGGCGGACCAGCTCGGCGCCGTAACTGGAAAGGCTGATGGAGACGGGGTATTCATGCATTGTCGTTTACCTCTGAAACCGGTTTCATTTTTATGCGCAGAGCGAAATGTGGGAGGGGGCTTGCTCCCGACAGCGGTGGGTCAGCTACAGATAAGCTGACTGACAGACCGCAATCGGGGGCAAGCCCCCTCCCACAGGGAATTGGGTGGAGCCTCGGATAATCAGTTGGGGCAGGAAGTCCAGGGTACGCGTGGGGGCTGTATCACCGCGCAGACGTTTGAGCAGGCAGTCGAACGCACTGGCGCCGATTGCCTCGGTCGGCTGGGCGAGGGCGGTGATGCCAGTGCCGACCAGTGGGTACCAGTCCAGGTCGTCCAGGGCAATCAGGCCGATATCGTCGAACAGGTTGCAGCCCAGCACCTTGAGCGCCCGGGTGCAGGCCAGCGCGGCCACGCCGTTGGCGCAGAACAATGCCTTGCGCGCGGGTTTGGCCAGGAAGGTGCGCAGGTGGTGTTCCAGCTCGTCGTCCAACTCCAGCACGGCGCCACTCATGTCTGGGCGCCTGGCGACTTCAGCCTTGAAACTGTGCAGGCGTTCCAGCCGAGAACTGGTGCCGTCGGTCGCTTCGCTCACCAGCAATACCTCGGCGTAGCCCTGCTGCTCGAGATGCTCCACCGCCATCCGCACCGCCGCCGGGTTATCCAGCCCCACCAGGTCGCTGCGCAGCGGCTCGACCTTGCGGTCCACCAGCACCAGCGGCATCTCCCGTTGCAGTTCCAGCAGCTCATCAAGGTGATGGCCGAGGGTGTTCACGATCAACCCTTCAATGTTGTACGAACGCAGCGCCGCCAGGTGCTGGCGCTCCTGCTCGTCATCGCGGTCGGTGTTGCACACCACCAGGCTGTAGCCGTGCTGGCGGCAGGCGGTTTCGACGCCGTGCATTACGGCAATGGAATAGGGGTTGCGGATATCGGCCACCAACATGCCGATCAGGCGCGTGCGCCCGCGTTTCAGGCCACGGGCCATCTGGTTGGGGCGATAGCCGAGCTGTTCGATGGCTTGCTCGATGCGCAGGGCAATCGCGTCAGAGAGCAGGGCGCGGTCATCGCCGATAAAGCGCGACACGCTGGCCTTGGACACGCCAGCGCGCTCGGCTACATCGAGCATGGTCACGCGGCTGCGCTGGGCGGCAGAAAATGAAGTCACGGTAGCGCCTTTCTTATTGGAGTTGAGTTGCACTGAAACCGGTTTCAGAAAACACCATGTAGCCCGTGGACGTCAAGTTTTTTCGTCGTCAGATCAGCAGGCTCAACCAGGTCGACCCCAACAGGAGCAAGGCCATGCACTGGTTGAAGCGTTGCATGGCGGTGGCTGAGCGCAGCCACCGGCTCGAGCCGGCCCCTAACACTGCCCAGGCCGCGAGGCAGGGCAGGGAAATTATGAAGAACACCAGCGACAACGACAGCACCTGCCCTTGGCGGTCCGGGCCATTGCCCGCAAATACACTGACCACGGCCACGGCCATCATCCAGGTTTTCGGGTTGATCAGCTGCAGGCTGGCAGCGCTGGTCAGGCCCAGGCGCTTGTGGGTGGCTTGCGGGCCGACGGCCTGGGGCGGTGCGCTGAAAATCTGCCAGGCCAGGTAGCTCAACCAGGCAACGCCGGCCCATTGCATGGCGCTTTGCACCTTGGGCAGATGGGTCAGCGATTGACCGATGCCTGAGCCCACCAGCAAGACAATCCCCGCCGCACCCGCGCACGCGCCGAAAATGATCGGCAGCGCAGCCTTGAAGCCATAGCGCGCGCTGTTACTGAGCACCAGCACATTGGTGGGGCCGGGGGTAATCGAGGCGACGAAAGCGAACAGCATGAACGGCATGAAGGTGGACAGCATGGCGAAGCACTCCAGCGAACTCAGGGATGGAGTCGATCTTCACAAGCCTGCGGGTGCCCTGTCTGGAAGATTTGAGCAACGTTTGCGGTAGGCGGCGGGCGTCAACCCATACGCGCGCACAAACCAGCGGCCCAGATGACTCTGGTCGGCAAACCCCAAGGCACTCGCAACCTCGACGGGTTGCTCGCCGTTGGCCAGTAGATGCCGGGCGCGGGCCAGGCGCAGCTGCACCAGGTAGGCGTGGGGTGGCAGGCCGAACGCGCTTTTGAACGCGCGGCTCAGGCGAAAGCGGTCCACGCCACAGGCCAGCGCCAGTTCATCCATGCCTACGTCGTGATGCAGGTGGGCGTGCAGATATTCGCGGGCCTTGTGGGCCACGGCTGGCAGGCGTGGGTCTTCGCGGTAGCGAGTGCGCCAATGAAGTTGCCCGGTGAGGCGTTCAAGCAACTGGTCCATGGCCTGTTGGCGCACGATGCGCATCTCGCCGCTGTGCAGGGTCTGGAAGGCGCGGGTGGTGGCAAGTGCCAGGCGCGGGTCGCTGGCCAGGGTGCTGGCGAAGCTTAGTTGACTGTTGACGGGAGCCTCGTTGAACACCGCGCTCACTTCGCGGGTCAACCAGTTCGGGTCGAGGTAGAGCATATGGTAGGTAAAACCGTCGGCCGTGGGCGCGTCGCCGTCGTGCAATTCGCCGGGTTCCAGCAAGAACACCTGGCCGGGGACGCTGTTATGTCGGGTACGCCGGCAATTGAATTGCTGCACGCCTTGCTCGGTGACGCCGATCAGGTAGCTGTCGTGCCAGTGCGGATCGTAGGCATGGCCTTCGAAGTGCGCGCGCAGGGTCTCGATGCCGGTGTCGGCGTCCTGGGACAGGTCGATCCAATTGTGCGCAGCCATAAAGCACCGAGGATGAATAGGTATTGCCATTAGTGCGCAAGGGCGGCCAGGCGTCTAGAAGGTTTGTGCAGCCTCAGCCAAACAACCCTGCGGCAATATTGATCGAGAACCCCAGAATCGCCGTGTTGAACAAAAAGCCGATCAGCGATTGCCCCAACACCACCTTGCGCATGCCACGGGTGGCGACGCCCACATCGGACGTTTGCACTGCCACGCCGATGGTGAAGGAGAAATACAGAAAATCCCAATAGTTGGGGGTGAGCAAGCCTTCAGCGAAGCGCAGTGCCGGCTCCTTGCCGTTCCAGGTGTAGTAGAGGCGGGCGTAGTGCACGCTGAAAATCATCCCGATCAGCAGCCAAGAACCGAGCACCGTCAAGCCGGTGAAGCCGTAGTGCAACAGACGTTCGCTGCTGGCGAGGTCCTTGCTGCCCACCAGTTCGAAGGTGATGGTGGCCAGGCTGGCGATGGCGGCGATACACACCGTGAGCAGCACCAGCCCGGCGTTTTCGTCTTCGATTTCGGCGATGCGCTTGACGTCCTCGGCCTTGGCGCGAACGGTCAGCCACAGCATCAGCACCAGGTAGGTCCAGACGCCGGCATTCCAGCCGATCAGGATTTTGCTGGCGAGGGTCTCGGCCGGCACCAGGATGCCCACGGCGAGGCCCAGTACAGCGGCGGATGAAAGGCGAGGGTGGGTGCGGGCGAGGAAGGGCATGGTTGCTCACAAATGGGAAACTGTGAGCACCATAGCTCATCCGCCTGTACTTGATCATGAACTTGGTCGATAACCCCTGTAGGAGCGAGCTTGCTCGCGAAAAACGTCCAGCCAACGCGTTCTGTCTGAATAAACGCGCAGGCCCTGAGTTCTTCGCGAGCAAGCTCGCTCCTACAAAAAGCTTAATCGGCCGTGTGGCGCTTGCGCACCAGTTTCATCACCACCACAAAAAACACCGGCACAAACACCACCGCCAAGGTCGCGGTGATCATCCCGCCGATCACCCCCGTACCAATCGCCTGCTGGCTCGCCGAGCTGGCACCGGTGGCGATCGCCAGGGGCACCACGCCAAGGATGAACGCCAACGAGGTCATGATGATCGGGCGCAAGCGCAACCGCGCCGCCTTCAAGGTAGCGCTGATCAGGTCTTCGCCCTGGTCGTACAGGTCTTTGGCGAACTCGATGATCAGAATCGCATTCTTCGCCGACAGACCGATGATGGTGATCAAACCCACCTTGAAAAACACGTCGTTAGGCATACCGCGCAAGCTCACCGCCAGCACTGCGCCGAGTACGCCCAGCGGCACCACCAGCAATACCGAGGTCGGAATCGACCAGCTCTCATACAAGGCCGCCAGGCACAGGAACACGATCAGCAGCGACAAGCCCAGCAGGATCGGCGCCTGTGAGCCGGACAGGCGTTCCTGCAACGACAGGCCAGTCCATTCCTGGCCCAGGCCCGCCGGCAATTGGCTGACCAGGCGCTGGATTTCATCCATCGCCTCACCGGTACTGTGCCCTGGCGCCGCTTCACCGCTGATGGCAATGGCCGGGTAGCCGTTGTAACGGGTCAATTGCGTCGGGCCCTGGGTCCATCTGGCTTCGACGAACGCAGACAGCGGCACCATTTTGCCGGCATTGTTGCGCACGTTGATGTTCATCACGTCCGCCACCTGGCTGCGCTGGTCGCCTTCGGCCTGCACCACCACCCGCTGCATGCGGCCCTGGTTGGGGAAGTCGTTGATGTAGGCCGAACCGATGGCCGACGACAGCACATTGCCCACGTCGGCAAACGACACGCCCAGCGCGTTGGCCTGCTTGCGGTCCACTTCCAATTGCACTTGCGGCGCTTCGGCCAGGGCGCTTTCGCGCACATTGGCCAGGATCGGGCTTTTGCCGGCAGCCTCCAGCAACTCGGTACGCGCGGCCATCAACCCCGCATGGCCGACGCCACCACGGTCCTGCAGGCGGAACTCGAAGCCACTGGACGTGCCCAGGCCGTCGACCGGCGGTGGCAGGATCGCATAGGCAATCGCATCCTTGAGTTCGCTGAAGGCCATGTTGGCGCGCTCGGCAATTGACGCCGCGGAGTCATCGCTGCCGCGTTCCGACCAGTCCTTGAGCGTGGTGAATGCCAGCGCCGCGTTCTGCCCGGAGCCGGAGAAACTGAAGCCCATGATCATGGTGGTATCGCCCACACCCGGCTCACCGGCATTATGCGCCTCGATCTGCTCGGCCACCTGCACCGTGCGGTTCTTGCTGGCGCCCGGTGGCAGCTGGATATCGGTGATGGTGTAACCCTGGTCTTCCACCGGCAGGAACGAGGAGGGCAGGCGACTGAACAACAGCCCCAGGCCCACCAGCAGCACCAGATAGATCAGCAGGTAACGCCCGCTGCGCTTGAGGGCATAGGCCACCCAGCCTTCGTAGCGGTCGGTGAGCTGTTCAAAGCGTTTATTGAACCAACCGAAAAAGCCGCCCTTGGCATGGTGCTCGCCCTGGGCAATCGGCTTGAGCAAGGTGGCGCACAGCGCTGGCGTCAAGGTCAGCGCCAGAAAGGCCGAGAACAGGATCGAGGTGGCCATCGACAGCGAGAACTGCTGGTAGATCACCCCCACCGAGCCGGGCATGAACGCCATCGGCAGGAACACCGCCACCAGCACCAGGGTAATACCGACGATGGCACCGGTGATCTGGCCCATGGCCTTTTTCGTCGCCTCCTTGGGCGACAGGCCTTCGCTGGCCATGATCCGTTCGACGTTTTCCACCACCACAATTGCATCGTCCACCAGGATGCCGATCGCCAGCACCATGCCGAACATGGTCAGTACGTTGATCGAAAAACCCAGCAACAGCATGGTGGCAAAGGTGCCCATCAGCGCAATCGGTACCACCAGCGTGGGGATCAGGGTGTAGCGCACGTTCTGCAAGAACAGGAACATCACCGCAAACACCAGCGCCATCGCCTCCAGCAAGGTGTAGACCACCTTGGTGATCGAGACTTTGACGAACGGCGAGGTGTCGTAGGGGATCTTGTATTCCACGTTGGCCGGGAAATAGCGCGACAGCTCATCCATCTTCGCCCGCACCAGGGTCGCGGTGTTCAGCGCATTGGCACCGGGGGCCAGCTGCACACTCACGGCGGTGGACGGTTTGCCGTTCAGGCGCGTGGAGAACTGGTATTCCTGGCTGCCGACTTCCACCCGCGCCACGTCGCCGATGCGCACGGTGGAGCCGTCAGGGTTGGCCTTGAGCACGATGTCGGCGAACTCCGCCGGCGTCGACAGTTGGCCCTTGACCAGAATGGCGGCGGTGATTTCCTGGGTGCGGGTGCCGGGCAAGTCGCCGATGCTGCCCGCCGACACCTGGGCATTCTGCGCGCTGATGGCGGCATTCACGTCGGCCGGGGTGAGGTTGAAACCGATCAGCTTCTGCGGGTCGATCCAGATGCGCATGGCACGCTCGGCACCATACAGCTGGGCCTTGCCCACACCGTCCAGGCGCTTGAGTTCGTTCATCACGTTGCGCGCCAGGTAATCGCTGAGCGCCACGTCATCGAGCTTGCCGTCGTTGGACGTCAGCGTCACCAACAGTAGAAAGCCGGCCGAGACCTTCTCCACCTGCAGGCCTTGTTGCGTCACGGCTTGCGGCAGGCGAGGTTCCACCACCTTCAAGCGGTTTTGCACGTCCACCTGGGCCATTTCCGGGTTGGTGCCCGGCTGGAACGTGGCGGTGATGGTCGCCGAACCGAGGCTGCTCTGGGACTCGAAATACAGCAGGTGGTCAGCGCCGTTGAGTTCCTGCTCGATCAGGCTGACCACGCTTTCGTCCAGGGTCTGGGCCGAAGCGCCGGGGTACACCGCGTAGATTTCCACCTTCGGCGGCGCGACGTTGGGGTATTGGGCCACCGGCAACTGCGGAATCGCCAGGAAGCCGGCCAGCAAGATGAACAGGGCCACCACCCAGGCGAAAATCGGGCGGTCGATAAAGAACTGCGGCATGGCGGGTTATTCCTTCACGAGCGGGCTGTCGTCCACTTCAACTTTTTCACCGGGGCGCGCATGTTGCAGGCCCTCGACGACAATGCGGTCACCGGGCTTGAGGCCGCGGCTGACGACCCAGCGGTCTTCGATCACCGCGCCCAACTCCACCGGCTGCTGGCTGACGGTCTGCTCGCTGTCGAGCAACAGCACCATGGGGATGCCGGCGCTGTCGCGGGTAATCGCGCGTTGCGGCACGCTGATGCCCTGCTGGTCGACCGCCTGTTCCAGGCGCACCCGCACAAAGCTGCCGGGCAGCAGGTCGAGGTCCGGGTTGGGAAACTCGCTGCGCAGGATGATTTGCCCGGTGCCCGGGTCGACGCTGATCTCGGCGAACAGCAGCTTGCCCGGCAACGGGTACAGGCTGCCGTCATCCTGGATCAGGGTAGCCTTGGCCTGGTCCTGGCCGACTTGCTTCAGGCTCCCGGCACGAAAGGCGCGGCGCAGGTCATTGAGCTCGCGGGTCGACTGGGTGAGGTCGGCGTGGATCGGGTCCAGTTGCTGGATGATCGCCAGCGGCGTGGCTTCGTTTTGGCCGACCAGGGCGCCTTCGGTCACCAATGCACGGCCGATGCGCCCGGAAATCGGCGCAGTCACGGTGGCGTAGCCCAGGTTCAACCTGGCCCGCTCGACGGCAGCCTTGTTGGCGGCGACTTCGGCGTTGGCCTGGCGCAGCGCGGCGCGGGCGTTGTCGTATTCCTGGCCGCTGATGGCGTTGCCTTCCACCAACTGGCTGTAGCGCTGCTCCTGCAGGCGTGCCTGGAACGCGTTGGCTTCGGCTTTGCTCAGGTTGGCCCTGGCGCTGTCGAGGTCGGCCTTGAACGGGGCCGGGTCGATGCGAAACAGCACGTCACCCTGTTTCACGTCGTGGCCTTCGTTGAACACCCGTTGCATTACCACCCCGGCGACCCGCGCACGCACCTCGGCCATGCGCGGCGCGGCGATGCGCCCGCTCAACTCGCTGGTGATGGACAGGGGCTTGGCCTGCAGCGTCTCGATGCGCACTTTGGCCAGGGGCATTTCCGGCGCCTCGGCTGCCGACTTGTCACACGCGCTCAGCGCCAGTGTGAGGGCCAACAGGCAAAACGGCGCAAACAGATTCTTCGACATGCTCTTATCCCAATATTGACTGGCGCATCCTAAGGTCACCTGCGCCGTGGTGCTGTGAAGCTATGTAGTGCGTCTGTGAAGAAATGTAAGGGTCGGGGCGCTTGGCCTCGGGGCCGTATATCCTTGCACAACCTTGCTTACAAAGAAGATCAAATGTGGGAGGGGCGGTGCGACGATTCGACTTGCCCCCTCCCACATGGGATTTGTGTACGGCACATCACTGTATTTTCTGGAAACACCTTCATGCCCAACATCCTCCTGGTGGAAGACGACGCCGCACTTTCCGAGTTGATTGCCAGCTACCTGGAACGCAATGGCTACCAGGTCAGCGTGCTCAGCCGTGGCGACCAGGTGCGCGAACGGGCGCGCCTGAACCCGCCGGACCTGGTGATCCTCGACCTGATGCTGCCCGGCCTCGATGGCCTGCAGGTGTGCCGCCTGCTGCGCGCCGACTCGGCCGGCCTGCCGATCCTGATGCTCACTGCCCGTGATGACAGCCACGACCAGGTGCTGGGCCTAGAAATGGGCGCCGACGACTATGTGACCAAACCCTGCGAGCCACGCGTATTGCTCGCCCGTGTGCGCACCTTGCTGCGCCGCAGCAGCCTGTCGGAACCCCAGGTGGCCAGCGACAAAATCATCATGGGCAACCTGTGCATCGACCTGTCCGAACGCACCGTGACCTGGCGCGAGCAGGCGGTGGAGTTGTCCAGCGGCGAGTACAACCTGCTGGTGGTACTGGCCCGACATGCCGGCGAAGTGCTCAGCCGCGACCAGATCCTGCAACGCCTGCGCGGTATCGAGTTCAATGGCACCGACCGCTCGGTGGACGTGGCCATCTCCAAGCTGCGCCGCAAGTTCGATGACCACGCCGGCGAAGCGCGCAAGATCAAGACCGTGTGGGGCAAGGGCTACCTGTTCAGCCGTTCCGAGTGGGAATGCTGAGCCATGTTTCGTGTACTGCTGCGCCTCTACCTGATCACGATCGTCACCTACAGCGCGGCGATCTACTTGATCCCCTCACTGGTAATCCAGCTGTTCGAACACCGTTACATGGACTACAACATCGAACAGACCCGCGGCCAGCAGAAGCTGATCGTCAAGCAATACGTGCGCGCACCGGTGGAACGCTGGTCACAGGTCACCGAGCAGTTGGGCCGCGACTTTGCGCCGTTGAAAGTGCAATTGCTGCTGCGCCAGGATGCGCGCTACACCCCGGCGGAAGAAAAACTGCTGGAACAGGGTAAATCGGTGGTGCGCCTGGGGGAATGGGGTTGGATGGAGGAAATCAGCTCGCCGATCAACGAGCAATTCGTGGTCAAGCTGACGGTCCCGCCCGATCCGTTGGACATGAACGTGCTGTACTGGGCGATCAACGTGCTGATCGTCGCGGCGCTGCTCGCTTGCCTGCTGGTGTGGCTGCGCCCGCACTGGCGCGACCTGGAACGCCTGAAAAGCACCGCCGCGCAATTGGGGCAGGGCAACCTGGCCGAGCGCACGCGTATTCCCGCCAGCTCCAGCATCGGCAGCCTCGCCTCGGTGTTCGACACCATGGCCGATGACATCGAGAACCTGTTGAACCAGCAACGCGACCTGCTCAACGCAGTGTCACACGAGCTGCGCACACCGCTGACCCGCCTGGATTTTGGCCTGGCCCTGGCGCTGTCGGAAGACTTGCCCACAGCGAGCCGGGAGCGCCTGCAAAGCCTGGTGGCGCATATTCGTGAGCTGGACGAACTGGTACTGGAGCTGCTGTCTTACAGCCGCCTGCAAAACCCGGCGCAGTTGCCGGAACGGGTCGAGGTGGTGCTCGACGAATTCATCGACAGTGTATTGGGCAGTGTCGACGACGAACTGGAAAACCCCGAGATCGTGATCGACGTGGCGCTCGACTGCGCCGTGGAGCGCTTCAGCCTCGACCCGCGTCTCACCGCCCGCGCCTTGCAGAACCTGTTGCGCAATGCCACGCGTTACTGCGACAAGCGCATCCAGGTCGGCGTCAGGGTATGCCCCAAAAAAGGTTGTGAAATCTGCGTGGATGACGATGGTATTGGCATTCCAGCGGACCAGCGCGAACGTATCTTCGAGCCGTTCTACCGTTTGGACCGTAGCCGCGACCGCGCCACCGGTGGTTTCGGCCTGGGCCTGGCCATCAGTCGCCGGGCCCTGGAAGCCCAGGGCGGCACCTTGACCGCCGAGGCTTCACCGCTGGGCGGCGCGCGGTTTCGCGTGTGGTTGCCTGCCATCGAATGATCAAAGCACTTTGACCGCTCGCCCGATGGCCTGAATCGGCCCGGTCGGTTTACCGGTGGGCGAGCCGCTTGAGTCTTCCAGGGTCAGTTCGAACAGCTGATTCGGCGCCAGCGGTGGCAGCTTGTCCAGCGGCACCGACAAGGTCTGCCCCGGCTTGACCAGCCCCAGGGAAACCGGGCCCTGCCAGCCATCGGCCTTGGTCCAGAACTGTAGCGCCTTGTCGGCGGGCACCTGCATGACGCCCAGGGGAATCAACTGGATCTGCTGGCGATCGCTGGCCTGGATGACCCAGCCCGGCGCCTGGTCTTGCGGGGCCACCAGCACCACGACAAACGTGGGTTCAGCGATGGGCGGGCGCATCCATAACAGCGTCGCCAGCACCAGGGTCGCCGTCAGCCCCGCAGCGGTGAGGCCGCGCCACACCACCAGCAGGTTCCACCATGGCACCGGTTTGTCCACGCGCTTGTGCGCCTGGGTGAGGCTGCGTTCGATGCGTGGCCATAGCTGCGCCGAAGGCGACACCGGTGGCGCCAGCGCCGTCAGTGGCAGCAGGCGCTGCTCCCAGGCCTGCACGGCTGCGCGCAGTTGGGCATCGTGCAGCAGGCGTTGCTCGACGTCGGCGCGCTGTTCGGCGGGCAGGGTGCCCAATACGTATTCACTGGCCAGTTCGTCGTCGTTCATGCCATGCACTCCCGCAGGGCGGCGAGGCTCCGTTTGATCCAGGCTTTGACCGTCCCCAGCGGGGTGCCCAGCTTTTGCGCGATTTCGCTGTGAGAATAACCGTCCACATACGCATGCAGGATGCATTGGCGCCGGGGCGGGTCCAGCTGTGCCAGGCAGGTGTGAATCTGCGCCGAACGCGCCTCGAATTCAACGTGTTCGGCAGGTGCCGCCAGTTGTTCGTGGGTATCGCCGAGCGCGATGTCGCGGCCGGTGTTGCGCACGCTGTTCAGCGCCAGATGGCGGGTCACGCTGAACACCCAGCCGCGCGCCGAACCGCGGCTCGGGTCAAAGCCATGGGCGCCGTGCCAGACCTTGATGAAGGCGTCGTGCACGATGTCTTCGGCCAGGGCCCTGTCCCGCACGATCCGCAGGGCCACACCCAGCAGACGGCTGCTGTCGTGCTCATAGAGCCGGTGCAGGGCACGGTGATCGCCGCGGGCGCAGGCCAGCAGGCACGCTTGATAGTCAAAGATGATTTCAGCCAAACCAAGGATTCCTGCCACTTCAGTAGACATCTGCGCGTTGTAGGGGCGAGCGTCCTCGCGCCTACAAGGCGAGCGTAGCCGAGTTTGCTCAGTTAGCGGCCCAGAAGATGTAGTCTGCCTGGTACTTCACGGTTTGCTGCGTGCCCTTGTTGGCGACCGTGCATGCGCTTGCGGGGGCGACGCCGCCCTTGAGCGCAACGCGCTGGATGTAACTCACGCCACGCATCGCGCCGTTGCCTTCAGCCGGGTTGGCCTTGACCAGTTGATACGGCAGGTTGCCAGCGCTCGACGGCGCCACGGCCAACTGGGTACCGGTGATTTTCGAGCCATCATTGGCTTGCCAGGTGGCCGGCGGGCCGAAGTAGGTGCCCACTTGCTTGCCGTTGCGGTCGTTCAATACCGCCTTGGGCCCGACAAAGGTCCACTCGGTCTGGCCGGCGGCGTTGGCCTTGTCGCGGCACTCATAGGTGATTTCGCCGACACCGGTGGTTTCCAGGGCGACCTTATGGCCATCCGGCACCTTGATGCTGTCGGGTACAACGGCCTGGGCAAACACAGCGGGGCTGGCGACCAGCAAACCGGTGAGGCAGAGCAGGGCTTTAGCGTTCATGGGTAGTTCTCCATTGGGTAGAACAGCGGGGTTGCTGCAAGTACTACCCGTGAGCGGCCCGGTTGGATGCAGCGATTAGAAAATAAACTTGCCAGGGCGCACACTGTGCTCCCGCTTTACCCAAGGAGAGATTGGCAATGACTGGTGTACACACGTCTGCTCAACAAGGTTTCTCCACCCAGGCCGTCACCTACGCCCAAGGCCGGCCGGACTATCCCAGGCAACTCACGGGCTGGCTGACGGAGGTATTGCACATCGACGGCCAGTCGAGTGTGGTTGATCTGGGCGCCGGCACCGGCAAGTTCACCCGCTTGCTCAGCACCCTGGCGCCAACGTTGACGGCCGTCGAACCGGTGGCTGCAATGGGTGCCCAGTTGACCAGGCTTCTGCCGGATGTGCGCCTGGTCAATGGCACCGCAGAGTCCATCCCATTGCCCTCTGCCAGCACGGACGCCGTGGTGTGCGCCCAGGCGTTCCACTGGTTCTCCTCCGAGGCGGCCCTGGCGGAGATCCATCGCGTGCTCAAGGCCGACGGCCGCCTTGGCCTGGTCTGGAACGTGCGGGATGAATCGGTGGATTGGGTCGCGGCCATCACCCGGATCATCACCCCCTACGAGGGCGACACCCCGCGTTTTCATACCGGTCGCTGGCGTGAAGCCTTTACCGGCGAGTACTTTTCCGACCCTGAGATGAGCTGTTTTCCCTACAGCCATGTGGGCAGCCCTCAGGAAGTAATCATGGACCGCTTCCTCTCCGTGAGCTTTATCGCCGCGTTGGCTGATGGACCCAAGGCAGCGGTCACCGCACAATTGCAGGCGCTGATCGACACGCATCCGGCGTTGAAAGGTCGGGACACCGTGGCCTTCCCCTATCAGACCCAGGCCTACGTCTGCCATCGGCTCGGCTAAAAGGCATAAAGTCAGATCATATTGATATAAGTGGTTATAAGAAAAATCGCTATCCTGCGGCCAGAAATTTATAAGGCCGCAGGTAGCTGTAATGGATGTAGGTAATGTGGGGTTTGTGGTTGCTGGCCTGATCGTTGGTTTTATCGTGGGCATGACGGGCGTTGGCGGGGGCTCGTTGATGACGCCGATCCTGTTGTGGTTCGGCATCAACCCGGCCACGGCGGTGGGCACCGACCTGTTGTATGCCGCCATCACCAAGTCCGGTGGCGTGCTGGTGCACAGCAAGAACAGGAACATCGATTGGACCATCACCGGCTGGCTCACCCTGGGCAGTGTGCCGGCGGTATTGCTGACCCTGTGGTTCCTCGCCAGTCTGCACACCGACCCCAGCGCGATGAACGCGGTGATCAAGCAGGCCCTCGGTGTGGTGCTGCTGCTGACGGCCCTGGCGATCCTCTTCAAGAAAAGCCTGTTGGCTTTTGCCCAGCGCCATGCCGGCGATCACTACCACATGAGCCCGCGCAACCTGAACGCGCTGACCGTGGTGACCGGCGCGGTGCTCGGCACCATGGTGGCCCTGACCTCCATCGGTGCCGGGGCGTTGGGGACGGTGGCGTTGTTCATTCTGTATCCGTTCCTGGCCACGCGTCGCCTGGTGGGTACCGAGATCGCCCATGCCGTGCCGCTGACCCTGGTGGCGGGGCTGGGGCATGCCAGCATGGGCAATATGGATTGGCATTTGTTGGGCTTTTTGTTGATGGGGTCGTTGCCGGGGATCTATATGGGTAGCCATATGACGGGCAAGCTGCCGGATGGGGTGTTGCGTCCGTGTCTGGCGGTGATGTTGATGGCTATCGGCTACAAGCTTGCGTTCTAGGCTGGACGCGGTTCCAGTGTGGGAGGGGCGGTGCGACGGTTCGACTTGCCCCCGATGGCGGCCTGACAGCCGACCATGGTGTTGGATCAGAGCGAGTACATATCCGTTGCTGCGGTAACGGCGGCTTAGGGTTCCGCCCTGACGGCGGGTCACTTTTGGAAAAGAGCCCCAAAAGTAACCAAAAGGGCTCTTGCCCCACCACTCGGCACCTCGCCCAGGCTCGGTGTGCCCGTAATCCGACATTGATTTGGAGGGCCGCCGCCACGCGCCATCCATGGCGCGGGGCGGCTAAACCGGCATCCCTGCCGGTTTACCCTCCAAATCAATGTCGAATTCCGGCCAGCGTGGTTTAACGGGGCGCCTAAGATCAAAAGCAAGATCAAGAGCGGCTCGCTTCGCATCGTGGTTACCGTAGGCTGCTACAAGGTTGTGTAGATACCTATGGCTATCGGGGGCAAGCCCTAATGCCAGTCAGCCAAGGCTTTTTGTAGGAGCGAGGCGGGCGGCTAGCCCTTGCTCGCGAAGAACTCAGGGCCCCCGCGTTTATTCAGAATGAACGCGTTGCCTAGACGTTTTTCGCGAGCAAGCTCGCTCCTACAGTGGCATTAGGGCAAGCCCCCTCCTACATAGGAGTCGCCGTCAGGCCTTGGCCGGGCCGTTGCCGATTTGCCAGACAAATGGCGGTTCGGTGTCGTTGATGACCCAGTCACCCACGATGCGCGCCTTGTAGATCACCGGATTATGCGAAGACACCGTCCGCGCATTGCGCCAATGTCGATCCAGCGCTTTACCCTGGCGCACATCCGAAGCCCCCAGCGCATTGAACAGTTCACTGGTAGCGCGCTGTATAAGCTGCGACACCACCACCTGCGCAGTGGCCGATTCGATTTCCGCCGCCACATTGGCTTCGCGCTCCACGGCTTCATCCCCACCAAACCGCGCCAGGTACGCCCGTTGCGCCGGCAGCGTGGCTTTCAAGGCGCTGGCCTCGGCGGCGTAGACCAGGGCCGCCACTTCGCCCACCACTTGCTGAACCTGCGCGTCCTGGCTGACATGGGGCGCATTGCCATGGCTGTAGATGCGCTGTCGGCTGCGCACCTGGTGTGCCACGTCGCGCAGGGCTGCGCGGCCGATGCCCGCCAGGCTGGCGAGCAGCACCAACTGGTAGAACGCGGTCTGGTATTTGAACCGTGTGGCAAAGTCGATGACGTTGTCTGCCTCCACCACCGCATGGTCAAAGCGCGATGTGCCGCTGCCGGTGGTGCGCTGGCCAAAGCCGTCCCAGTCATCGCTGTGGACCACGCCTGGCTGGCGGGCGCGGGTGGCGGCGATTACGTCGGCGCCGGTGTCGCTGCGTTGGGCGTAGACGTCGATCCAGTCGGCGAAAATGCTGCCGGTGCTGTAGAACTTTTCACCGTTGAGGGTCCATTGGTCGCCATCGGGGCTGACCTGGGTGACCACGTCGCCGATGGCCACGTTGCCGATCTCGGTCCAGGCGCAACCGACGATATCGCCGTCCACGAAGCGCTTGAACCACAGGTCGCGGGCGGCGCTGGGCGGCGCGTTGAGTCGGTCTTCGGCAAAGGCAAAGTGCCCGCGCAGGGCTTGAGGCACGTTGGAGTCGGCTTCGGCCAGTTCGATCAGCAGTTCGAACAGCTGCGGCAGGGAAGCGCCGCCACCGCCGTACTCCACCGGCACGCGCACCGCGCCAAAGCCGGCCTCCTTGAGCCACTGGATCGGTTCGTAGGGCAGGGTGCGGCTCAGTTCGCGCTCCACTGCGCCATCAGCGATGCGCTGGAAAATCGGCCGAAAGCGCGCGGCCAGGGGCGGGTAGTCGACGCCAGTGGACAGTGGATTGATGACGTGTTGTTCGGTCATGGGCAGGGCTCCTCGGCAGTGGTCAATACGAGGTGATTGCACAGTCCGTGCCGGGGGCCGACGCCCGTATTTACGGGCTGAAGTCTTCAGCCACTGTTGCCCTGGCAACAGCTGATCGACAAACCCGCACAGTCTGGGACATCAGCGTGCCCACGCTGCAATCGGTGCAGCACGCCTGGCCTGGGCGTTTTCCCGGCCTGGCACGCTTGCTGCTCAGTAACTGGATACATCCCTGTGTGCGAGGAACTATTCAATGAGTCAGCAAGCCGTGAAATTTGCCTATTGGGTGCCCAACGTCAGCGGTGGGCTGGTGGTCAGCAAGATCGAGCAACGCACCCACTGGGGCATCGACTACAACCGCAAACTGGCGCAACTGGCCGAAGCCGCCGGCTTCGAGTACGGCTTGACCCAGATCCGCTTCACCGCCGGCTACGGCGCCGAGAACCAGCATGAGTCGGTAGCCTTCAGCCACGCGCTGCTCGCGGCCACCACGACCCTCAAGGTGATCGCGGCGATCCTGCCGGGCCCGTGGCAACCGGCGCTGGCGGCCAAGCAGCTGGCGACCATTGACCAGCTCACCAATGGCCGTATCGCGGTGAATATCGTCAGCGGCTGGTTCAAGGGCGAGTTCCAGGCCATTGGTGAGCCGTGGCTGGAGCACGATGAGCGCTATCGCCGCTCCGAAGAGTTCATCCGCTCGTTGAAAGGTATCTGGACCCAGGATGACTTCACCTTCAAGGGCGACTTCTACCGCTTCAATAATTACACCCTCAAACCCAAGCCGCTGGGCCAGCCGGAAGTATTCCAGGGCGGCAGTTCGCGAGCGGCACGGGACATGGCCGCGCGGGTGTCGGACTGGTACTTCACCAACGGCAACACCCCGGAAGGCATCAAGGCCCAGGTCGATGACATCCGCGCCAAGGCGGCGGCCAATAACCATTCGGTCAAAGTCGGCGTCAACGCCTTTATCATCGCCCGTGACACCGAGGAAGAGGCGCGCGCCGTGCTGGCCGAGATCATCGACCAGGCCGACCCGGAAGCGGTCAACGCCTTTGGTGATGCGGCCAAACAAGCGGGCAAGGCCTCACCGGAAGGCGAGGGTAACTGGGCCAAGTCCAGTTTCGAGGACCTGGTGCAGTACAACGACGGCTTCAAGACCAACCTGATCGGCACGCCGCAACAGATCGCCGAGCGCATCGTTGCGCTCAAGGCGGTGGGCGTGGACCTGGTGCTGGCTGGCTTCCTGCACTTCCAGGAAGAAGTCGAGTACTTCGGCAAGCGGGTATTGCCGCTGGTGCGCGAACTCGAAGCCAAGGCCGGCATCCGGCAGGTGGCTTGAAGACCACCACCGCCGCACGCAGTTTGCTGTGAGCGAACCGGCACATGCGCTCGAATTCCCTCTGGCCGACCGGCAGATGCTATGGCCATCAGCAGGCGCGCGGCGCCTCAGCTGAGGTCAGTGGTCTGCTGGTAATACGGCACGCTTTGCGGGCGCGCGACCTGATGCTGGACGATGCGCTTTTCCAGGCGCAGGGCGGCGGTGTGGTCTTCGTAATAGTCGTTGATCAGGGCGAAGCGCCGGTAGCCACTGCGTTCATACAGCGCGAGGGCACCGGGGTTATCGCTGCGCACTTCCAGGCGCAGGTAGGCGCAGTCGTGTTCCACCGCGATTGCCTCGATACGTGCGAGCAACTCTTTGCCCAGCCCCAGGCCGCGCGCAGGCTCGGCAATGGCAATGGAATACAGGCGCGCCAGCGAAGTACCACGGTGAAACAGCACCAGTGCATAGCCCAGCAATTGACCGTCGTTTTGCGCCACCAGCAACTGGCCATGGGCGCGGCTGACCATCCATTGGAAACTGCGCGATGACAGCCGGTCGGTGGTGAAGCAGTGCTGTTCCAGTGCCACCAGTTCAGGCACATCGCAGGGGGTTGCAGCGCAAAGGAAAGAGCCATATGACCGCCGTAAAAGTTGCGTAACGAAACGGGACTTCTCTAAAAGATCGTGCTTAATAGAAAAGGTCGAGTTCTCTAAAGCGGATCAAATATTATGTCGGCGGTACAAAGTCATTGGCGTGAAGTATCCGAGCAAACAGTCGCGGCGACAATAACTTCCAACGGTTATTTTTCGGCCCCGTCCAAAGGTGCAAGCCAAGTCGTGATTATTGTCGAACGCAAGGAAGACTGGGCCTCCTACTTCCCCAGTGAAGACATTGTGACTGCCCAGGAATACCTGGAACAGACCCGGGAAAACGAGACGGGCAAGCGCGTGCAGGTGATCAACCTGTGCCGCGGCTACAAGTACCTGGGGCATGGCTACTACTGTTCCCTGCTGGCCGAAGCGCGGGGGCACAAGGTGATTCCATCGGTGCGCACGATCAGCGAACTGACGAAAAAGGCGTTGTACGGCCTGGCCCTGGACGACTTGGATAAAACCCTCGATAAAGCCTTGAGTCACCATCTTTACAGCAATACCGAAGGCTTTACCCTGACACTTTATTTCGGTCGAACCAATATAGAGCCGTTGCAGGACTTGGCCCGTCAATTGTTTGAAGCGTTTCCGTGTCCGATCCTCTTGGTTGATTTCAAAAAGAATAACGGCTGGCACATCGAAGGGGTCAAGTCCGGCGTATTGCATAAGTTGCGCGATGATCAGGAAGACCAATTCGCCCACGCCCTCGACAACTTCAGCCGCAAGATCTGGCGCCAACCACGCTCGCGCCGACTGGCCCGTTATGATCTGGCGATCCTCCACGATCCCCACGAGCAACTGCCGCCGTCCAACGCGCAAGCGCTGGAGAATTTCGTACGGGTAGGCAAGGGCCTGGGCATCGATGTGGACCTGATCGAGCGCAAGGATTACTCGCGCCTGGCCGAGTACGACGCCTTGTTGATCCGCGAGACCACCAGCGTCGACAACCACACCTATCGCTTCGCCAAGAAAGCCGAGAGCGAGGGCCTGGTGGTGATGGACGACCCGGCATCGATCCTGCGCTGTACCAACAAGGTTTACCTCACCGATCTGCTCAACAGCCATCAATTGGGCATGCCCGCCACCGAAATTCTCTACAAGGAGCGACCGGAAGACTTCGAACGGGTCGGCGAGCGCCTGGGCTTCCCGTTGGTGCTGAAGATCCCCGACGGTTGCTTTTCCCGTGGGGTGATCAAGGTAGAAAGCCAGGCGGCGTTGCTCAAGGCCACCGCCGAGTTGTTCGAGCATTCGGTGCTGCTGCTCGCTCAGGAATTCTTCTACACCGAGTACGACTGGCGTATCGGCGTGCTCAACCGCAAGCCGATCTTTGCCTGCCAGTACTTCATGTCCAAGGGCCATTGGCAGATCTACAACCACAAGGCCATTGGCCAGGACATCAACGGCGAATGCCGCACCCTGGCGGTCCACGAAGCGCCCAAGGCGGTGGTGGAACTGGCGGTGAAAACCGCCAACCTGATCGGCGATGGCCTCTACGGCGTAGACCTCAAGCAGTCCGGTGACAAAGTGGTGGTGATCGAGGTCAACGACAACCCCAATCTGGACGCGGGCATCGAGGATGCCTATTTGCAGGACGACCTCTATGGCTTGGTGCTGGAGGAGTTCGTGCGGCGCCTGGAGCTCAAACGTCAAGGGCAAGTGTGGTAGCGCGCCTCATTCCAACGCTGAAGGCTGTTCAGGCGGTGGGTTGCAGGGTCAGGACTTCAAAGCCGTCCGCCGTTACCGCCACGGTATGTTCCCATTGCGCCGACAGGCTGTTGTCCTTGGTCACCACCGTCCAGCCATCTTTGAGGTTGCGCACCTTGGCGCTGCCCTGGTTGAGCATTGGCTCAATGGTAAACACCATGCCTTCACGCAGTTCCAGCCCGGTGCCGGGGCGGCCGAAATGCAGGATTTGCGGTTCTTCGTGCATTTCCCGGCCGATGCCATGGCCGCAGTATTCACGCACCACGCTGTAGCCGTTAGCCTGGGCGTGACGCTGGATCGCATGGCCGATATCACCCAGGCGGGCACCGGGCCGGACCTGGCGGATGCCGGCCCACATCGCCTCGAAGGTTATCTCCACCAGCCGCCGCGCCTTGGGGGTGACGGTGCCGATCATGTACATCTTGCTGGAGTCGGCGATAAAGCCGCCTTTTTCCAGGGTGATGTCGATGTTGATGATGTCGCCGTCCTTGAGGATTTCCTTCGCGCTGGGCATGCCATGGCACACCACTTCGTTGATCGAGGTATTGATGCAGAAGGGATAGTCATATTGCCCGAGGCTGGCCGGGCGGGCCTTCAACTCCTGGCGGATGAAGGCTTCGACGGCGCTGTCCAGTTCCAGAGTGGAGCGGCCGGCGGCGACAAAGCCGTCAAGCATACTGAATACCTGGGCGAGCAGGCGCCCGGATTCGCGCATCACCGCGAGCTGTTGTGACGTCTTGATCATTGACTGCGCCCTCGGATCAGGTCGGGCTTGTCCAGCAACAGCTTGTTGATCAGCTCGTTGTAGGGCAGGTGCGGGTTGAGCTCGGCCAGCAGGCCGATCTTGATCCAGAATTCGGCCTGGGCGTTGATGGAACGGTCCATTGCGGCGCTGGCCAGACGGAGTTGTTCGTGCAGTGGGTCGGTGATCTTGACGATGCCCATAGGTGTCACTGTACAGGATGGAATATACGAATCGTATATGTTTCGTATGTCTTGCGTAAAGCCCCTCGCGCTGAACGGTGGCGTCTGCATTTGTTTGCCATATGTTGCTGAAAAAAAAGCCGCGCAAGTTAGCGGCTGGCACGACCTTGTGGGTTAAACGTTTAATCGATGCGGTTCGACGATGATCCCTAAACTGAGTTAATGCTTATATAACCAAGCGGGATGCTTATGAAGAAAGGTTACAACAGCAGTGGATTTTGCCGAGTAGGCTTCTGAAGAAAGCGTCTTCCAGGGCTGGCAAGACGCCGCAGGCAAGTGCCTGCGCGATACCTATAAATCTGTTGGCAGTCTCAAAAAAAGGAGAGGTTAGCCATGCTTTCGGAACTAGAGCTTCGCAGTATTATTGAAGGAAGTTTCCTGCCTAAACGGTGTGAGTGCACCAAAGCCGAAGACGCTTCGCTGACGATCAGGGTCTATGACGACCGCGACCGTGAACGTGTGGACCTGGAGGTCAAGGGTATAAGCGCGGACAAGCTCGACAGCAGTCGAGCCATTTGCAACCTGATCTCCGAATTGCGCGAAGAACTCAGGCACACCCACGCCCCTGTCCTGCAGCGAGCAGGAGGGCGTGGTTATTACGTCTGAGTGGCCCGTGGGCCTGGCGTTCGCCAGGCCCAGTGTCGTTTGCGGGTCACCAGCTCATGCGCACACCGGCGTTGCCACTGACACCTTCCAGGGCGTTGCCGTCCAGGTTGGTGTTGTAGTCCGCCGCCAGGTAGACACTCACCGCTGACGACAGTTGGGCCACAACCCCTACGCCCACATCGGCGCTGGACGACTTGTGGTCGCTCTTGATGCGGTCCACATCATCAAAGGTCACCGTGTCGCTACCGCCGAACGTACGCCACACGTTGCCGCGCAGGTAAGGCTCCACTGGCGTGTTGCCCACCCGGTAGCGGCCCTTGAGGCGCGCACCGACTCGGCCGGTCCAGTATTCCTGGGAATCGAACGACACCTTGGAAATGCCGTCGTTCTGGCTGTCCAGGTCGATGGTCTGGCGGATCACCTGGGCTTGCGGCTCCACCACCCAATGTTCGGAGACGGTAAACGGATAACCCGCTTCGGCGGACAGCGCCAGGGCATGGCCCTTGGTGTTCATCTTCACGCCACGGTCGGATTTGTTATCGCCGTCCAGGTGCGTAAACATCGCGACCACATCCACATATCCGCCCGCGGAGTCGGTGAGCGTCCAGTAGGCGCCGAAGTTGTCGCCATCGAGCTTGACCCGTCCGGAGCGCCGGTCCTCAAAGCCTTCGGCGAATCCCTTGACGTCTCCGTTCAAGCGACTCTGCCCGATGAACAGGCCAAAGCGTTGCAGTTGCCCGCCACTGGTGTGCGCCGCATAAAGATCATGCCCCACCTGATAGCCCTTGACGCTGCCGTCGAAGCTTGGCGATACGGTGCCCGACCAGCTCTTGTTGAAGTCGCTGCCGTAGGCACGCGCCCAACCGGCCGGCACCGCACCGCTTTCAGTGAGCAGGCTTTGCTCGCCCTGGCGGTCATGAAAGGTGCCTAGGGCCATTCGGGTCATTATCTGCGCGGCTGGCACCACGACCGAGTACACCGGCACTTCGAGGCGGTACAGCGCGATAGGCTCGGCACCGGCCACGGCCGTTGGCAGCACCGGGTTGCTGGCGGCCGATTGCGGTGACGTGGCCGCCGCGACCTGGCTCGGCGGCGGCGCCGGGGGCTCGACTGGCGCCACCGGTTGCGCGGTCGGTGGTTCTACCGGCGGTTCATCGGGGCCGACCACAGGCGGCGTTGGCGGAATCGGTGGCACAGGCACCACCACCGGCGGGGTGGGCGGTGCTGGCGGGACGGCGGGCGGCTGCACGGCGACCACCGAGGAGCGCAGGTACCAGTTGTTTTCCGTACCGGCGGTGACGCCGCCTTTGAACAGCAGGTATTCATAGGCACCGGCCGACACCGAGCCCTTCAAGGCAAAGGCATCCGTGCTGCTGACCGCGCCGTTGACGGCCTGCACCACCTCGATCCCGTTGTTCTGGGTAAAGCCACCAGCACCGCCGAGGTTGGTCACGGCGAGCTGGGTATGACCGCTGAGCGTGCCGTCGGACACCACCAACTTGTCCGTGGCGGAGTTGTCATCACCCAGCACGGTCTGCAGCCACAATTGACCGTTGTTGCCCACGTAGTTGCCATGCACCGTGAGGGCATCACCGGCATTGGCGCTGCCGGTGGTCATGTCAATCGTGCCGGCGTTATTCAGCGTCGCCAGTTGGCCCGCGCTATAGGGGCGAATCGCGCCCTGGGTCACGGCCAACGTACTGCTGCCATCGATGTTGAACGTGCCGGTGCTGCTGGTACTGTCGCCGAGAAAAAAATCCCCGGCCAGGTCAAAGCGCGAGGCGTTGTTGAGGTTGACCGTCTCCCAGCCGACATAGCGCGCCGGCGTGCCGGAGGTGGCGTTGTCGAAGGTCAGTTGATCATTGCCCAGCCCGCCGTCCAGGGAGGGCGTGCTGGCCAACTGGCTTTCACTGAGGCCGCGCAGCATTGCGGTGTCATCGCCATCGCCCATCAGCACGGCGGATTTGATCTGGCCGCCGCCCAGCCAATTGAATGTATCGTTGCCGACACTGGCGCGGACCTCGCCATTGATCACGCCGCCACTGACGGTGATGCTGTCATCGCCGCCGCTGACACTGATATTGCCGCCGATGGTGCCGCCGGAAACAATGATCGTGTCGGTGCCGAAGCCGGTCACCAGGTTACCCAGGATCGCGCCGCCGGACATATCGTAGAGGTTATTGTCGAGCTTCATGTCGACGCGGCCGATGGTGCCACCGGTTTGCCGTGCGATGTCGCCGTCTTCGAACGCGCCGACGATGGTGCCGCCGGTCATCAGGAAGGTGTCGCGCGAATCGCCCTGGGCCAGGGACTGGATTCGCCCGCCGTTCATGATGAAGTCATCGACGCCGTTGCCTTGCTGCACTGCGCCGGTGATCACCCCTGAATCGATGCGCACGGCATCGGCGCCTGCGCCAAAGGTGACGCTGCCATTGATAGTGCCGGTGCCGCCAGAGGGCAGGGTCAGGGTGTTATTGCCTTGCAGGTCGGTAAGGCCAGTGGCACTGGTGCCGCTGTCGCACACGTACGTATCGTTACCGGGACCTGGGGTAAAGGCGCATGCGGAGTGCGCGGTCTGGGGAGTGATGTACTGCAGTGAAAGAAGGCCGACAGCAATAACGGCTCGGGTTGGAAAGCCTGATGCCTTGGTCATAACGTGTCCTGTGTATTGTTTTTGTTACTGCTGTTCTTCGGTCTAGCACACACCTCGCTCATCGTTGAAATTTCTGACAAAGGGTAGCAGGCCGCGCAGCGCACGGCCTGTAGGGCGATCAGCCTAATTGGCTACGGTAAGGCAGGTCCGGCCCGGTGCGGGTGCAGGTCAGCGCTGCAGCGCGGATCGCAAAGCCGAGCATGGCGTCGATCTGTTCGCGGCCAAGCTGTTGCAGGCCCTCGACCGAGTCCAATTGGTGCTCGGTCAACCAGGCAATCAGTGCGGCCTGGAAGGTATCGCCGGCGCCCACCGTATCGGCCATCACGATATCGATGGCCGGTTGCGACCAAGTGCCATGGCGGCGGCTGAACACGCTGGCGCCATCGCCGCCACGGGTGAGAAACACCAGCTGGCAACGGTGTTGCAGCCAGCCTTGCAGCACGCTTTCCGGGGACTGCTCGGGGTAGAGCAGGTGCAGGTCTTCATCGCTGACCTTGATCAGGTCCGCATGCTTGACCAACTCCGCCACCCGGTCGCGCCACAGTTGGATGTCCGGTTGCGGGTTCAGCCGCACGTTGGGGTCGAGGCTGATCAGGCGCTTGCCGCTCTCGCGCTTGACCAGGTTGAGCAGCGTATCGCCGATTGGCTGTACCACCAGCGAGAACGAGCCGACATGCAGGCCGCGAATTTCGTCACCCAGGGGCGGCAGGTGGCTCAGTTGCAACTGCCGGTCTGCGCAGCCTTCGCCACGAAAGCTGTACTGGGGCGAGCCATTGGCGCCCACGGCCACCATGGCCAGGGTGGTTGGCGCATCGAAGGGCACCAGGAAGTCTTGGTTCACGCCTTCGTTCTTGAGCACCTGCAACAAGCGCCGGCCCAGGTAGTCGTGGGAGATCCCGGCAAAGAACCCTGACTCGATCCCCAGGCGGCGCAGGCCGACCGCCACGTTGAACGGCGAACCCCCGGCAATCGCCTTGTAATTGAGCTTGGCAGCCTGCCCGTCGGCATCCTCCTCGCTGAAAAAATCAAACAGCGCTTCACCACACACCAGATACATAGTTGCTCGCTCTTAAAGGGTTGCCACAAGTTGTTGATAGCGCTCGTAGGCTTGTTGATAGGCGCTGACATTGGCCGGCACCGGTACGGTGCGGCTGGCCGGATCGAGGCTCACGCATTTGTCGCACAGGCTGGCCAGGGGTTCGCCGGACTGACACCACGCCGCCTGGATCGCCGCGCCCAGGGCCGCGGCCTCGCTTTGTTCGGTGCAGACCACTTCGGTGTTCATGATATCGGCGACCATCTGCCGCCACACCGGGCTTTTCGAACCGCCGCCGATCAAGCGGATGCCCAGGCTTTGCAGGCCGGTCTGGCGCAGCAGGTCCAGGCCGTAGCGCAGGCCGAAGGTGGTGCCTTCGACCACTGCGCGGCACAGGTTGGCGCGGGTCAGGTTGGTCATGGTCAGGCCGTGCAGGCTGCCCGTGGCGTGGGGTAGGGCGGGTACCCGCTCGCCGTTGAGAAACGGCAGCATGCTCACTCCGTCGGCACCGATGGTGGCCTGCTCGACCAGGGCGTTGAAGGCGTTCAGGTCGAGTTCGAACAGCTCGCGGATCACACTGGTGGCGTTGGTCAGGTTCATCGTGCAGATCAACGGTAACCAGCCACCGCTGGAGGAGCAGAAGGTGGCGACCGACGCCTGGGGGCTGACGTTGGGCTGGTCGGCAAAGGCATAGACGGTGCCCGATGAGCCCAGGCTCATAGTGATTACCCCAGGGGCGATATTGCCGGTGCCGATGGCGCCCATCATGTTGTCGCCGCCGCCGCTGGCGACGACCGCCTTGGGGTTGATGCCCAGGCGCTCGGCGATGGCCGGCAGGATCGCGCCCACCGCTTGATCGGCTTCAATCAGCTCGGGCAACGCCGCCTGCAGCCGGCCACTGGGGTCGATGTGCTGAAGCAGCGCCACGTCCCATTCACGGCTGCGCACGTTGAAATAGCCGGTGCCCGAGGCATCGCCGTATTCGGCGACGGCGCGGCCGGTGAGCCAGTAATTGAGGTAGTCGTGGGGCAGCAGGATATGCGCAATGCGCGCGAAAAGGTCCGGATGCTGTTCGCGGGTCCAGAGCAGTTTGGATACCGTGTAGCCCGGTGCAATGGCCACGCCCAGGCGCTCCAGCGAGCCGCTTTCGCCGCCCAGGTGCTGCAGCAGGCGATCGTTTTCGGCGGCGGTCTCGGTGTCGCACCACAGCTTCGCCGGGCGCAGCACTTCACCGTGCTCATCGAGCAGCACCAGGCCATGCTGCTGGCCGGAAACGCCGATGCCGAGGATGTCCTGGCCGTCCACCCCGGCCTGCTGCAGGGCGCGGTGGGTGGCTTTGGTAAAGGCGTCGAGCCATTCCTGGGTGTGCTGCTCACGTCGGCCGTTGGCGCCGCTGATCAAGGTGTGCGCGGCGGCGCCCAGCCCCAGGACCTTGCCGCTGGACGCGTCGAGGACGATGGCTTTGGTGCCCTGGGTGCCGCAGTCGATGCCGAGGAACAGGTTTTGCTGGGTCATGATGATTTGCTCAGCAGTCTTATTTTTTGGATTGGTAATACAGTCAAAATGTGGGAGGGGGCTTGCCCCCGATGGCGGTGGGTCAGTGAAACCTATATTGACTGATACACCGCCATCGGGGGCAAGCCCCCTCCCACAGGTTCAAGCCGGTTTCTTCAGTAACGGCTTCAGCGTTTCAGTGACGCCGTGATCGCGCAAACTTGCATAACACCGCTCGAACGCTGCCACAAACTCAGGCGAATTGGGAATAGCTGTGCCGAAAATCTCTTCAACGCCCAGCAAGCGCTTGCTGATCAAGCTGTCATCGCTGACCAGTTGCTGGCAGAACTGCGCACGCGGATCCGGGATTTTGTAGCTCACCCCGTTCTCATCGACACCCTTCAGATACAACGCCCACGCAGCGACCACCAGTGCAGCCCGTTCAGTCTCACGGCCGCCCGCAATCAGGCGATTGATCGTCGGCACAGTGAACTTTGGAAACTTCGACGAGCCATCCGAACACACGCGCTCCAACTGATCGGCAATCGCCTGGTTGGAGAAACGGTCCACCAGGGTCTGCTTGTATTCGGTCAGGTCGATGCCCGGCACCGGCGCCAGGTTCGGCGTGACGTCCAGGTCCATGTAGGCGCGCATATAGGCGACAAACAGCGGGTCGTTCATGGTTTCGTGAACAAACCGGTAGCCCTTGAGAAAACCCAGGTAAGTCAGGGCCAGGTGGCTGCCGTTGAGCAGGCCGATCTTCATTTCTTCGTAAGGCGTCACGTCGTCGGTGAACTGCACGCCGACCTTTTCCCAGGCCGGGCGCCCGTTGACGAACTTGTCTTCCAGCACCCACTGCACAAAGGGCTCGCACACCACCGGCCAGGCATCGTCGATGCCGTGCTCATCATGCAGTTGCAGGCGGTGGGCCGTGCTGGTCATCGGCGTGATGCGGTCGACCATGGCGTTCGGGAAGCTCACATTGGCATCGATCCAGTCATGCAGTTGCACGTCGTGCAATGCGGCGAACGCCAGCAGCGCCTTGCGGGTGACGGCGCCGTTGTGCGGCAGGTTATCGCAGGACATCACCGTGAACGCCGGGGTGCCGGCGGCGCGGCGTTGGGTCAGCGCGGCGCAGATAAAGCCGAATACGGTCTTCGGTGCGCCGGGGTGCGCCAGGTCATGCTGGATCTGCGGCAGATGGGCCATGAATTCGCCGTTGCTGTCGTCGATGCAGTAGCCGCCTTCGGTGATGGTCAGCGAGACGATACGAATGGCCGGGTCGGCCAGTTTGTCGATCAGGGCCTGGGCGCCGTCTTCTGCCAGCAGCATGTCGCTGATGGCGCCGATCACGCGCACTTCGGTGTCGTCCGTGTCGCCCAGTTCGTACAGGGTGAACAGATAATCCTGGCCGGCCAGGTCGTCGCGGGCCTTACGGTCTTCAGCGCGCAGGCCCACGCCGCAGATGCTCCAGTCCAGGCCTTCGCCGGTGTTCATCAAGGCGTCGGTGTAAAACGCCTGGTGCGCCCGGTGAAAACCGCCGACGCCGATATGCGCGATGCCCTGGCGGGTGTCGGCAATCGCGTAGGCCGGCAGTTGCACTTCGGGGGCCAGCTGGGTGAGGTTGTGTTTATTCAGTTTCATCTGGAAATACTCGCGAAATCAGGCGGCAGCGCGCAGGGGACGGGCTACGGCCACGCCGTCGGTGTCGAACAGGTGGCAGTGCGCCGGGTCCAGGTGCAGCTGCAGGGTTTCGCCATATTGGCTGGCCATGTCACCGCGAATACGCATGGTCAGCGGCTCGCCGTTGGCGGTGATGACGTGGCAGAAGGTGTCGCTGCCCAGGCGTTCGCCGACGTCGGCGGTGACAGTCAGGGTGGTCTGGCCGGGGGCGGCGATTTCCAGGTGCTCCGGGCGAATGCCCAGGGTCACCGCGCTGCCTACGCTGAGGGTCGGGCCGCTCAGCGGCAGGCTGATCAGGGTGCCGGCGTCCAGCTGCACGTCGCAGCCCTGGCCTTCCACGCGGGTCACTTTGCCTTTGAGGAAGCCCATTTTGGGCGTGCCGAGGAAGCCCGCGACAAACAGGTTGGCCGGCTGGTGATACAGCTCCAGCGGCGAGCCGACCTGTTCGATGCGGCCGCTGTTGAGCACCACGACTTTGTCGGCCAGGGTCATGGCTTCGACCTGGTCGTGGGTCACGTAGATCATGGTCGCTTGCAGCTCTTTATGCAGGCGTGCCAGTTCCAGGCGCATCTGCACGCGCAGGGCGGCGTCGAGGTTGGACAAGGGTTCGTCGAACAGGAAGATCTTCGGGTTGCGCACAATCGCGCGGCCAATCGCCACGCGCTGGCGCTGGCCGCCGGAAAGCTGCTTGGGCTTGCGCTCCAGCAGCGGGCCCAGCTCCAGGATGCGCGCCGCTTCGCTGACCTTGCTTTCCACCAGCTTCTTGTCGACGCCGGCCAAATCCAGGGCGAACGACATGTTCTTGCGCACGCTCATGTGCGGGTACAGCGCGTAGGTCTGGAACACCATCGCCAGGTCGCGCTTGGCCGGGGTCACTTCGGTGATGTCGCGCCCGTCCAGCTCGATGGTGCCTTCGCTGACTTCTTCCAGGCCGGCGATCAGGCGCAGGAGTGTGGATTTGCCACAGCCCGACGGGCCGACGAACACCACGAACTCTTTGTCATTCACTTCCAGGTCGATGCCCTTGATGATGGAAAAACCTTCGAAGCCTTTTTGCAGATTCTTGATTTTCAGGTTGGCCATGATGGGCCCTCCGCTTGGAATTATTATTTGACTGCGCCGAAAGACAGGCCGCGCACCAACTGTTTCTGGCTGATCCAGCCAAAAATCAGGATCGGCGCGCAGGCCAGGGTCGACACGGCGGACAACTTGGCCCAGAACAAGCCTTCGGGGCTGGAATAAGAGGCGATCAGTGCGGTCAGCGGCGCGGCGCTCGATGACGTCAGGTTCAGCGACCAGAAGGCCTCGTTCCAGCACAGGATCAACGACAGCAGCACGGTGGAGGCCAGGCCGCCCTTGGCGATCGGCAGCAGCACCCGCACCATTTCCTGCCACAGGGTGGCGCCATCCAGGCGTGCGGCTTCGAGGATGTCCTTGGGAATGTCCTTGAAGTAGGTGTAAACCATCCACACCACAATCGGCAGGTTGATCAGCGTGTAGATGATGATCAGCGCGATGCGCGTGTCCAGAAGGCCGAAGCTCTTGGCCAGCAGGTAGATCGGCATCAGTACGCCCACCGGCGGCAGCATCTTGGTGGACAGCATCCACAGCAGCGTGCCTTTGGTGCGCTTTGTCTCGTAGAAGGCCATGGAGTAGGCGGCCGGCACCGAGATCAGCAGGCACAGGGCGGTGGCGCTGAACGAGATCAGCACCGAGTTCCAGGCATAGCTGAAGTAGTTGCTGCGCTCATTGATGTGCAGGTAGTTCTCCAGCGTCGGCGTGAAGATGAACTGCGGCGGCGTGGCGAACGCGTCGATTTCAGTCTTGAAGCTGGTCAGCACCATCCAGAAGATCGGAAAGAAAATCAGGATCGCGATGGCCCAGGCCAGGGTGCCGAGCAACAGGCTTTGCAGGCGGCGGGATTGTTGAAGCGTCATGGCGCGGCCCTCAAGGCTTGTCAGTCAGGTTTTTGCCGATCATCCGCACCAGGATGATCGCCGCGATATTGGCGATGACCACGGCGATCAAGCCGCCGGCCGAGGCCATGCCCACGTCGAACTGCACCAGCGCCTGGTTGTAGATCAAGTAGGCGAGGTTGGTCGAGGCGTAGCCGGGGCCACCGTTGGTGGTGGTGAAGATTTCGGCGAATACCGAAAGCAGGAAGATGGTTTCGATCATCACCACCACCGCAATCGGACGCGCCAGGTGCGGCAGGGTCAGGTGCCAGAAGATCGCGATGGCGCCGGCGCCGTCCAGGCGCGCGGCCTCCTTTTGTTCCTGGTCGAGGGACTGCATGGCGGTCATCAGCAGCAGGATGGCGAAGGGCAGCCACTGCCACGACACAATGATGATGATCGACAGCAGCGGGTAGTGCGCCAGCCAGTCCACCGGTTCGGCGCCAAACAGCTTCCAGACGGCGGCCAGCACCCCCGATACCGGGTGGAAAATCAGGTTCTTCCAGATCAGCGCACCGACGGTGGGCATGATGAAAAACGGCGAAATCAGCAACACCCGCACCAGGCCGCGGCCGAAGAACTCACTGGCCTCCAGCAGCGCACTGATCAACACGCCGAACACCACGCTGATCAGCAGCACGCTGCCCACCAGCAACAACGTGTTAGTGGCACCGGGCAGGAAGCCTGAGTCGGTGACGAAGTAGGTGAAGTTCTCCAGGCCGACGAACTGGTTTTCGCCGGGGTAGAGCAGGTTGTAGCGGATCAGCGAAAAATACAGGGTCATGCCCAGCGGCACGATCATCCAGAGCAGCAACAAGGCCACCGAGGGGCTGACGAGGAACCAGCCGGGGTTGGCCAGGCGGTTTTTTGGTGTCGTATTCATGATAATCAAGGCCGGTTAGAGACAGGTGCGCAAACCCCTGTAGGAGCGAGCTTGCTCGCGAAGGTATTCCAGGCGCATTGCGGCGTCGGATGTACCTTTTTCGCGAGCAAGCTCGCTCCTACAGGATCGGGGGTTACTTGGGGTAACCGGCCCGCTTCATTTCGCGCTCGGTGGTGGTCTGCGCGGCCGTCAGTGCGGCATCGACCGTCTGCTGGCCGGTCAGTGCGCCGGAGAAGAACTTGCCGACCTGGGTACCAATCGCCTGGAACTCAGGAATGGTCACCAGTTGAATGCCGATATACGGCACCGGTTTTTCCGTCGGCTTGGTCGGGTCCGCCACTTTCAGCGATTCCAGGGTCACCTTGGCGAACGGCGCGGCCTTCATGTACTCGTCGCTGTAGGTAGACTTGCGTGTGCCTGGCGGTACGTTGGCAACACCGTCGGTCTTGGCGACCAATTCGCCATATTCCTTGGAGGTGGCCCAACTGGTGAACACTTTGGCGGCGTCCTTGGCCTTGGAACTGGTAGGGATCGCCAGGCTCCAGGAATACAGCCATGAGGTGCCTTTGTCGGTCTTCTCATGCGGGGCAAAGGTAAAGCCGACATGGTCAGCCACTTTGCTCTGGGTCTTGTCGGTGACAAACGAGCCGGCCACGCTGGCATCCACCCAGATCGCGCACTTGCCGCTGTTGAACAGCGCCAGGTTCTCGTTGAAGCCGTTGCTCGACGCACCCGGCGGGCCGGATTTTTTCATGTTGTCGACGTAGAAGTTCAGCGCGTCTTTCCACTCCGGGCCGTTGAATTCGGGCTGCCACTTCTCATCGAACCAGCGCGCCCCGTAGCCGTTGGCCAGGGTGGTGATCAGCGCCATGTTTTCGCCCCAGCCGGCTTTACCGCGCAGGCACAGGCCGTATTGTTCTTTGGATTTGTCGGTGAGCTTGGCCGCGTATTCGCCGATCTGGCTCCAGGTCGGGTGTTCGGGCATGTTCAGCCCGGCGTCCTTGAACAGGTCAGTGCGGTAATAGGTGATCGAGCTTTCGGCATAGAACGGCAGGGCGTACAGCGAGCCTTTGACAGAAAGGCCGTCGCGTACCGAAGGGAATACGTCGTCGAGGTCGTAGGAAGCCGGCAGGTCTTCCATCGGCTCCAGCCAGCCCTTGGCGCCCCAGAGTGCGGCTTCGTACATGCCGATGGTCAACACGTCGAACTGCCCGCCCTGGGTAGCGATGTCGGTGGTCAGGCGCTGGCGCAGCACGTTTTCTTCGAGCACCACCCAGTTCAGCTTGATCTCCGGATGCTCGGCCTCGAAGGTTTTCGAGAGTTTCTGCATGCGGATCATGTCGCTGTTGTTGACGGTGGCAATGGTCAGGGTTTGCGCGCCGAGGCTGACGGCGCTGAGGGTCATGCAGGTCAGCATGCAGGTGGAGACAAGCAGAGCTTTTGCTGTGAACTTCATCGCGCACTCCATTTCCGCGCCCAGGGGGCTACAGAAGGACAGTTATTGTTGTTGTGTCTTCCTACAAGAAGTCAGGAAGAGTGTGCGCTGATTACAGCCTTCAAATGCGCCGGTGACAAATCCTTGGGCGCACGCTCACTGATACTTTTTTGCACTCGATGATCGTCCCCGTGGCGCGTGGGGACGATCGATGCCGTATTTAACGCTCGATATCAGCCAGTACCCGCTCAGCCAGCAATCGAGACACCTCGATCAACTGGGCAATACCCAGCGCGCCTTCGCGGCGTGAGCCGTCGAGCTCAAACGCGAAATCGCAGGTGAGGGCGTGGGCAGAGGCGAGTGATTCGCTGAGGTTGACCAGTAAGTCTTGAGTGGAGATACCGTCTTTCACGGTGAACAGCACGCTGGGTGCTGGATCGATTGGGGGATTCGGGGTGGGTTTGATCATGGTGAAACTCCTGATTTAAGTGGAGCTGCCACCCGATCGCCGCGACGCTATTGGGTGGTAGCTGTACGCAGGTTCGCGGACCGGAATCAGGAAACCGGCATACCCGAAGGTATCCCGCGCACAGCCACCATGAAGCCGCACAGTAGACGATAAAAAAACGTCGACTAACAAGCGCAAATGGCACTTTGCATCTGATTAACCGGGCCGCGACGCCCGTCCGCTGCGTATGCAGCGGTGTACGGAGACTAGAGATTGAGTGTCCTAGGGACAACCTCAAATCCTTGTCAGACGTTTCTGCGTTTCCCAGTACCTCAAGCCAGGTTCTGCTCAGTCAAGCGCTGCACCGCCAACCGTCGATAGTGGGACGGCGTCATCCCCTTGAGCTGCTGGAAGCGCCGGTTGAAGTTGGAGATGTTATTGAACCCCGACTCAAAGCAGACATCGGTCACAGCTTTATTGCCATCGGCCAGTAACTCGCACGACTTGCTGATCCGAAGGCGATTGACGAATTCAATGAACGTGCGCCCGGTGGCTTGCTTGAACACCCGGGAAAAATAGGTCGGCTTCATTCCCAGGTAGTCCGCGACTTCCTCCAGCGGCAGTTCGCGGGCGTAGTGGGCGAAGATGTAGTCCACCGCGCGGTTGGTGCGGTCGATGCTGTGTTCGTCGGCCAGTTGTGGCGTGTTGACCCCAGACAACAGTTGGTAGTCCTCACAGGCGCTCAATACTTCCAGCAAGATAAAGAAATGCCCCAGCCGCGCCATGCCCTGGGCATCCTCGATGCGCTGCATCAAGCTCATCGCCTGGGCAATCGTGCGTTTGCAGCGAAACTCGATGCCGTATTGCGCGCGCTCCAGCAGCGGCGACAGGGTCTTGAGCTCATTGAAGATATGACTGCCGTTCTCCAGCAGTTCATCGGTGAAATTGACCAGCATGTCGCGCTTGGGGATGACCTCGTCTTCCTCCACCTGGCTGATCCAGTTGTGGGGCAGGTTGGGGCCGGTAAGGAACAGGCTTTGCGGGTAGAAATTACCGATGTAGTCGCCAATGAACACCTTGCCGGAGCTGGCGACGATCAGGTGCAGCTCGTATTCCTTGTGGAAGTGCCAGCGCACCAGGGGGCAGGGGAAGCCGTGCTGGCGATAGATGATGGACAGGCCGTTATGGTCGTCCATCAGCTCGTAGGAAGGGTCTGTGATGCGCGTTGCTCGGGTCATGCTGCCGTCGCTTTATTGTGGTTGCTGCGTAGGATAATGCCCCGTTGCGCGCAACCCTGCCAGCGCCGGGCGTTCAAAGGCTACGGTTTTTTGCCTCGATCCACTGGGACATGTACTGGGTACTTTTATGGGCATGGTGGCGCAGCATGCTGCCGGTGAAATTATCCCGTCGATGCGCCTCCAAATGGCTGCGGCAGTGTTCCAGGCAGGCCACCAGCGCTGGCCCGTGGATATGTTGGTCATAGCGCCGGGCAAGCAGCTGCCGGCCATTTTCCTGGGCCTGGGTCCACCGCTCGCGGTCTTGATACAGGCTCACGGCCGCAGCGGCCAGGGCTGCGGCACTGCGCTCGATGGCACCCGGCCAGGGCTGTCCATCCGCCATGGCTTCGGCGCCAATTGGCGTGGTGACATTCGGCGTGCCACACAGCATCGCGTCCGCCAGTTTGCCCTTGATCCCCGCGCCAAAGCGCAATGGCGCCAGGCAGATGCGCGCGGCCGTCATCACTTGCAGTGCATCTTCGGCCCAGTTCATCACATGAAAGCCCTGCGCCGGGTTGTGCAGGGCGGTGGCCTTGGGCGGGGTGTAGGCGCCGTAGACATGCAACTGGGCGCCGGGCAATTGCTGGCGGATCAACGGCCACAGGCTGTGCTTCATCCACAGCACCGCATCCCAGTTGGGCGCGTGGCGAAAGTTACCGATGCTGAGAAAGTGCGCGCGGTCTTCGAACGGCGCGAAGGCTTCGGTCGGGGGCGCCATCATCAGGGGGCACCAGTGGAGCAGGGCGGCGGGCACCTTGAACTGATCGGTGAGCAGGCGGATTTCCACGTCGGAGATCATTAGGCTGATGTCACAGCGGTAAATCGCGGCGATTTCGCGTTTGGCCAGGTCGGTGTCGGCCATCAACTGGAACTCCTGCTCCAGGTTCGGGGCGAACAAGGCGCTGAAGTCGTCATTGTCGGGAGCGGCCCTGAGTGCATCCTTGAGCCGCTGGTGCCGTGCGTCGCGCAGGCTTTGCAAATCGGAGGTTTCCAGCACGCGCAGGGCGTCGGGGCAGCACTTTTCCACGCGCCAGCCGAATTGTTCCTCCATCATGAAACGGTCGAACAGCACGATGTCCGGGGCCAGTTCGCGAACAAAATCATCGAAGCTGCTGTTATTCAGTTCAATGGCGCATTCGGCGATCCCCAGGGCGGGCAAGTCAGCCTTGTGTTCACCGATGGTTGCGGGGCTGCTGAAGGTAATGTCCCAACCTTGTGTGAGAAAACTCTCCAGAATCTGCATCATATGCCCGCCCGCAGCCGAGGAACGGGGCTCCGGCCAGACATAACCAATGACCAGGACTTTGGTGGCGGGCTGATTCATCTACGGCAGGTTCCTTGAGGTGCAGGCAAAAAGCGCGCAATTAAACCACAACCCAGCGATATGACAATTTGTGTCTGGCGGTAGGTAGCCAACCGACTTTGTGGTTAACTTCCGCCTCTCGAATTCGTTTAACCAAACCCAACATAAGGATTCCGATCATGGCTCAAGTCACCCTTCGTGGTAACCCTGTCCAGGTTGAAGGCGAACTGCCGCAAGCCGGCACCCAGGCCCCAGACTTCACCCTGACCGCCGGCGATCTGTCGGACGCTACCCTGGCGACCTTTGCCGGCAAGCGCAAAGTGTTGAACATCTTCCCAAGCGTCGACACCCCGACCTGCGCGACCTCGGTACGCAAGTTCAACGCCCAGGCCAACGAACTGAACAATACCGTCGTACTGTGCATTTCCTCGGACCTGCCGTTTGCCCAGGCGCGTTTCTGCGGCTCCGAAGGCCTGGAAAACGTGAAAAGCCTGTCGGACTTCCGCAGCGCTGCGTTCTCCCAGGACTACGGTGTGGACATCGTCGACGGCCCGCTGCGCAGCCTGACCGCTCGTGCTGTCGTTGTATTGGACGAGAACGACAACGTATTGCACAGCGAACTGGTTGCCGAAATTGGCCAGGAACCAAACTACGAAGCAGCCCTGGCTGTTTTGAAGTAATTGTTTGCGCGTATGACTGTCGTTTGGCGGTAACACGCGTCGTGCACGATTGCGGCCTGGCCTAGTCCAGGCCGTTTTCATTTGGGTGTCAGCAGCTTAGCGAAACAACCCATGCACCAGGACCCGACGCTGAAAAGTTGTAAGCCCAAGGTAAATAGCCGGTAAAGGCGCTTTTCTAAATGCGCCCCAGTGCTTATCTTTCAGCCTCCCAAAGTAGAAGCTCTCGCGCCCAATGGTTGATCAATCCATGCAATCCTCCCCCCGCAACTCCCGCCGCTGGCTGTTCGGCCTGCTCGTACTGCTGGTGATCGCCGGCCTGTGCTGGAAATTCTGGCCCGGCGGCGCGGCCCACAAGGACGCCCCGGCCGGCCACACCGGCAAGAGCGGCATGGCGCGCCCGGGGTTTGGCGGCGCTACCGGCCCGGTGCCGGTGCGGGTGGCGCCTGCGGTAATAGGGGAGTTCCCGGTGTATTACAAGGCGCTGGGCACGGTCACCGCGCTCAACACCATTAATGTGCGCAGCCGGGTGGGCGGTGAACTGGTCAAGATCGCCTTCGAGGAAGGGCAGATGGTCAAGGCCGGAGACTTGCTGGCGGAAATCGACCCGCGCAGCTACCAGAACGCCTTGCTCCAGGCCCAGGGCACGTTGCTGCAGAACCAGGCCCAGTTGAAAAACGCCCAGGTCGACGTCGAGCGCTATCGCGGCCTGTATGCCCAGGACAGCATCGCCAAGCAAACCCTGGACACCGCCGAAGCGCTGGTCCTGCAATACCAGGGCACCGTCAAGACCAACCAGGGCGCGGTCGACGATGCCAAGCTGAACCTTGAATTCACCAAGATCCGCGCGCCGATTGCCGGTCGCGTCGGCCTGCGTCAGCTCGATGTCGGCAACCTGGTGGCCGCCAACGACACCACCGCCCTGGCGGTCATTACCCAGACCCAGCCGATCAGCGTGGCCTTCACCCTGCCGGAAAACACCCTGGAAACCGTCCTCCAGCGTTACCACGCCGGCAACAAGCTGCCGGTGGAAGCCTGGGACCGTGGCGACGCGAAAAAGCAGGCAATGGGCGTGCTGCAGAGCCTGGACAACCAGATCGACGTGACCACCGGCACTCTGAAATTCAAGGCGCGCTTCGATAACAAGGATCAGGCGCTGTTTCCCAATCAGTTCGTCAACGTGCATTTGCTCGCCGATACCTTGCACAACGTGGTGCTGGCACCGTCCGCCGCGATCCAGTTCGGCAATAATGGCACCTTCGTCTACAAGCTCGATGGTGACAAGAAGGTCAAGGTCCAGCCGCTGGTGGTGGGCGACACCGACGGCGACAACACCGTGATCAAGCAAGGCCTGGCGGCGGGTGATCGGGTGGTCATGGAAGGCACCGACCGGCTCAAGGACGGCAGCGAAATCGAGGTGGTCAACGACAGCAGCCAAGTGCCGACCACCCCGACCGAACACCTGCAAGGCAAGCCTGCGGCAAAAGGGGAGACCGGTACTGACGCCGGCAAGGCGCAAAAGGTCGGCGCATGAACCTGTCGCGCCTGTTTATCCTTCGCCCGGTCGCCACCACGCTGAGCATGCTGGCGATTGTGCTGGCCGGCCTCATCGCCTACCGGTTGCTGCCGGTGTCGGCGTTGCCCCAGGTGGATTACCCGACCATTCGGGTGATGACGCTGTACCCGGGCGCCAGCCCCGACGTGATGACCAGCGCGGTCACCGCGCCGCTGGAGCGCCAGTTCGGGCAGATGCCCGGCCTCACCCAGATGGCGTCCACCAGCTCTGGCGGTGCGTCGGTGCTGACCCTGCGTTTCAACCTCGACATCAACATGGATGTCGCCGAGCAGCAGGTGCAGGCCGCGATCAACGCCGCCACCAACCTGCTGCCCAAGGACCTGCCGGCACCGCCGGTGTACAACAAGGTCAACCCGGCGGACACCCCGGTGCTGACCCTAGCGATTACCTCCAAGACCATGCTGCTGCCCAAGCTCAATGACCTGGTCGACACGCGCATGGCACAAAAGATCGCGCAGATCAGCGGTGTCGGCATGGTCAGTATTGCCGGCGGCCAGCGTCAGGCCGTGCGCATCAAGGTCAACCCCGAGGCCCTGGCGGCCAATGGCTTGAACCTGTCGGACGTGCGCACCCTGATCGCCGCCTCCAACGTCAACCAGCCCAAGGGCAACTTCGACGGCCCCACGCGGGTGTCGATGCTCGATGCCAACGATCAGTTGGTGTCGCCCGAGCAATATGCCGAACTGATCCTGGCTTACAGCAACGGCGCGCCTTTGCGCCTCAAGGACGTGGCGCAGATCGTCGACGGCGCCGAAAACGAGCGTCTTGCCGCCTGGGCCAATGAAAACCAGGCCGTGCTGCTCAATATCCAGCGCCAGCCGGGCGCCAACGTGATCGAGGTGGTGGACCGTATCAAGGCCTTGCTGCCGAGTATCACCGACAACCTGCCGGCGGGCCTGGATGTGACGGTGCTCACCGACCGTACTCAGACCATCCGCGCGTCGGTGAAAGACGTGCAGCACGAACTGCTGATCGCCATTGCCCTGGTGGTGATGGTCACGTTCCTGTTCCTGCGCCGTGTCAGCGCCACGATCATTCCGTCCATCGCCGTGCCGCTGTCGCTGATCGGCACCTTTGGCGTGATGTACCTGGCGGGGTTCTCGGTCAACAACCTGACGTTGATGGCCCTGACCATCGCCACCGGGTTCGTGGTGGACGATGCCATCGTGATGCTGGAGAACATCTCCCGCTATATCGAGGAAGGCGAGACGCCGATGGCCGCCGCGCTCAAGGGCGCCAAGCAGATCGGCTTCACCCTGATTTCCCTGACCCTGTCGCTGATCGCCGTGTTGATCCCGCTGCTGTTCATGGCCGACGTGGTCGGGCGCCTGTTCCGCGAGTTTGCCATCACCCTGGCCGTGGCGATCCTGATTTCCCTGGTGGTGTCCCTCACGCTCACGCCGATGATGTGCGCACGCTTGCTCAAGCGTGAACCGAAGGAAGAAGAGCAGGGCCGCTTTTACAAGGCCAGCGGTGCCTGGATCGATTGGCTGATCGAAGCCTACGGGCGCAAGTTGCAGTGGGTGCTCAGGCACCAACCGCTGACCCTGCTGCTGGCCATCGCCACCCTGGGCCTGACGGTGGTGCTGTACCTGGTGGTGCCCAAGGGCTTTTTCCCGGTGCAGGACACCGGGGTGATCCAGGGGATTTCCGAAGCGCCGCAATCGATTTCATTTGCCGCGATGAGCCAGCGCCAACAGGAACTGGCGAAGATCATCCTGGCCGATCCGGCGGTTGAAAGCCTGTCGTCCTATATCGGCGTGGATGGTGACAACGCCACCCTCAACAGCGGCCGCTTGCTGATCAACCTCAAGGCTCACGGGCAGCGTGACTTGAGCGCGACGCAGGTGATCGCCCGCCTGCAGCCGGAAATCGACAAGCTGGTGGGCATCCGCCTGTTCATGCAGCCGGTGCAGGACCTGACCATCGAGGATCGGGTCAGCCGCACCCAGTACCAATTCAACATGTCCTCGCCGGATGCCGAGTTGCTGGCGCTGTGGAGCGACAAGCTGGTGCACGCCCTCAGCCAGTTGCCGGAACTCACCGATGTGGCCAGCGACCTGCAGGACAAGGGCCTGCAGGTGTACCTGGTGATCGACCGTGATGCCGCCTCGCGCCTGGGGGTCAGTGTCTCGACCATCACCGACGCGCTGTACGACGCCTTCGGCCAGCGGCAGATTTCCACCATCTACACCCAGGCCAGCCAGTACCGCGTGGTACTGCAGGCCCAGTCGGGCGAAACCCTGGGCCCGGCCGCGCTCAACCAGATCCATGTGAAGACCACCGACGGCGGCCAGGTACGGCTGTCGAGCCTGGCCCATGTGGAGCAGCGCCAGGCGCAGTTGGCGATTGCCCATATCGGCCAGTTCCCGGCAGTGATGATGTCGTTCAACCTGGCCCCCGGTGTTGCGCTGGGCAAAGGCGTGGAGCTGATCAACCAGACCCAGAAGGACATCGGCATGCCGATCGGCGTGCAGACCCAGTTCCAGGGCGCGGCCCAGGCGTTCGAGGCCTCGCTGTCGAGCACCTTGCTGCTGATCCTGGCGGCGGTGGTCACCATGTACATCGTGCTCGGGGTGCTCTACGAGAGCTATATCCACCCGATCACCATCCTGTCGACCTTACCGTCGGCGGCGGTGGGGGCCTTGCTGGCGTTGCTGCTCAGTGGTAATGACCTGGGCATGATCGCGATCATCGGCATCATCCTGCTGATCGGTATCGTCAAGAAGAACGCGATCATGATGATCGACTTCGCCCTCGACGCCGAACGCAATCAGGGCCTGGACCCGCAGACCGCGATCTACCAGGCGGCGCTGCTGCGCTTTCGGCCCATCCTGATGACCACCCTGGCCGCCTTGTTCGGGGCGGTGCCGTTGATGCTGGCCACCGGTTCCGGTGCGGAACTGCGCCAGCCCCTGGGCCTGGTGATGGTCGGTGGCTTGCTGGTGAGCCAGGTGTTGACGCTGTTCACCACGCCGGTGATCTACCTGTATTTCGATCGCCTCGGCCGGCGCTGGCGCAAAGAACCGCAGAGCCTGGAGCCGGTTGAGTCATGAACCTGTCCGGACCTTTCATCCGCCGGCCGGTCGCCACGCTGCTGCTGAGCCTGGCGATCATGCTGCTCGGTGGCGTCAGCTTCAATCTGCTGCCGGTGTCGCCGTTGCCGCAGATCGATTTTCCGGTGATCGTGGTCTCGGCCAGCTTGCCCGGCGCCAGCCCCGAGGTGATGGCGTCTACCGTGGCCACGCCGCTGGAGCGCTCGTTCGGCGCGATTGCCGGCATCACCACCATGAGCAGTTCATCGAGCCAGGGCTCGACGCGGGTGATTCTGGCGTTCGATTCCGACCGGGATATCAACGGCGCGGCGCGCGAGGTGCAGGCGGCGATCAATGCCTCGCGCAATCTGCTGCCCAGTGGCATGCGCAGCATGCCCACGTACAAGAAGATCAACCCGTCCCAGGCGCCGATCATGGTGCTGTCGCTGACCTCGGACGTGTTGCAGAAGGGCCAGCTGTACGACCTGGCCTCGACCATTTTGTCCCAGAGCCTGTCCCAGGTGCCGGGGGTGGGCGAAGTGCAGATCGGCGGCAGCTCCCTGCCGGCGGTGCGCATCGAGCTGGAGCCCAAGGCCCTCGACCAGTACGGCGTGGCCCTGGACGATGTGCGCAACACCATCGCCAACGCCAACCAGCGCCGGCCCAAGGGCTCCCTGGAAGACAGCGAGCGCAACTGGCAGATCCAGGCCAATGACCAGCTGGAAAAAGCCAAGGACTACGAACCGCTGCTGATTCGCTACCAGGATGGTGCTGCGCTGCGCCTGAGGGATGTGGCGAAAATCAGCGACGGCGTGGAAGACCGCTACAACAGCGGTTTTTTCAACAATGATTCAGCGGTGCTGCTGGTGATCAACCGTCAGTCCGGCGCCAACATCATCGAGACCGTCCGGCAGATCAAGGCACAGCTGCCGGCGTTGCAGGCCGTATTGCCGTCCAGCGTCAAGCTCAACCTGGCCATGGACCGTTCGCCGGTCATCACCGCCACCCTGCATGAAGCCGAGATGACCCTGCTGATCGCCGTGGCCCTGGTGGTGCTGGTGGTGTACCTGTTCCTCGGCAACTTCCGCGCCTCGTTGATCCCCACCCTGGCGGTGCCGGTGTCGTTGGTGGGCACCTTTGCGGTGATGTACCTGTACGGCTTTTCGCTGAACAACTTCTCGCTGATGGCGCTGATCCTGGCCACCGGCCTGGTGGTGGACGATGCCATCGTGGTGCTGGAGAACATCTCCCGGCATATCGATGAGGGCGTGCCGCCGATGAAGGCCGCCTACCTGGGGGCCGAGGAGGTCGGCTTCACCTTGCTGTCGATGAACGTGTCGCTGGTGGCGGTGTTTCTTTCCATTCTGTTCATGGGGGGAATTGTCACCAACCTGTTCCGTGAGTTTTCCATCACTTTGTCGGCGGCGATCATTGTCTCGCTGATCGTGTCGCTGACCTTGACCCCGATGCTCTGCGCGCGCTGGCTCAAGCCCCATGTCAAAGGGCACATGACCGGGCTGCAGCGCTGGAGCCACCGCATCAACGAGCGCATGGTCGCCGCCTATGCCACCAGCCTGGACTGGGTGCTGCGCCATCGCCGCCTGACCCTGCTCAGCCTGCTCATCACCGTGGGCGTGAACATCGCGCTGTATGTGGTGGTGCCGAAAACCTTCATGCCTCAGCAGGACACCGGCCAGTTGATCGGTTTTGTGCGCGGTGATGACGGGCTGTCGTTCAATGTGATGCAGCCGAAGATGGAGATTTTCCGCCAGGCCGTGCTCAAGGACCCGGCGGTGCTCAGCGTGGCCGGCTTTATCGGCGGCAACAATGGCATCAATAACGCGGTGATGCTGGTGCGCCTCAAGCCTATTGCTGAGCGCAAGGTCTCGGCCCAGGCGGTGATCGAGCGCTTGCGCAAGGACGTGCCGCTGGTGCCGGGCGGGCGTCTGTTCCTGATGGCCGACCAGGACCTGCAGTTTGGCGGCGGTCGCGACCAGACCAGCGCGCAGTATTCCTACATCCTGCAAAGCGGTGACCTGGCCGCGTTGCGCCTGTGGTACCCGAAAGTGGTGGCGGCCCTGCGTGAACTGCCGGAGCTGACCGCCATCGATGCCCGTGAAGGACGCGGTGCAGCCCAGGTCACGCTGATCGTCGACCGCGATCAGGCCAAGCGCCTGGGCATCGACATGGACATGGTCACCGCGGTGCTCAACAACGCCTACAGCCAGCGGCAGATTTCCACGATCTACGACAGCCTCAACCAGTACCAGGTGGTGATGGAGGTCAACCAGAAATATGCCCAGGACCCGATCACCCTCAACCAGGTGCAGGTGATCACCGCCGATGGCGCGCGGGTGCCGCTGTCGACCATTGCCCATTACGAGAACAGCCTGGCTGACGATCGCGTCAGTCATGAAGGGCAGTTCGCCTCGGAAAGCATCGCCTTCGACATGGCGCCAGGGTTCACGGTGGAGCAGGGCACCGCCGCCATCGAACGGGCGATTGCCAAGGTCGGCCTGCCGGAAGACGTGATCGCCAAGATGGCCGGCACCGCCGACGCGTTCGCCGCGGCCCAGAAAGGCCAGCCGTTCATGATCCTCGGCGCGCTGGTGGCGGTGTACCTGGTGCTGGGTATTTTGTATGAAAGCTATATCCACCCGTTGACGATTCTGTCGACCTTGCCGTCGGCCGGCGTCGGCGCGTTGCTGTCGATCTACCTGCTGGGCGGGCAGTTCAGCCTGATCTCACTGCTGGGACTGTTCCTGCTGATCGGCGTGGTGAAGAAAAACGCGATCCTGATGATCGACCTGGCGCTGCAGCTTGAGCGCCATGACGGCATGAGCCCGCAGGCGTCGATTCGCAGCGCCTGCCTGCTGCGCCTGCGACCGATCCTGATGACCACGCTGGCGGCGATTCTCGGTGCCTTGCCGTTGCTGCTCGGCGCCGGCGATGGCGCGGAAATGCGCCAGCCCCTGGGCCTGACCATCATCGGCGGCCTGGTGTTCAGCCAGATCCTGACCCTCTACACCACCCCGGTGGTTTACCTCTATCTTGACCGCGCGCGCCACCGCTTCAACGCCTGGCGCGGTGTGCGTACCGATGCTGCCCTGGACACTGCGCTATGAACGATTCAACTCACGCCACTGCACCCCGGCCCCCTGTAGGAGCGAGCTTGCTCGCGAAAAACGGGCAGGCACCGCGTTCTTCCAGGCTCGGCGCGTTATCGTTGACGGTCTTCGCGAGCAAGCTCGCTCCTACAGTGGGTTTGGCGTTGTTGCTCAGCGCCTGCGCCATCGGCCCCGATTATCAGCGCCCTGCGGTGGTGGAGCCTGCACAGTTCAAGCAAGCCGAAGGCTGGCGCCAGGCCAATCCAAGCGATTCCCTGGCCCGTGGCGCGTGGTGGGAGCTGTACGGCGACCGCCAACTGAACGACCTGGTGGTGCGCCTCAACACCGCCAACCAGACCGTCGCCCAGGCCGAGGCGCGTTTTCGCCAGGCCCAGGCGCTGGTGCGCAGTGCGCGCGGGGCGTTTTACCCCAGCGTCGACCTGAGCGTCGGCAAGACCCGCGCCAGCCAGGGCACCGGCAGCAGCAGCGCCAGCCTGAGCAGTTCCAGCAGCGGTATCCGCGACACCCTTAATGCGCAGTTGGGCGTGAGCTGGGAAGCCGATGTCTGGGGCAAGTTGCGTCGAGGCCTGGAGGCCAACGAAGCCAGCGCCGAGGCCAGCTCGGCGGACCTCGCCGCAATGCGCCTGAGCCAGCAGTCGGAACTGGTGCAGAGCTATTTGCAGTTGCGCGTCATGGACGAACAGACCCGTTTGCTGCAAGCCACCCTGGACACCTACCAGCGGTCGCTGCAAATGACCGAAAACCAATACCGCGCCGGTGTGGCCGGCAAGGACGCCATCGCCCAGGCGCAAACCCAGCTCAAGACCACCCAGGCCAGCCTGATCGACCTGATCTGGCAGCGTGCGCAGCTGGAAAACGCGATTGCTGTATTGATCGGTGAAGCACCGGCCAATTTCAGCCTGGCCGTGAGCAAGGACATTCCACCGTTGCCGCAGATTCCGGTCGGCCTGCCGTCGCACCTGCTGGAGCGCCGCCCGGATATCGCTTCGGCGGAGCGCTCGGTGATTGCGGCCAACGCCAATATTGGCGTCGCCAAGGCGGCCTATTACCCCGACTTGACCCTGAGCCTGGCGGGAGGCTATTCCAGCAGCACCTATGCGGACTGGATCAGCCTGCCGAACCGCTTCTGGTCGGTCGGCCCCAAGCTTGCCATGACCTTGTTCGACGGCGGCCAGCGCTCGGCGGAAGTCGACCGCAGCGTGGCCAGCTATGACGAAACCGTGGCCAAGTACCGCCAGACCGTGCTGGATGGGTTCCGCGAAGTGGAAAACTACATGGTGCAGCTCAAGGTGCTGGCGGACGAGGCGGTGGTCAGCAACGAAGCGCTGGAGGCGGCCCGCGAGTCGCTGCGGTTGACCGAAAACCAGTACAAGGCGGGGTTGATCGCTTATCTGGACGTGGTCACCGTGCAAGCGACGGCCTTGAGCAACGAGCGCACGGTACTCACCTTGCTGCAGTCGCGGCTGGTGGCGAGTGTGCAGCTGATTGCGGCGCTGGGTGGCGGATGGGATGGAAATACTGCCCTGGTCGAGAAGGAATGACCTGACACATTGATCGTTCTCACGCACAGCGTGGGGACGATCAATTGACGCCAAAAACCAGCCTCCATACCCTTCGCAATTAATCACCTGTCCAGGAATTATTCTCGCTACAATCCGCCGCTTTGCCACCCGGCCCGGGCTGTCAAATCGCGAGAAACCCCATGCTGACCGGTAGCTATTCCACCTCCCTCGTCGTGATCTCCCTGTGTGTCGCCATCCTGGCGTCCTACACCGCGCTGGACCTCGCCGGCCGCATCACCACCGCCAAGGGACGCGCGGCTTATCTGTGGATCGCCGGCGGTGCCGTCGCCATGGGCGTGGGCGTGTGGTCCATGCATTTCATCGGTATGCTGGCGCTGCGCCTGCCGTTTGCCCTCGGCTTTGACCTGGACATTACCGCACTGTCATTGCTGATCGCCGTGCTCTCCAGCGGTTTCGCGCTCTGGCTGGTCAGCCAGCCGCGCCTGCCGGCCTGGCAACTGGCATTCGGTGCGTTGATCATGGGCGCGGGCATCGCCAGCATGCACTACACCGGCATGGCCGCGATGCGCATGACGCCAGGCATCGATTACGACCCAACCCTGTTCGGCGCATCCTTGCTGATTGCGGTAGTGGCTTCCGGCGCTGCGCTGTGGATCGCCTTCAACCTGCGCCGCAACACGCCCTACGTACGCCTGGCACGCGGCGGTGCGGCGGTGGTGATGGGCGTGGCCATTGTCGGTATGCACTACACCGGCATGGCCGCCGCGCGTTTTGCCGATGACAGCTTCTGCGCTGGCGCACTCACCGGCTTGAGCGGCAAGGGCCTGGACAACCTGGTGCTGGTGACCTCCCTGGCCGTGCTGGTCATCGCCCTGTTGACCTCGCTGCTCGACGCCCGGCTGGAGGCGCGCACCGCCGTGCTGGCCGATTCCCTGACCCTGGCCAATCAGGAACTGACCCACCTGGCCCTGCATGACATGCTCACCGGCCTGCCCAACCGCACATTGCTGGCAGACCGCATTCAACAGGGGATCCAGGCGGTGAAGGAGCAGGGCGGCTGCTTTGCGCTGATGTTCATCGACCTGGACGGCTTCAAACCAGTCAACGATGCCTTCGGTCACCACATGGGCGACCAGCTGCTGCGCGAGGTTGGCCTGCGCCTGCGCGAAGACCTGCGCAGCCAGGACACCTTGGCCCGCATCGGTGGGGACGAATTTGTCTTGATGGTGCAACTGACCCAGCCGGACGATGCCATGGGCCTGGCCGAACGCCAGGTCAGCCTGATCAACCGCGCGTTCAAGGTTGCCGAGCACGAGCTGAAAATCTCCGCCAGCATTGGTATCGCCATTTTCCCGGGCAACGGTCACAACCCCCAGGAGCTGTTGATGAATGCCGATGCGGCGATGTACCACGCCAAGGGCATGGGCAAGAACGGCTACCGGTTCTTCGATGTGTCGATGAACACCAACGCGCGCAAACAATTGCAGTTGTTGCAGGACCTGCGCAACGCCCTCGAGCACCAGCAGTTTCGCTTGTATTACCAGCCCAAGTTCGACGCGATCAGCGGCATTGCGGTGGGGGCGGAGGCGCTGCTGCGCTGGCAGCATCCACAGCAAGGCCTGTTGTTGCCGGCCACGTTCATCGAGCTGGCGGAAAAGACCGGGTTGATCATTTCCATCGGCGAGTGGGTACTCAATGAAGCCTGTCGCCAGATGAGCCTCTGGTACGCCCAGGGTTATGAACACTGGCGCATTGCGGTGAACCTGTCGGCGCTGCAGTTTTGCCACGCCGGGCTGGTCGACAGCGTGGCCGCCGCCCTGGAGCGCCACCAATTGCCGGCCAACAGCCTGACCCTGGAGATCACCGAAACCACGGCCATGAGTGATGCCGATGCGAGCATGACCGTGTTGCAACAGCTCTCGGACATGGGTGTTGACCTGTCTATCGATGACTTCGGCACCGGCTATTCCAGCCTGATGTACCTCAAGCGCCTGCCGGCCAACGAACTGAAGATCGACCGCGGCTTTGTGCGCGACCTGGAGCACGACAGCGACGACGCCGCCATTGTGTCGGCCATCGTTGCGCTGGGCCAGGCCCTGGGGTTGCGGATTGTCGCCGAAGGCGTCGAAACAGATGCGCAGCAGAGCTTCCTGACACGCCTGGGCTGCAACTCCCTGCAAGGCTACTTGCTGGGCCATCCCTTGCCGGCCGACGGGTTCATCGCCGACATCCAGCGCGCCCAGGACGCGCAAGCGCCTGACAAAAGCCGTGCGTGACGGGTATTCTTCAACCCAACCCCACCATCAGGCCAAGCCAGGAGACCGCACATGGACAGAGTCGTCATCATCACCGGAGGCAGTCGCGGGATTGGCGCCGAGACGGCATTGCTCGCCGCTCGCCAGGGCTATCGCATCTGCATCAACTATCAATCCGATGAAAACGCCGCCCACCGCGTACTGGAACAGGTGCGTGCCCTGGGCGCACAGGCGATCGCGGTACGCGCGGACGTCAGCATTGAAGATGAAGTGATCGCCCTGTTCAATCGTGTCGATGTCGAGCTGGGCCGCGTCACGGCGCTGGTGAATAACGCGGGCACCGTCGGCCACAAATCACGGGTCGACGAGATGTCGGAGTTCCGTGTGCTGAAAATCCTCAAGACCAACGTGCTGGGCCCGATCCTGTGCGCCAAGCATGCGCTGCTGCGCATGTCGCCCAGGCATGGCGGGCAGGGTGGCAGTATCGTCAACGTTTCGTCGGTGGCGGCGCGCCTGGGCTCGCCGGGTGAATACGTCGACTACGCGGCCTCCAAAGGGGCGCTCGATACCTTCACCATTGGCCTGTCCAAGGAAGTGGCAGGCGAGGGCATCCGCGTCAACGCGGTTCGCCCCGGCTATATCTTCACCGACTTCCATGCCCTCAGCGGCGACCCTGACCGGGTCAGCAAGCTCGAATCCGGCATTCCCATGGCCCGTGGCGGGCGTCCGGATGAAGTGGCCGAGGCGATTATCTGGTTGCTGTCGGACAAGGCCTCGTACGCCACCGGTACGTTCATCGACCTGGGGGGCGGGCGCTGATCGCGCTTTCCCTCACCCCACGCATGCCCACTGTAGGAGCGAGCTTGCTCGCGAAAAACGTCCAGCCAACGCGTTCATCCTGAATAAACGCGCAGGCCCGGAGTTCTTCGCGAGCAAGCTCGCTCCTACAAAGAGCCTTGCCATTGCGCCACTCAAAACGAGCGCACTATCCGCCCCAGCGTCTCCATCGCCTGCTCCGACGCTTCGGTCCACGGGCTGCCGTAGTTCAAGCGGATGCAATTGCGAAAGCGCCGGGTCGCCGAAAAGATCGGCCCCGGTGCGATGCTGATGCCTTGCGCCAGGGCCATCTGAAACAGCTTCAATGAGTCGGTTTGCTCCGGCAATTCCAGCCACAGGAAATACCCTCCAGCCGGTTGGCTGACTCGGGTCTGCGCCGGGAAATACCGGGCGATGGCCGCGAGCATTGCGCTTTGCTGTTCTTCCAGGGCATAGCGCAGTTTGCGCAGGTGCCGGTCGTAGCCGCCGTGCTGCAGGTAATCGGCAATCGCAGCCTGGGCCGGCATCGACGGGCACAGCGAGGTCATCAGTTTCAAGCGCTCGACTTTCTGCGCGAAACGGCCGGCTGCCACCCAGCCCACGCGATAACCCGGTGCCAGGCTCTTGGCAAAGGAGCCGCAGTGCATCACCAGCCCTTCGGTGTCGAAGGCCTTGGCCGGTTTCGGCGCATGCTGGCCGTAATACAGCTCGGCATACACGTCGTCTTCGATCAGCGGCACCTGATGGCTGCGCAGCAACTGCACCAGCGCCTGCTTTTTTGCTTCCGGCACGGTGGCCCCCATCGGGTTCTGGAAGCTGGTCATGGTCCAGCAGGCCTTGATCGGGTAACGCGCAAGGCTTTGCTCCAGGGCGTTGAGGTCAATGCCGTCGCGCGGGTGCACCGGAATTTCCACGGCCTTGAGCTTCAGGCGCTCCAGCACTTGCAGGCAGGCATAAAACGCCGGGGCTTCAATCGCCACTAGGTCACCCGGTTCGGTGACGGCCTGCAGGCACAGGTTCAGCGCTTCCAGGGCGCCATTGGTAATCAGCAACTCTTCCATGGGCAGCATCAGGCCACCGACCATGTAGCGCAGCGCGATCTGGCGGCGCAGCTGCGGGTTGCCGGGGGACATGTCGGTGACCACCAGGCGTGGGTCCATTTCGCGGCTGGCACTGGCCAGGGAGCGGGCCAGGCGCGGCAGCGGGAACAGCATCGGGCTGGGGAAGGCCGAGCCGAAGGGCACGGTGTTCGGGTCTTTGATCGAGTCCAGCACCGAAAACACCAACTCGCTCACATCGACTTCGGTGGACTCGTGCACCTGCTCGCTCACCACCGGCTCGGAAAACGGGCTGGGCGCATGGGTATTGACGAAATAGCCGGAACGCGGCCGTGCGCGGATCAGGCCGCGGCGTTCCAGCAGGTAGTAGGCCTGGAACACCGTAGACGGACTGACGCCGTACGTCTGGCTGGCATAGCGCACCGAGGGCACGCGCTGGCCGGGGCCAAGGACGCCGGAGCGGATCAGTTCTGCGATGTCGTCGGCGAATTTTTCGTAGCGTTTCATGGGGGCCTGGTCACTTGCTTAAAGGGTCAGCGGTTCAGCGGTGCGACAAAGCGGCTGTCGGCTGCGCTGCAGATCCACGGCTCATCCACATCCGTCACCGTAAAGCGCAGGGTCTGCGAACTGCTCGCCGGCGTGTCCGCCAGCAGCGCCACCGACACCGGCACATCGCTGATTTCTCCCGGTGCCAGGCTGAGCTGGGTCTTGCCTTGCAACTGGAAGCCCTCGGCGTCCACCAGTTCCAGGCGGTAGTCCTGGCGCTGCTGGGTCTTGTTGATGACCTTGAGGCTGTAGATGTTTTCGATCAAGCCCTGGCTGTTCTCGCGGAACAGGCCGCGGTCCTTGGTCACATCCAGCGACACCATCGGCCGCTCGACCAGGGCCACCACCAACGCGGCGATCATGACCAGCAGCACGGCACTGTAGCCGATCAGGCGCGGCCTTAGCAGCCGGGTCTTGCCACCCTGCAGTTGATGTTCGCTGGTATAGCTGACCAGGCCGCGGGCATAGCCCATTTTGTCCATGATCGAATCGCAGGCATCGATGCACGCCGCACAGCCGATGCATTCCATTTGCAGGCCATCGCGGATATCGATGCCGGTGGGGCACACCTGCACGCACAGCTGGCAGTCGATGCAATCGCCCAGGCCCGCGGTTGCCGGCTTCACTTCGCGTTTGCGCGCGCCACGGCGTTCGCCACGGGCGGCGTCATAGGCAATGGTCAGGGTGTCTTTATCGAACATCACGCTCTGAAAGCGCGCATAGGGGCACATGTGCATGCACACCGCTTCTCGCAGCCAGCCGGCATTGAGGTAGGTGGCGGCGGTAAAGAACAGCACCCAGAACAGACTGACGCCGCCCAGTTGCCAGGTCAGCAGTTCGGCGGTCAATGGGCGGATGGGGGTGAAGTAGCCAACAAACGTCAGCCCGGTCAGCACGCTGATCCCCAGCCATAGCGTGTGCTTGGCCGAGCGCCGTGCCAGCTTGTTCAGGCTCCAGGGTGCGGCGTGCAGTTTGATGCGCTGATGACGCTCGCCTTCGGTGATTTTTTCGCACCACATGAACAGCCAGGTGAACGCGCTTTGCGGACAGGTATAGCCGCACCACACGCGACCGGCGAACACCGTGATCGCAAACAGGCCAAAGGCGCAGATGATCAACAAGGCCGACAGCAGGATGAAGTCCTGGGGCCAGAAGGTCGCGCCAAAAATGTGGAATTTGCTCTCGGCCAAATCCCACAGCACGGCTTGGCGTCCGCCCCAGTTCAGCCACACAGTGCCGAAAAAGGCCAGGAACAGAACGCCCGTGCCGCTCACGCGCAAGGTGCGGAACAGGCCGGTGAAGCTGCGGGTATGGATCAGGTTATCGCTGGATCTGGCCTTCACCTTCTTCGGGTGGATGGGCTCAAAGGTTTCCACGGTGGGGATTCGTTCGCTCATGGTCATTCGCTCATCAGCCTCCATCAGGCGGATGAACTATGCCCGGCGCTCTGTTTGCATAACAGATTCAGGTAACGCGATAAAAAGCGGATCAGATTGACGAGCCCGGATTAGAAAATGTGGGAGGGGGCTTGCCCCCGAAAGCGCTGGGTCAGTTGATATGGCAGGTAACTGACCCTCCGCTATCGGGGGCAAGCCCCCTCCCACAAGAGGTCTTCATGTACTGATACAGATCAATCAAATCACCGAACCAGGTGAATCGGCCTTCACATGCTGGCGGCCGTCGTGGGCCCCCGCGACGGTCAGTGCGTCGGCCTCGGCTTCGGTGATGTAGATCCGCTCGGCCGCCAGCTCTACGTACGACATGGCTTTATCGGTGTCGGTCACGATATTGACGCGGGTAGCGGGCACGCTCTGTTCCTGGCCGTTCTCGTTGAGCGTGAAATAGCACAGTTGGTTGTCGATACGGATAGGCATACCAGTGTCCTTTTCATGGGCTGTGATCGTTTGGGGCCACAGAGGCGTTAGGGTTCCACGCAACTGACTGACGGTCGCCGCTGTCCACCTTCTACCAATAATCGTAAAAGGGCGGCATCTATGGACGCTTGGCTGCATGAAGCGTGGCAAACACTGCAGGCGGAATTTGCCGATATCGGTGATGCCCGGCAGGTCACCCAAATGACCGTGCGCCTGTTGATGGCCGCGATCCTCGGCGGCATCCTGGGGTTCGAACGCGAGAGCAAGGGCAAGGCCGCCGGGGTGCGCACCCATATGCTGGTGGCGTTGGGCGCCGCGCTGTTCGTGATGGTGCCGCAGATGTCCGGCAACCAGGCCGATGCGATGAGCCGGGTGGTGCAGGGGGTGATTGCCGGAATTGGCTTCCTGGGTGCCGGCACCATTATCAAGGGCAAGGATGAAGACGCCGGTCACGTCAAGGGCCTGACCACTGCCGCCGGTTTGTGGATGACCGCTGCGATTGGCGTCTCGGCCGGTTTGGGCCGGGAATCCACAGCGGTATTGAGTACGTTGCTGGCCCTGGCGGTGTTCAGCGTGATGCCGAAAATCGTCAGGCGTTTCGAGAAGGACTGACGATCACCGGCGGCATGGTGGTCGGCGGCTCCTGTACCGGTGGCGGCTCGTTCTCGGGCGGTTCCTGTTCCGGGACCGGTTCAGGCTCGCTGGGGGGCAAGGTCGGGTTGTCGATATTCGGGTCCGGCGTTTCAGCAGGGATGGGGATCGTCATCGGTGTGGCCTCCTTTGTGCTTTGCTCTAAGGGGTGGACAGCCAGCGCAGGGAATTGATTCCCCGCCCGGTGGCGGCATATCCGCCTGAACTTTTGACTGGAGCCCAGGCTCGGACCTATTACGGGTCTGCGCTGCAAGCGCGCTGCCACCACCGAATTCGGATCAAGCACAGAGCGTCCACTGGGCGTAAGGGGAATAGGCTCGATGACTGCTGAAACACTGGTTCCAGAACACGCTTCGTTGCCGCTGTCCCAAGCACTGCTGTTACCCAGAATCGCGATTGAAAGCACCATGCCGGTGATCGACGGCGGCGAGTTTGCCGTCAAGGCGGTGGTCGGCCAGCGGGTCAACGTGACCAGTAAAGTGTTCGCCGATGGCCACGACAAGCTGGCTGTGCTGGTGCGCTGGCGCCCGCTGGGGCAGGAACACTGGCACAGCGTGGTCATGAGTGATGTGGGCAACAATGGCTGGGAAGGCGCTTTTACCGTCACCACCCAGGGGCCCCATGAGTTTTGCATCGAGGCCTGGATCGATACCTTCGCCAGCTTCTGCTATGAATTGCGCAAAAAACACGAAGCCGGGGTGCCGGTCAGCCTGGAACTGCAGGAAGGCCGCAGCCTGGTGCTGCAGGCCGCCGAGCGCAGTGACAACGAACTGCGCGACCGCCTGATGCTGCTGCATCACGAACTCTCCGGCCTGCTGGAAACCGAGCAGGTCGCGCAGTTCCTGCACGAAGACAGTGCACACCTGATGACCCAGGCCGACCACCGCGCCTATTTGAGCGTCAGCACCGTCTACCCGATTGACGTGGAACGCGAGCGCGCCCAGTTCGCCAGCTGGTACGAGCTGTTTCCCCGCTCGATCACCGACGATCCGGCTCGGCATGGCACTTTCAACGATGTGCACTCGCGCCTGTCGATGATCCATGACATGGGTTTTGACGTGCTGTATTTCCCGCCAATCCATCCCATCGGCCGTAGCCACCGCAAGGGCAAGAACAATTCCCTGACCGCAGGCCCTGATGATCCCGGCAGCCCCTACGCCATTGGCAGCGAGGAGGGCGGGCACGAGGCGATCCATCCGCAGCTGGGCAGTCGCGAGGATTTCCGTCGCCTGGTCAAGGCTGCCGCCGACCACGGCCTGGAGATCGCCCTGGACTTCGCCATCCAGTGCTCCCAGGACCATCCTTGGCTCAAGCAGCACCCGGGCTGGTTCAACTGGCGCCCGGACGGCACGATCAAATACGCCGAGAACCCGCCTAAAAAGTATCAGGACATCGTCAACGTCGACTTCTATGCGGCGGATGCGATTCCCAGCCTGTGGGTCGAACTGCGCGATATCGTGGTCGGCTGGGTGGAAGAGGGCGTTAAGACTTTTCGCGTCGACAACCCGCACACCAAGCCGCTGCCGTTCTGGCAATGGCTGATCAGCGACGTGCGCGCCCAGTACCCGGAGGTGATCTTCCTGGCCGAAGCCTTCACCACCCCGGCCATGATGGCGCGCTTGGGCAAAGTCGGTTATTCCCAGAGCTACACCTATTTCACCTGGCGCAACACCAAGGCCGAACTGAGTGAGTATTTCACCCAGTTGAACCAGTCGCCGTGGCGCGAATGCTACCGCCCGAATTTCTTCGTCAATACGCCGGATATCAACCCTGGCTTTCTGCATGAGTCCGGCCGCGCGGGTTTCCTGATCCGCGCCGCGCTGGCCACCATGGGCTCGGGCCTGTGGGGCATGTATTCGGGCTTCGAGCTGTGCGAGTCCGCGCCGGTGCCGGGCAAGGAGGAATACCTGGACTCGGAGAAATACGAGATTCGCCCTCGCGATTTCACCGCGCCCGGCAACATCATCGCCGAGATCGCCCAGCTCAACCGCATCCGTCGGCAGAACCCGGCACTGCAGACGCACCTGGGGCTCAAGCTCTACAACGCCTGGAACGACAACATCCTGTACTTCGGCAAGCGCAGCGAGGACGGCAGCAATTTCGTGCTGGTGGCCGTCAACCTCGACCCGCACAACGCCCAGGAAGCGCACTTTGAATTGCCGCTGTGGGAGATGGGTTTGCCGGACGACGCCCAGACCCAGGGTGAAGATTTGATGAACGGCCATCGCTGGACCTGGTACGGCAAGACCCAATGGACGCGGCTGGAGCCGCAGATGCCGTTTGGGATCTGGCGGATTACCGCTTCTTAAACGGTATGGAGATTCAAATGTGGGAGGGGGCTTGCCCCCGATGGCGGTGGATCAGTCACCTGATTTATCAACTGAAGCTCTGCTATCGGGGGCAAGCCCCCTCCCACATTGATCGCATTCCGTCTGCAGAATTTCAGCATTCCAGGAGTTTCCAATGGCGAAAAAACCCAAGCCAGCCACCTTTATCAAAGACCCGCTCTGGTACAAGGACGCGGTGATTTACCAGGTGCACGTCAAATCCTATTTCGACTCCAACAACGACGGCATTGGTGACTTTCCCGGGCTGATCGCCAAGCTCGACTACATTGCCGACCTCGGCGTGAACACCATCTGGCTGCTGCCGTTCTACCCTTCGCCACGCCGCGACGACGGCTATGACATCGCCGAATACCGTGGCGTGCACAGCGACTACGGCACCATGGCCGACGCCAGGCGCTTCATTGCCGAAGCGCACAAGCGTGGGCTGCGGGTGATCACGGAGCTTGTGATCAACCACACCTCCGACCAGCACCCCTGGTTCCAGCGTGCGCGCAAGGCCAAACCGGGCTCGGCGGCGCGGGACTTCTACGTCTGGTCCGATGATGACCAGAAATACGACGGCACGCGGATCATCTTCCTCGACACCGAGAAGTCCAACTGGACCTGGGACCCCGTGGCCGGCCAATACTTCTGGCACCGCTTCTATTCGCACCAGCCCGACCTCAATTTCGATAACCCGCAGGTCATGAAAGCGGTGCTGTCGGTGATGCGCTACTGGCTCGACCTGGGCATCGACGGCCTGCGCCTGGATGCGATTCCCTACCTGATCGAGCGTGACGGCACCAACAACGAGAACCTTGCCGAAACCCACGAGGTGCTCAAGCAGATCCGCGCCGAGATCGACGCGCATTACCCGGATCGCATGCTGCTGGCCGAAGCCAACCAATGGCCGGAAGACACCCAACTCTACTTCGGTGACCGTAAAGGCGACGACGGCGATGAATGCCATATGGCCTTCCACTTCCCGTTGATGCCGCGCATGTACATGGCCCTGGCCCAGGAAGATCGCTTCCCGATCACCGACATCCTGCGTCAGACCCCGGAAATCCCGGCCAATTGCCAGTGGGCGATCTTCCTGCGCAACCACGATGAACTGACCCTGGAAATGGTCACCGACAAAGAACGTGACTACCTGTGGAACTACTACGCCGCCGACCGCCGCGCGCGTATCAACCTGGGCATTCGGCGACGCCTGGCGCCTTTGATGGAGCGTGACCGGCGCCGCGTCGAACTGCTCAACAGCCTGCTGTTGTCCATGCCCGGCACGCCGACCCTCTACTACGGTGACGAAATCGGCATGGGCGACAACATTTACCTGGGCGACCGCGATGGCGTGCGCACACCGATGCAGTGGTCCATCGACCGTAATGGCGGTTTCTCCCGCGCCGACCCGGCCAGCCTGGTGTTGCCGCCGATCATGGACGCGCAATACGGCTATCAGTCGGTCAACGTCGAAACCCAAGCCCAGGACCCGCATTCACTGCTGAACTGGACGCGGCGCATGCTCGCGGTGCGCAAGCAATCCAAGGCGTTTGGCCGTGGCAGCCTGAAAATGCTCTCGCCCGCCAACCGCCGCATCCTGACGTATACCCGCGAATACACCGGGGAGGACGGCCACACCGAAATCATCCTGTGCGTGGCCAACGTCTCGCGCAGTGCCCAGGCGGCAGAGCTGGACCTGTCGGGCTTCGCTGGCATGGTACCGGTAGAGATGCTGGGCGGTAACGCGTTCCCGCCTATCGGCCAGCTCAATTTCCTGCTGACCCTGGCGCCCTATGGCTTTTATTGGTTTGTGCTGGCTGCCGAAAACCAGATGCCCAGCTGGCATGTGGAACCGGCCCAGAGCATTCCTGACTTCACGACATTGGTGTTGAAAAAACGTATGGAAGAATTATTGGAAGAACCCTGCCGTACCACCCTGGAACACACGTCGCTGCCGGCCTGGCTGCCCAAGCGCCGCTGGTTCGCCGGTAAGGACGCCGCCATCGACAGCGTGCATATCGCTTACGGCGTGCGCTTCGGCGACGCGCAGCACCCGGTGCTGCTCAGCGAGATCGACGTCACCAGCGCGGGCCAGACCAGCCGTTACCAACTGCCGTTCGGTTTCCTCGGCGAAGACCAACTCACCACGGCCTTGCCCCAGCAACTGGCCATGGCCCGCGTACGCCGCAGCCGCCAGGTGGGGCTGGTCACCGACGCGTTCAGTCTCGAGCATTTCGTTCGCAGTGTGATCCAGGGCCTGCAGGCGGGCACCGTGCTCAATAGCAGCGAGGGTGATCTGCGCTTCGAGGCAACGCCGCATTTGGCCGCCTTGCAGCTGACGGACGAAGCCGCGGTGCGCTACCTGTCTGCCGAGCAATCCAACAGTTCGGTGGTGGTGGGCGAGAGCCTGGTGCTCAAGCTGATCCGCAAAGTCAGCGCCGGGGTGCACCCAGAGCTGGAAATGAGCGCCTACCTGACTGAAGCCGCCTACCCGAATATTTCTCCGTTGATGGGTTCGATGAGCCGGCGCGACGTCCAAGGCGAGGACAACCTGCTGATGATCGCCCAGGGCTACCTGAGCAACCAGGGCGATGCCTGGAGCTGGACCCAGAACAACCTTGAGCGTGCGATTCGCGACGAGCTGGCCGAAGCGATTTCCGAACAGGAGCAGCACTACAACGCCCTGGGCGAACTGGCCGACTTTGCCGGCCTGCTTGGCCAGCGCCTGGGCGAGATGCACGTGGTGTTGGGCGCGCCTACCCAGAACAAGGACTTCAAGCCCGAAGTCACGTCCGTCAAGGACACCCAGGCCTGGGCCAAGGACGTGGGGGCGCAAATCCAGCGGGCCTTGCAGTTGCTCAAACTAAATCAAAGCCAGTTGAACCCCGCCGATCAGGCGCTGGTCAGTGAACTACTGGCGCAGGAAAAAGCCATCGGTACGCATGTCCATGCATTGGCGAAAGCCACGCTGGGCGGGTTGCGGATTCGCGTCCACGGTGACTTGCACCTGGGCCAGGTATTGGTGGTCAAGGGCGATGCCTATTTGATCGATTTTGAAGGCGAGCCGGCGCGTCCGCTGCATGAACGGCGCGGCAAGCACAGCCCGTACAAGGATGTGAGCGGTGTGTTGCGCTCCTTCGACTACGCGGCGGCCATGGCCTTGAATGTGCAAGCGGTTGACCATTCGCCGCAAGCGCAGGCCGCGCGTCGGCGTGTGACCGAGCGTTACCTGAGTGAAGCCCGCCAGGCATTTACCCAGGCTTATCAGGCAGCGACGGCTACACTGGCGCATGACTGGCAGGATGCCAACGGCCAGGACGCTGCGCTGACGTTGTTCAGCCTGGAGAAGGCCGCGTATGAAGTGGCCTACGAAGCGGAAAATCGCCCGAGCTGGTTGCCGGTGCCCTTGCAAGGGCTGCACGGTTTGCTCAGCGGGCTTACACCTGAATCGAAAACTGCACGCGGTGGGGAGACGTCATGAGTTTTACGCATAAAGAACCGCTGCAGCCCAAGTTGACTGCAATGCCGGCGTCCAAGGACGTCGACGCGCTGGTGCGCGCCGAGCACCACGATCCATTCTCGATCCTTGGGCCGCACGACGATGAGCAGGGCGGGCAATTTATCCGCGCGTTCCTGCCCGAAGCCTTGAGCGTCCAGGTACTGGCCCGTGACAGTGGCGAGCCGATCGGCAGCCTCGACGCGACCCAGGTGCCGGGACTGTTCGTTGGGCACTTCGGCACGCGCCAGGACTACCTGCTGAAGATTCAGTGGGCCGGCGGCGAGCAGATCACCGAAGACCCGTACAGCTTCAGCCAGTTGCTGCTGGGTGAAATGGACCTGTACCTGTTTGCCGAAGGTAACCACCGTGACCTGGGCAACTGCCTGGGCGCTCAGGTGACGACAGTGGACGGCGTGCAGGGCGTACGCTTTGCCGTCTGGGCACCGAATGCCCGACGGGTCTCGGTGGTGGGCGACTTCAACATATGGGACGGTCGCCGGCACCCGATGCGCTTGCGTCACCCTTCCGGCGTGTGGGAGATCTTTATCCCGCGCCTGCAACCCGGTGCGGCTTACAAGTACGAAATTCTCGGTGCCCACGGCATCCTGCCGCTCAAGGCCGACCCGGTGGCCCTGGCCACTCAACTGCCGCCGGATACTGCTTCCAAGGTCGCCGCGCCGTTGCAGGTGGACTGGCAGGACCATGAGTGGATGCAGGCGCGCGGTGACAAGCAGAAATCCACCGCGCCGCTGTCGATCTATGAGTTGCACGTCGGTTCCTGGCAGTGCGAACTCGACGAGGCCGGCGAAGTGTCGCGCCAGTACGGTTGGCGCGAACTGGCCGATCGCCTGATTCCCTATGTGCAGCAACTGGGCTTCACCCATATCGAGTTGATGCCGATCATGGAGCATCCGTTCGGCGGTTCCTGGGGCTATCAAGCCTTGTCTCAGTTCGCACCGAGCGCGCGTTTTGGCTCGCCGGAGGATTTCGCCTATTTCGTCAACGCCTGCCATCAGGCCGATATCGGCGTGATCCTCGACTGGGTGCCGGCGCATTTTCCGACCGACACCCACGGCCTGGCGCAATTCGACGGTACCGCACTGTACGAATACGCCAACCCGCTGGAAGGTTTCCACCAGGACTGGGACACGCTGATCTACAACCTGGGCCGCACCGAAGTGCACGGTTTCATGCTGGCGTCGGCGTTGCACTGGCTCAAGCACTTCCACGTCGATGGCCTGCGTGTGGATGCGGTGGCTTCGATGCTGTACCGCGATTATTCGCGCAAAGCCGGTGAATGGGTGCCCAACCGCCACGGTGGCCGGGAAAACCTCGAAGCCATCGAATTCCTGCGCCACTTGAACGACGTGGTAGCGCTGGAGGCGCCGGGCGCCCTGGTGATCGCCGAGGAATCCACCGCGTGGCCGGGCGTGAGCCAAAGTACCCAGCAAGGTGGCCTGGGATTCAACTACAAGTGGAACATGGGCTGGATGCATGACTCGCTGCATTACATCCAGCAAGACCCGGTGTACCGCGCCCATCACCACAATGAGCTGAGTTTCGGCCTGGTGTACGCCTGGTCCGAGCGCTTTATCCTGCCGATTTCCCATGATGAAGTGGTGCATGGCAAGCACTCGCTGATCGACAAGATGCCCGGCGACCGCTGGCAGAAATTCGCCAACCTGCGCGCCTACCTGAGTTTCATGTGGATGCACCCGGGCAAGAAGCTGCTGTTCATGGGCTGCGAGTTCGGCCAGTGGCGTGAGTGGAACCACGACCAGCAACTGGACTGGTATCTGCTGCAGTACCCCGAGCACCGTGGGGTGCAGAAGCTGGTGGGCGACTTGAACCGCCTGTACCGCGAGGAGCCAGCGCTGCACGAGCAGGATGACGCACCCCAGGGCTTCCAGTGGCTGATTGGCGACGATGCGATCAACAGCGTCTATGCCTGGCTGCGCTGGAGCAAGGACGGCAAGCCGGTACTGGTGGTCGCCAACTTTACCCCAGTGCCCCGTGAGGCATACGCTGTCGGCGTACCGTTCGCCGGGCGCTGGAGCGAAGTGATCAACAGTGACGCCGACATGTATGCCGGGTCCAACTACGGTAATGGCGGCGCGGTGCAAACCCAGGATGAACCGCGCCACGGGCAGCCGGTGTCGCTGTCGTTGAACCTGCCACCTCTGGGGGTGCTGATTTTGCGGCCTGAAGAGGGTTAAAACGCTGTAGCGCGCTGGCGGCGGTTGTCCGCGCTACTGGCAGGGTGCCACAATGGCGCCTTTGTCGGCAGTCAGACAGGCAGCGCGCATGAACAGCCATGGGCAAGACCCGGATCGCGTTATCGAGGAGCAGGTGCGAACCGACCGTTTGCACCAGCTGTTTCGCCAGTCGTTCCCGGCCATCTTTGGCAGCTACCTGGGCGCGGTCATGCTCTGCTGGCTGTGCTGGGACCGCTTCGATCAGTCGGTGATCCTGGTCTGGCTGGTGCTGCTGGCGGGCTCGTCACTGCTGCGCCTACAGCTCTTCGTCGAATGGTTCCGCTGCCCGGACAGCGAGCGAACCCCTGCGCGCTGGGAGCGTCGCTATTGGCTGACACTGATGCTGTCGGCGGGCATCTGGGGGAGCGGGGCGCTGGCGGTGATGCCGGTCGATGATCGCGTGTCCCAGGTACTGGTCATGCTGTTTGCGGTGGGCATGTCGGTCAGCGCGGTGTCCTGCTATTCGGCCTACCGTTACATGTCGCTGGGGTCCATGGGCCTGGTGTTGTTGCCCTGTACCTTGTGGCTGCTGTTCCAGCCATCACCGATGCAGGTGGGCGTGGCGCTGGCGGTATTGGTGTTCTCGTCCTTTGTGGTGGGTGCCACGCGCAAACTGTCCGACGCTTTGGAAAAGGCCTTTCGCCTGACTCGGCAAATGGAGCGTGCTCACGCGATTTCCACGCTCGCCGCGCAGACTGATGAATTGACCGGCTTGATGAACCGTCGTGCCTTTTTCGAGCGTGCCCAGCTGCTGCATGCGCAATGTCGTCGCGAACAGCAGCCGTTGTGCGCGCTGATGCTGGACATGGATCACTTCAAAAACATCAATGACACTTACGGCCATCAGACCGGGGACCAGGTCTTGCGCCAGATCGGCGGCGTGATCAGTGCCGGGTTCCGCCAGGTGGACGTGTACGGTCGCCTGGGCGGCGAAGAATTTGCGATCCTTTTGCCCGACACTTCGCTTGAGACCGCGCGCAGTCTCGCAGCACAATTGGTTCAGGCCATTGGTGAGCTGAAGGCCGGCCCGGTGCAGGGGCTGAGTGCCAGCCTGGGTCTGGCCTCGACCCATGCCCAGGCGCTGGATCTGTATGTCTTGATGGACAGCGCCGACCAGGCGCTGTACCAGGCCAAGGCGCGTGGCCGCAATCAGGTGGCCGTGGCGGGCTGATCCTTGGTCATGGCCCTGGCCAACGCCCGCGCGACCTGTTCGGCGGAGTAGGGTTTGGCAAGGAACTCAAAACCTTCATAACCACTGTCCGCCAGTTCTTCGCTGTAGCCTGAGACGAGCACTACCGGCAGGTCCGGCCGGCGCTGGCGCATCAATCTCGACATGGCGACACCGGTCATGCCCGGCATGACCACATCCGAGAAAACCGCATCGAAGGCCTCGGCGTCTTTGCCGGCAAGCGTCAGCGCCTGTTCGGCGTTGGTGGCCCAGGTGGTCTGGTAGCCCAGGTCCTTGAGGATCTGGCTGGCGAAGCGTCCCACTTCCAGGTTGTCCTCCACGATCAGGACATGCAATTGGGCAACATCCAGCGGGGGTGGAAGATCCTGGTGTTCTTCCTGCTGCGGCGCAGCTTCGCCTTCTACTTGGGGCAGGTACAGGGTGAACACCGTGCCTTGCCCGAGGGAACTGGCCACATCGATATTGCCGCCCGATTGCTTGGCAAAGCCGAATACCTGGGACAAGCCCAGTCCTGTGCCCTTACCGACGGCTTTGGTGGTGAAAAACGGTTCGAAAATGCGCTCGAAGGTATCGCCGGGAATACCGATGCCGGTGTCGGCCAGGGCGATGCTGATGTGGGGCAGCCGCGACTCGGCATCCCCGCGGATGCGCGGCAGTGGCTGCTGCGCGGCGACCTTGATGCTCAGGGTGCCCTGGCCGTCCATCGCGTCGCGGGCATTGAGGGCGATGTTGATCAGGGCGGTTTCGAACTGGCTGGGGTCGATGCGCGCATAGCAGGGCTGGTCGGGCAATTGCACCTGTACGTGAATGCGCGCGCCGGTGACGCTCTCAAGCATGTCGCCGATGTTCTGCACCCGTTGGCTGACATCGAAGACCTGCGGATTCAATGGCTGGCGGCGGGCAAAGGCGAGCAGTTGGCTGGTCAGCTTGCTGGCCCGCTCGACCGTATCGGACACCGCGCACATGTAGCGTTGCCGGCGTTCTTCCGACAGCCCCGGCTGGCGCAGGAAGTCCACGGATGAGCGAATGATCGTCAGCAGGTTATTGAAATCATGGGCGACGCCGCCGGTGAGTTGGCCGATGGCCTCAAGCTTCTGCGACTGGCGCAGCGCAGCTTCAGCCTGGGCGAGGGCGCGGGTGCGTTCTTCCACGCGCTGCTCCAGGGTGGCGTTGAGCTCGGTATAGGCTGCCAGGCCTTCACGCACGGCGGCATCGGCGCGTACGCGTTCGATGTGTGCCCAGGAGCGTTCGGTGACTTCGCCCAACAGCGCCAGGTCATAGGAGGACCAGTAGCGGGGCTGTTTGTCGTGCACGGCCATCAGCGCGGTGAGACGCCCGTCCTTGATCAAGGGCATGCAGATAGTCGCCGTGACCCCAAGCGTCTGGAAGGTCGCCGCTTCATGGGGCGGCAATTCGAGCAGGTTGTTGCACACCACCAGGGGCTCGCCGGCGCGCAGGTTGGTCACCGCACGCTCACCGAACGCGGCCAGGCTGTAATGGCCGATGATGCTCGGCGAGCCTTGCGCCGACCAGTCGCCGCGAATGGTAAAACCGTCCTGGTCGTCTTCCATGTCGGCGTAGGCGCAGATGGAAACTTGCAGGTGTTCGGCCACCAGGCGGGTGGTCGAGGTCATGATGTCTTCGGCATCGGTGGCGGTGGCGACGCTGCTGCCGATGGCGTCCAGCACTTCCAGGCGCCGGGCGAGGAACACGGTGGCGGTGGTTTCGGTCACCGTATCGAGCAACCCGACCACCTTGCCTTGTGCGTCCCGGATCGGGCTGTAGCAAAAGGTGAAATACGCCTGTTCAGGTGCCTCGTTACGCTCGATCAACAGCGGAAAGTTTTCGATATAGGTGGCATGCCCGGCAAATGCAGTGTCGGCGATAGGGCGGATGTCATCCCACACCTCATGCCACACCTCGCTGAACGGGCGACCCAACGCGTCGGGCTTGTTGCCCAGGATCGGCACGAATGCATCGTTGTAGAGGGTGATCAACTGCGGCCCCCAGACAATGGCCTGGGGAAAACTGGAGGCGAAGCACAGCGCGACGGTTGTCTTGAGCACGTCGGGCCAGTGTTCAAGCGGCCCCAGGGGCGTATTGGCCCAATCATGCCGACGAACCCGGTCCGCCATTTCGCTGCTATCTTGCAGCCAGTTCATCATTGGGTTCATACCTTGTTCGCTACGCGCTGTTAAGCCTTGAAGATCAGACTGACTAGCAACAGACCGAAATGCCCCTGATCAGTTCAGCGCGATTATCGCCTGATAGCACCTTGATTTCACCGTGCATTTGACCGGCCGAGCGGGCCGGCGGCCAATTTTTATTGGGTGCCGAACAGCCCCGTCCAATAGATGCCTGCATCGCTTTTCGGGTCCATCGCATAGGCTGCGCCCAATTCACGAAATTGCGGGTTCATCAGGTTGGCGCAATGGCCGGGGCTGGCGAGCCAACCGTCGAGGACTTTGCGCGGCGTATCGAGGCCGGCGGCGATGTTTTCACCGATGTTTTTCGCGATATACCCGGCCAGCTCGGCGCGGTCGCCGGGGGTGCGGCCGTCGTGGTCCAGGTGATCGAAAAAGTTGCCGTTGGCCATGTTGCGGGTGTGGCTGTTGGCGGCGCCGGCCAGGTCGTCGTTCCACGACAGCGGCGTGGTCGCGGTGAACGCTTCGGTGCCGCACTGGCGCGGCTGGGCACGGGCGGCGTTGATCAGGTCGAGCAGTTTGCGGCCTTCGGTCTGCCAATCGCCCAGGCCACTGGTCAGCAGCGGGCGGGCCAGCACGATGCGCCAGTCCTGGCCACTGTTGCTGACGCCGATATCGACGAACTGCGGATCGAGCACCACGCGACAAAAGCTTTCACGCACCGCTTTCATGGCGGCTTCGGCATCCTTTGGCCCGGACAGGCTGATGGCCTGTACGTTGACCATGGGGTACGCGGCCCGCGCCAGCGACTGCTGCAAGTCGCCGGCATTGGAGGCCGGCAGCACCAGCCGCGTATCACTGTTCAGCGGCGGCAATTCCTGGGAACCCTGGTCGCCGCAGCGCTGCACCTGGCTGCGGTACTGGTTGATCTGTTGTACCAACTGACTTTCTTCATTCGCCATCGCGCTGGCGCAGAACACCGTACTGGCGGCCAGCGTCGTAAGACCCATCATCAATGACAGAACGCGCATGGACGTTACCCTTGAGCTTGAAAGTGCCCATGATGCGCGATCCAGGTGCATGCATGCACCCGTTGGTCCGAACTTTTTTGCGCAATTGTTGAACGTCGGCACTTGGGAACCCGGCTACGCGGCGCGCAACAGGTACAATTGCCGTGCCTTGAAGTAGAAACCCAGGAATGTGCATGTACAGCCTTACCCGCTACACCACGCCGTGCCCCGAACCGGTCAACAGCCAGATCCTGCAGATGGTGGTGGACAACCTCACCGACATCAGCAGCGTGGCACTGGCGCCCAGTAACCTGCTCTACAACATTTACCAGTACGCCATCGGTTTTGAGGTGCACCTGTACCTGGAGGCGCTGGACGGATCGAAAGGCATCGCCGTTGAACTGGTGGTGGCGATGCAGGACGAGACAGTGGTTGGCTTCTGCCTGTATCTGCCGGTGAAGGATGACCCTCAAGCCTGCGGCGTGGCATTCATGGCCGTGCACGCGGGTTTCAGGCGCCAGGGCGTGGCCCGGGCCATGCTGGGTGACGTGTTGGCGCGCTATCCCCATGCGGAGCTGGCCTGCGCGGTGGAGAAGGTCCCGGCGTTCGAAGCCATGGGCTTCAAGGTACGTGGCGCGCGCGGTACCCAGGTGCTGATGAATACGCGGGACTATGGCACCGATGGCTTGATGGGCGTGCTCGACGTGGCGGCTATATATAGCTCGCTGGAAGTGCGGCAAATTCATACCTACCTGCTGCAAAAGCACGGTAAGCGGGCGATGGTGGACGCGGAAAAACAGCGCGACCGACACCTGGACCAATTGACGCGCAAGGTGCAGCGGTTTGTGGACGCACGCTTGGCCTGAGCACGGCGGTGGGTCAGTCATCTATGAATTGACTGCACCACCGCTATCGGGGGCAAGCCCCCTCCCACATTGGTTTTGTGGTGTTGCAGATGTCGCATGCGGCCGCCAGCCAGGTGAAACGTTAAGGTTTGATGCAGTCTTGAGGCTGCCCAGATCCAAATGTGGGAGGGGGCTTGCCCCCGATGGCGGTGTGTCAGTCCACTATTAATTGACTGAACCACTGCTATCGGGAGCAGGCTCCCTCCCACATGCGCCGCGCTTGACCATCGCCAGGATGGTTTCCAGCAATTCCTGCTGCGCTTCTTCACGGCTGATTTCTGCGCTGGCCGCGGCATGGGACAAGGCCTCGGCAGCCCCCAGCATGGCGCGCAGTCCCGCCCGGGAAAGCCTGCCACCCGGTGCGAAGGGGGCGAGGGCATCGCGGCATTTGTCGAGGAAGACCGCCTCGTACTTGCGCTTGAGGGCTTCCAGCTCCGGCGAGCCACTGAGTGCCGCCGTCACCCCCGGAATTTCGCGACCCTGCAGCAGCACGCAATCCACATAGGACGCTGCGATCACCCACGCACGCGCTTCAAGCGTCGCGCTGCTGGCTTCGATGGCGTCGACAAACACCTGATTCTGGCGCCCGTCGAAATCTTCATACAGCGCGGCCAGCAAGCCCGAACGCGTGACGAAATGGTCGTAGACCACCGGTTTAGTTACCCCGGCCATCTCCGCAAGGCGACCCAGGGTCAGGGCGTCGGTGCCTTCTTCGCGCACCAGTTGCCAGGCTGTTTCCAGTAACTGCTGCAGACGTTCCTCGCGGGAAAGGCGCCGACGCGGGGCAGGAGATTGTTCGCTTGACATGCTTATATACCAAAAGTAACTTAAGGGCGTTAACTTACTAAAAGTAGCTTAAGCCTAAAAGGAGTCAATGTCATGCATGCACTCATCGTTGTGGCTCATCACAACCCGCAATCCCTTACCCACAGCGTGGCCGAGCACGTCGGCGCCGGCCTGGACGCCTGCGGTCACACGTTTGAACTGGCGGACCTTGCGGCCGAAGGCTTCGACCCTCGCTACACCGCCGCCGACCACCGCGTACACCGAAACCGTGAAACGCCGCCGGCGGATGTGCTGGCCGAACAGGCACGCATCGAGCGCGCCGATGCGTTGGTATTGGTGTTTCCGATCTATTGGTGGTCGATGCCGGCGCTGCTCAAGGGCTGGGTCGACCGCGTCTTCGTCAACGGCTGGGCAATCGATTACGGCCCTGATACGCCGGTGACCAAGAAGTTGCGCCACCTCAAGGTGCATCTGCTGGCCTTGGGCGGCGCGGATGCAAGCGCCTTCGACCGGCACGGTTATGCCACGGCCATGCGCACGCAGATCGATTACGGGATCTTTGATTACTGCGGAGCGCAGGTGCTGACCTCGGAGTTGTTGCTGGAGTCGGAAAGCGAGACGGCCCAGCCGCATCTGCACAGGGCCAGGGCGTTGGGGCAGGAGCTGTTCGAGCGCGAGACGGTAGCGGGGTGATTCAAGCGTCGCGAAACAGGTCGTGGGCATCCAGCAAGCGGTAGGCAATCTCGGGCTGTTTCTCCATGCCCCGACGAATCGCTGCCGGAATCGACTGCCGAGTCTTGCGACACAGGCCGGGCAGTTCGTCGATGACGATCTGGATCCCGCGCATGCTCTTGACCTCGGTGTGGCCCGGCGCGATATGCAGGCGGATGCCCAGTTGGTCGTACATCCGCTGCTGCATATGCTCCAGGTCCTGCAGGCTCTTGAGGTTTTCCAGGCGCTCGAGCAGGCGTTTTTCTTCCTGGCGTGTCAGGTGGAGGATGCGCAGGTCGGCACCGGGCGCCTCCAGCAAGCGTTCGCGCTCGCAGTCACAGACGCCGGGTGGGCAGGGTTGGCGAATGGTCATGTGCATGCCCTCCCTAAACCTGCGCTGTGCCTTAATAGCTGAGCGTGACGCCCAGGCTGCCCAAGGCCTTCCAGTACTCCGGATAGGTCTTGGCCACGCAATCCGGGTCTTGAATACGGATGCCCGGGATCTTCAGCCCGGCCAGGGCAAAGCACATGGCGATGCGGTGGTCGGCATGGGTATCGATCAATGCGTTGCACGCCGTGCCGGCAAGCGCCGGGTCGGCCGCCACCAGCAGATCGTCGCCCTCGATGGTGGCCAGCCCCGGACGGATTTCGTTGAGGCCGTCGTGCAGCGCCTGCACGCGGTCACATTCCTTGACCCGCAGGTTGGCCAGTTCCGTGAAGCGCACCGGGGTATTGTTGAAGGCAGCGAGCACCGCCAAGGTCGGAATGGCGTCCTGCATCTGCGAGCCCACCACCGTGGCCTGCATGTTCGGGAACTGGGCGATCACCGCCTGGGCCTTGGCGTCCGGCTGGGTGAAGTCCTGGGCGGCGACACCGATGTCGATGCGGCCCCCGGTCAATACCTCGGCGGCCCACAGGTAGGTGGCTGCGGAGGCATCGGGTTCGATCAGGTAATCATGGGCGGAATAGCCGGTCGGGGCCACGCGCCAGGTGGTGTCGTCGATGGCTTCGACCTGGGCGCCAAAGGCGCACATGCAGTCCAGCGTCAGGTCCACATAGCCACGGGCACCGATGTCCTTGCCGGTCAAGGCAACCTCAATCGGCGCTTCGCCACATGCCGCGAGCATCAGCAGCGCCGAGACGTACTGGCTGGACAGGCCGCCGTCGATCTCGAAGCGCTTGGCCTGGACCTTGCCCACGCCGTGCACGGCCACCGGTGGGCAGCCGGTCGGGCTGTCGACCTGGATGCCATTCTGGCCGAGGGTGGCGAGCAGTGGCCCGATCGGACGCTTTTGCATGTAATCGTCACCGTCCAGCACCACGGTGCCCTGCACGGTGGCCACGGCGGCGGTGAGAAAGCGCATGGCGGTACCGGCATTGCCGAGAAACAGCGGCTGCGCCGGTAATTGCAGTTTGCCTTTGCCTGTGACCACGAAGGTGGTGTCGTCCGGCTCGTCGATGGTCACGCCCATCTGCCGCAGGGCCACTGACATGTGGCGAGTGTCATCGCTCTTGAGCGCGCCGCTCAAGCGGCTGGTGCCCTTGGCCAGGGCCGCCAGCAGCAGGGCGCGGTTGGTAATGGACTTGGAGCCGGGCGGCGCGACCTTGCCATTGAGGGGAAAGTTGGGCGGTGTAACGGTCACGGTTTTCTGCGAACTCAAGGGACAAGGCTCCTGATCAAGACGAGGTGGCATGGAGTGGCCGACGGGGCGGACCCGAATAATCAGCCAAAGGTGCGGTGCTTGTCGAGATTTAGCGCTTGCTCAGCCAGTAATCATGCAGCGTCCGGGCAGCCGGTTCGATTTCGCCGACCCGTTGCTGGTGGGCTGGCACATCCAGGTCTGCCGGTAATTCGAAGTTATCCTGTTCGGCGCACCAGGAGATTTTCTCGAACTGAGTCGCAAGTTCCGCGGGCAACGGCGGCCAGTTGCCGATGGCGGCGCCACGAATGTAGCCAAAGCACCATTCTTCGGCGAGGGTAACGGACTGGCCTTGGTGTTCTTTCTCATCGAAGCGCGCCTTGAAGCCCTGGGCATCACCGACCAGTTGCGCCGCCAGCGTGTTCAGGTGGCGCACGCACAGGTCCAGGAAAGCCCCGGCCTCCTCAGCGCTTTCCCAGGCCGGGTTCTGCCCACCCCAGATGGCGGGGAACCACTCGGCGATATCTACCTGCGTCGGGCTGGACACCAGCGCGGTGAAGTAGCCGTCGAGTTCGGCGACGTTGAGCACCGAATGGTCGTCGCCGTACTTGAGCAGGGTTTCTTCGATCAGGTCGAACTCGGCGATGGTGAGGGGCTGGGCGTGCATGGCAGGTCCTTTAAACGTCGAACGCCGCGAGTCAGGCGGCTTAAAGCGCGAAGGATGGCGTGTGCGCGGGGTTTTATCCAGCGTCTTTTCCATCCCGGCCGCGAGTCCCGCTTTTGGCCGATGCGCCGTTGCTGACCCTTGTTATAGTTCGGGCCTTATCACTCGCCAGTCAGGGATCACTGCCATGTCCGAATACCAAGCTTTCGTCGTCGAACTCAGCGGCAACGTTGCCCATGTGCAGATCAATCGTCCGGAAAAGATCAACGCGATGAACGCGGCGTTCTGGAGCGAAATCATCGACATCTTCCAGTGGGTCGAAGACACCGATGCCGTGCGCGCGGTGGTGCTCAGCGGTGCCGGCAAGCACTTTTCCTCCGGCATCGACCTGATGCTGCTGGCCTCGGTGGCCAATGAGTTCGGCAAGGACGTGGGCCGCAATGCGCGCCTGCTGCGGCGCAAGATCCTCGAACTGCAAGCCTCGTTCAATGCGGTCGACAACTGCCGCAAGCCGGTCCTGGCGGCGATCCAGGGCTATTGCATCGGCGGCGCCATTGACCTGATCAGTGCCTGTGACATGCGCTACGCCGCCGAGGACGCGCAGTTCTCGATCAAGGAGATCGACATTGGCATGGCCGCCGACGTCGGCACCCTGCAGCGCCTGCCGCGCATCGTCGGCGACGGGATGTTGCGTGAGCTGGCCTACACAGGGCGTCAGTTTGGCGCCGAAGAAGCGCGCAGCATCGGCCTGGTCAATCGGGTGTTTGCCGACCAGGCCAGCCTGTTGGCGGGCGTCATGGCCATTGCCCATGAAATCGCCGCCAAGTCGCCGATTGCCGTGGCCGGCACCAAGGCGATGATCAGCTATATGCGCGATCACACCATCAATGATGGCCTGGAATACGTTGCCACCTGGAACTCGGCTATGTTGCAATCCAACGACTTGCGCGTGGCCATCGCGGCCCATATGAGCAAACAGGCTCCCGAATTCGTGGATTGATCGATATGACCTCAGGCTGGATTACCACAACGCTGCTGGATAATGACGCCACCGGCGGCTGGGCGGTTGCCCGCAGCCGCGATGGCTTTCTGCATGATGCCAACGGGCCCTTGTTCCCTCGGGAGTGGCTCAAGCGCCAGGACCTGTCGGTGTTTGCCGAACACGGCATCGGGCACCTCGATGGCGAGCCGGTGTACCTGCTCGAAGTCGACGGTGCAGGCCAAGTGCCGGGTTGCAGCTGGCAGGGCCTGCGCGGCTTCATGCTGCAAGGCGATCACACCCTGTACAAAGTGCTGGGCTACGCCGCGCAGATCGGTACCTGGGCACGCGAGCACCGGTTCTGCGGCAGTTGCGGCCAGGCCATGGTGCAGGTGACACGGGAGCGGGCGATGTACTGCCAACCCTGCGACCTGCGCAGCTACCCACGGATTTCACCGAGCATGATCGTGCTGGTGACCCGTGGCGATGAGATTCTGCTGGCGCGTTCGCCACGGTTTGTTACTGGGGTCTACAGCACCCTGGCCGGCTTTGCCGAGCCGGGCGAGTCGGCCGAAGACTGCCTGATCCGTGAAGTGCGTGAGGAAGTGCAGATCGAGGTGAAGAATCTGCAGTACATGGGCAGCCAGTGCTGGCCGTTCCCGCATTCGATGATGCTGGGCTTTCATGCCGAGTATGCCGGTGGCGATATCGTGCCCCAGGCCGACGAAATCGAAGACGCGCAGTGGTTCAACATCCATGACCTGCCGCCGTTGCCGGCATCACGCTCGATTGCGCGGTACCTGATCGACCTCTATGTCGCCCGTCGCCTAGGCCACGCTGAACCAGTGCTGCCAGGCTAAGCGCACTGTCAGGCCGAGCACCACGGTGATGAAGACCGGGCGAATGAACTTGGCGCCGCCGCTGATTGCGCTGCGTGCGCCAAAGAATGCGCCGCCCATCACCGAAATCCCCATGGCCAGGCCGACCACCCAGTCCACCGAACCGTTGATGATAAACACCGTCAGCGCCGCCGCGTTGCTGACAAAATTCATGCTGCGCGCCACGCCGCTGGCCTTCACCAGATCGATTGGGTGCAGCAGCATGGTGCTCACGGTCCAGAACGCGCCGGTGCCAGGCCCGGCTACGCCGTCGTAGAAACCCAGGCCGAAGCCCTGGGTGGCCTGCCATTTCTTCTTGATCGGTGCCTCGGCGTCCAGCGGTGCCTTGGGCGTGCCGCCGAACAGCAGGTACACGCCGCAGGCGAACACGATCACCGGCAGCATCTTGTTCAGGGTCTCGGCGGGCAAATAATGCGCAACCACGGCGCCGGTCAGCGCGCCGACCAACGTACCGACGATGGCATGCACCCACTGGCGCGGGTGGAACAGCTTGCGCCGGTAGAAGGTGAAGCTGGCGGTGGCCGAGCCAAAGGTGGAGCTGAGTTTGTTGGTACCCAGCACCAGGTGCGGTGGCATGCCGGCGGTCAGCAGGGCAGGGGTAGTGAGCAGGCCACCGCCACCAGCGATGGCGTCGATGAAGCCGGCGATAAACGCCACGACGGCGAGAATGGCGAGGGTGGTCAGGTCAACGCTGAGTTCGAAGGGCATGGGCAGGGCTTATTGTTGGGTGGGCACAGAAGGCCGCCATCTTACCTGCCGAATGTACGCAGATCCAAATGAGTGAACCAACTGTGGGAGGGGGCTTGCTCCCGATAGCGGTGTATCAGTCAGCTCAAGTGTTGCTGACCCACCGTCATCGGGGGCAAGCCCCCTCCCACAGGTTTAACCGTGTTTGTCTGGCTATTTGTGGGTGCCCATCCACTCCAGCGCCGTGCGCCAGATGCAAATGCCCAGAAAATATGCCGACATCAGTGACCACAGCCCGAAGGTCCACGGGTTGGTGTTCGGGTAATCCACCACCATCAGAAAGCTGCACAGCAGCCAGATCGTGGTCACGGCGATGTTGATCGGCATGAACCGCTTGACCCGGAACGGATGCAGAAACTTCATCGGCGTCACGGTCAGGAGCGCCAGGCCGATCACGGTCAGTAGGGTGATCCACGCGTCGGGCTGGATGATGTACACGCACAAAGCCACCACATTCCAGGCCGCCGGGAAGCCGACGAAATAGTTGTCCTTGCTCTTCATGTTGACGTTGCAGAAGCAGAACAGCGACGACACCAAAATCACCGACACCGCGAACAAATGGGTAAATTCCGGCAGGTCGATGTAGCGGTAGATAAACAGTGCGGGGATGAACACGTAGGTGAGGTAATCGATCACCAGGTCCAGTACCGAGCCGTCAAAGCTGGGCAACACTGTGCTGACGTTGACCCGTCGCGCCAGGGAGCCATCGACGCCATCCACCACGAGTGCCAGGCCCAGCCACAGCAGGCAGGCCTTGGGTGAGTTTTCCAGCAGCGCCAGGGTGGCCAGGAATGCCAATACCACACCGGTGGCGGTAAAGCCGTGGGCGCCCCAGGCTTTGATTCTGGCTACATGCAGGGTCGATATCACGGGCGGTTCTCCAAAGGATCAAACGGGGCAGCCGACGGCGTAACGCGGTCGAGTCTGGCCGGGGAATGCAGGTATCGACCGGGAAGGCAGGGATAAGGTTCACCGCCCGGCGTATGGCTTAGCGTAGCAAGCGTAGGACGTTTCGGCATCAGCCCTGGCGAAACACGAGGGCCTTCAAGCCACTTTGCGCATCGATATCGGGGAATTCCGGCGGGTTTTCCAGGCGTTCGACGAAGCGCAGGCCCGGTGCTTCGCGGGTGACGCCGTCGATCAGGAAGTCTTCGCCAAAGGCCGGATCGTTCATGCACGCCAGTACCGTACCCTGGGGCGTGAGCAAATCCGGCAGGCGGCGCAGTACGCGCTGGTAATCCTTGGTCAGCAGGAAACTGCCTTTCTGAAAGGAGGGCGGATCGACGATCACCAGGTCATAGGGACCGCTGTTAGTGACTCTGGCCCACGACTTGAACAGATCGTGGCCCAGAAAAGTCACCTTGCCCAGGTCATGACCATTCAGGCGATGGTTGTCACGCCCACGGCTCAGGGCGCCACGGGCCATGTCCAGATTCACCACGTGGTCGGCACCGCCTTCGATAGCGGCTACCGAGAAGCCGCAGGTGTAGGCAAACAGGTTCAGCACCCGTTGGCCGCTGGCTTGCTCGCGCACCCAGTTACGCCCATAGCGCATGTCGAGGAACAGGCCGCTGTTCTGCTTTTTACCCAGGTCGATCAGGTAACGCAGGCCGCCTTCGGTGATGGTCAGCTCGTCGATGGCATCGCCCACCAGCCACTCGGTGGTGCTTTGCGGCAGGTAGCGGTGTTGCAGCGCGACGGTATGGGCGCCGAAGCCGGCCCAGTCGATCTGCAACAGCTGCTGCTTCAAAGCCTCCAGATGCGCGGTTTCCTTGAACAGCGCCACCAGCACCACGCCTTGCAGCCAGTCCACCGTCAGTTGCTCCAGGCCCGGCCAGCAGCGGCCACGGCCATGAAACAGGCGCCGGGTTTCAGCGGGAGGGCTGGCCAGGGCGGTGAGCAGATGGGCGTGCAGGGTGGCGAGTGCGTCTGGGGTCATCGGTGGGCGTCGGTCGTTGAGCGGGCGGCATTTTAAACACAATTGCGCGTCAGAGCGTGGCGATCAGGGCTGGGCCAAAGGATTCGCGCATGAATACCGGCGCAATGTAGCGCTCGTAATGCGCCTCGGACAGCAGGAAGAACTCCCGGTCAATCGCATCGCGCAAGTCGGTGAGGTTGCGCTCGCGAAACTCGGGCAGCAGCGCCAGCCCATAGGCGTCCAGCTTGGACATCACCCGAGCACCTCGGGCAATCAGCTGGTAGGCCCAGCAATACGGTGATTGGTGCGGCATGAAGCGAATCTTGCGGTCTTCCAGTTGCTGGCGCAGACGCTGCGGGTCGAACACTTCCAGCTTGCTGGCCATGACCTGCACCAGCAACTGCTCCAGGCGCAGCCACACCGCCTGTTTTTCTTCAGCGTTGTAGCCGTTCCACTGGATCACTTCGTGGTGATAGCGCTTGCAGCCGCGGCAGACCAAGTCACCGTAGACGGTGGAACACAGGCCTATACAGGGTGTCTTGATGGTTTGGTTGGGCATAAAGGACAAATTGCAAAGTTTATGGAACACCGCGCTCCCAATGTGGGAGTGGGCTTGCCCCCGATAGCAGAGGTTCAGTTAAAGCAACTGTGACTGATACACCGCTATTCGGGAGCAAGCCCCCTCCTACATTTTGGATCTGTGCTGTTACATCAATCCCAGCTCAGCGCGCCGCCGGTCTGGTACTCGATCACACGAGTCTCGAAGAAGTTCTTCTCTTTCTTCAAGTCCATGATCTCGCTCATCCACGGGAACGGGTTGGTGGTGCCTGGGTACTCTTCCTTCAACCCAATCTGCGACAGGCGACGGTTAGCGATGAACTTGAGGTAATCCTCCATCATCGCCGCGTTCATGCCGAGAACACCGCGCGGCATGGTATCCCGTGCGTATTCGATTTCCAGCTGGGTCCCTTGCAGGATCATCTGGGTCGCTTCTTCCTTCATCTCGGCATCCCACAGGTGTGGGTTTTCGATCTTGATCTGGTTGATCACGTCGATACCGAAGTTCAGGTGCATCGATTCGTCGCGCAGGATGTACTGGAACTGTTCGGCCACGCCGGTCATTTTGTTGCGGCGGCCCATGGACAGGATCTGGGTGAAGCCGCAATAGAAGAAGATGCCTTCCAGCACGCAGTAGTAGGCGACCAGGTTGCGCAGCAGCTCCTTGTCGGTGTCGACGGTGCCGGTCTCGAACTTCGGATCGGAGATCGAACGGGTGTATTTCAGACCCCAGGCGGCTTTCTTCGCGACCGATGGAATCTCGTGGTACATGTTGAAGATTTCGCCTTCATCCATGGCCAGCGATTCGATGCAGTACTGGTAGGCGTGGGTGTGGATCGCCTCTTCGAAGGCCTGGCGCAGGATGTACTGGCGGCACTCCGGGTTGGTGATGAGGCGGTAGACGGCCAGCACCAGGTTGTTGGCGACCAGGGAGTCGGCGGTGGAGAAGAAGCCCAGGTTGCGCATGACGATGCGGCGCTCGTCGTCGGTCAGGCCTTCGGGGTTTTTCCACAGGGCGATGTCGGCGGTCATGTTGACCTCCTGCGGCATCCAGTGGTTGGCGCAGCCGTCGAGGTATTTCTGCCAGGCCCAGTCGTACTTGAAAGGCACGAGCTGGTTGAGGTCGGCGCGGCAGTTGATCATGCGCTTTTCGTCAACGGCGACACGGGCGGAGGCGCCTTCGAGCTCGGCGAGGCCTTCGGCGACGTCGAGCTTGTCCAGGGCGGCCTTGGCGCGCACGATGGCGGCGGAGTCGTTGGCGGTGACGGCGCGGGCTTCAACGGCGGCGGCAGCGCCGGCACCGTCGAGGCGGTCCATGTTGGCTTCGCTGGCATGGCCGGCGTTGGCGCCTTTGACGACGGCTGCAGTGGTGTCTTCGCTGTCGACTTCATCCCAACTCAGCATTGAAATACTCCCTTGCGGTCTGTTCTGACGGCCAGTGGAACCGTCCAAAAAATAATAGGGTTTGCAAGCTTAAAGGCATTGAAATACCGCTCATAGTATGGTCGGTAAATACCGATGCTGCACACTATGTAGTGGTTTGATCTGTTTGTGGGCACACTATATGGTGTGTCTCGTCGATGGTCAACGGACAAGTCGGGACGTGACGTCGCAGGGGAGGCGAGCATCACCCGCGGCCCCCTGGCCTGATCGTTGAGTGGTAAAAGGCGGGCGTCAGATGACGTGGGCGCGTTGCAGCTCGGTCAGCGACCGCGCCTTGAGCTGCGCCAATATTGGATCGCGTCGGTCTCGCGGGTGCGGCAAATCCACGGCCAGCGCCTGGCGGATACTGCTGGGCCGGTTATCCATCACCAGCACCCGGTCACTGAGGTACAGCGCCTCGTCCACATCGTGAGTCACCAGCAGCAGGGCGATGGCATGATGGTCGGCCAGTTGCAGCAGCAGGTCCTGCAGTTTCATGCGGGTGAACGCATCCACGGCGCTGAACGGTTCATCCAACAGCAGCACCTGCGGTCGTGAATACAGGCCGCGGGCGATGGCGACCCGTTGTGCCATGCCGCCGGATAACGCCTTGGGCAGCGCTTGGGCAAAGCCCTTGAGACCGACTTCTTCGATCAACTGTGTGACCCAGGCCTTGTCGTAGTGATTGTCCGCGCTGAATCCGATGTTTTGTTCCACCGTGAGCCACGGCATCAACCGTGGCTCCTGGAACACGAAGGCCACTTCGCCGTCGGGGCTGCGCAGTTCGCCCTGGTAGTCGGTGTCCAGCCCCGCGACGATGCGCAACAAAGTGCTTTTGCCACACCCGCTGGGCCCCAGCAGGCTCACGGCTTCGCGCGGCTGCAACGCCAGGCGCACATCGTTCAACACGATGCCGCTGGCAAAGCTTTTACGCGCCACGTGAATGTCCAGCAGGGGTTGCACGCTCATTGTCCGGCTCCCTGAAAGGTGTCGCGCCAGGCCAGGCAGCGCTTTTCCAGCGCCGCGAGCAGGCCATCGCTGACCTTGCCAAGCAGCGCCAGCACGATGATCGCCGCCAGCACGATATCCGGCCGCGAGGTTTCCCGCCCATCGCTGAGCAAGTAACCCAGCCCTTTGGTGGCCGCGATCAGCTCGGCTGCCACCAGAAACATCCAGGCCAGGCTCAGGCCGCTGCGCAACCCGGTAAACAGGCCGGGCAGGGCCGCAGGCAATAGGATGCGACGCACCAGGCGCCGCCGATTGAAACCATACATTTGCCCGACTTCCACCAGCTTGCGATCAATATCACGGATGGCCGCGACGCCATTGAGGTAGACCGGGAAGAACGCGCCAATCGCGATCAGCACGATCTTGGAGGTTTCGTCGATGCCCAGCCACAGCAGCAGCAATGGCACCCAGGCCAGGCTCGGGATCGAGCGCAGCCCGGCGAAGGTCGGTTCCAGATAGGCCTCGGCCTCGCGGCTCAAGCCCACCCAGGCGGCAAATACCAGCGCCAGGCTGGCGCCGATGGCAAAGCCCAGCAGCACCCGCACGAGGCTGGCGTTGATGTGCTTCCACAGCGCGCCCTCGGCGAGGTCCGCCAGGGTCACGGCGATCTCGCTGGGCGCCGGCATCTGGTACGACGGCAGCCAGCCCACGCGCACAACCGCCTCCAGCACCAGCAGAATCAGTATCGGCACCACCAGGCCCTTGAGCCGGCGCGGCCAGGCACTGCGATTGATCGCCGTTGGCGCGGTGAGGGGCAAGGCTTGGGTTTTGCTGGTCATCAGGGGCTCCTTACTGACCGAACGAGGTGTCGAGCAACTGGTCGATCACCTGGTCCACATTCACCCCTTTGCGCACCAGCTCTTCGGACACCAGGATCGGCGCGGCCGCCTTGGACGCGAGCACATCCTTGCTGCTCAAGAACGGCGTGCTCAAGTCGGTACGCGACAGCTGCAGCCTGGCCACTTCCAACGGCAGCCCGGATTCGTCGGCGAGCAGCTTGGCGAACTCATCCGGGTGCTTTATCGCCCAGTCCCGGGCCTTTTCGTAGGCCCCCAGTACCGTGGTGATGGTCTGAGGATGCGCCTTGGCGAATTGATCGGTGACGCTGACCACGCCGTAGCTGTTGAAGTCCTTGTTACGGTAAAGCAGGCGCGAACCGGCCTGGATTTCGCTGGCGGCCATATGCGGGTCGAGGCCGGCCCAAGCGTCGACATCACCTTTTTCCAGGGCGGTGCGGCCGTCCGGATGTTGCAGGTGCACCAGTTCCACGTCGTCCTTTTTCAGCCCGGCCTGTTGCAGGCTGCGCAGGGTGAACAGGTACGGGTCGGTGCCTTTGGTGGCGGCGATTTTCTTGCCTTTCAGGTCCGTGACGCTCTTGAACGGCGAATCCTTGCGCACCACCAGGGCCGTCCACTCGGCGCGGCTGTACACGTACACCGATTTGATCGGACTACCATTGGCGCGGCTCAGCACGGCGGACAGGCTGGCGGAAGAGGCGAAATCCACGCCGCCACTGTTGAGGTATTCCAGCGAACGGTTGCTGCCCTGGCTCAGTACCCAGCCAACCTTGGAGTGCGGCAAGGCTTGTTCGAGCCAACCGAAGTGCTTGAGCACCAGGCTGACGGGCGAGTAGTAGGCGTAGTCGAGATTGACCTGCGCGGGGTCGGTTTCGGCGGCCTGGGCCGGCGGTTGCAGGCACAGGGCGAGGGCGCATGCGCCGAGTAAGCGTTTGGCGAAGGGGTTCATGGAACAGCTCCAGGCACGTGAGGCGTTTAGAGAGGCTTTTCTTATATTCAGAAAATTATTCGGCATGCTCCTTCATGCTTTTAAGGAATATGCAGTCTCTGTGCCATGTGCTTTGCCACGCATTTGCGGGTTGGTATCGGTTGGACGCTGTGGTGCAAGGGTGCAATTTGTTGAAGTGCTGTTGCTGGAGCAACAGTCTTTATATATCCATATCGAATAAATAAAGAGTTATATATTCCTTTTATTGTTCTTCTGGATGGCGCACTTTGAGGGCCTGCGCATTCGTGCGGATTGACTCAACAGCCAAAAGGAAAGCCGACATGACCATCAAAGCGATCAACGTGCGCAACCAGTTCAAAGGCGTTATCAAGGAAATCCTGCTAGGGGAAGTGGTGTCGGAAATCGACGTACAAACTGCGTCCGGCGTCGTCACTTCGGTGATCACCACGCGCTCGGTGCGCGACTTGGAGTTGAAAGTGGGCAGTGAAGTCATCGCCTTTGTGAAGTCCACCGAAGTGTCTATCGCCAAGCTGTAGCAGGCGCCAGTCAGCCGGCGCCTACAGCCGCAGATCACCGCTGGTGCAAGGCACGCTCCATGCGCTGCAGGCCTTCTTCGAGCATCGCCCGTGGGCAGCCGAAGTTCAGGCGCACGAACTGCTGGCAGTCATCACCGAACTCAATGCCGGCGCTCAAGCCGACCTTGGCCTGTTCCAGGAAGAATTGTTGCGGGTCATCCAGGCCCAGGGCGCTGCAGTCCAGCCAGGCCAGGAAAGTACCCTGTGGCGCATGCATCACCACGCCGGGCAGGCGGGTCTGGACGGCATTGAGCAGGTAATCACGGTTGGCTTGCAGGTATTGCACCAGCGCTTCCAGCCATTCGCCGCATTGGCTGTAGGCGGCGCGGGTGGCTTCCAGGCCCAGCGGGCTGACGCTGTCGACCATGCCGCAACGGGCCTGGTTGAAGCGTTCGCGCATCTCGGCATTCTGCACCACGGCGAAACAGGTCTTCAGGCCGGCCACGTTGTAGGCCTTGCTCGCCGACATCAGGGTGATGGTGCGCTGGGCAATCTCGTCGCTGAGGCTGGCGGTGGGGATATGCCGACGGCCGTCAAAGCATAGCTCGGCGTGGATTTCGTCGGAGATGATCAGCGCGCCGCTTTCCAGGCAGGCGTTGGCCACCGCCAACAGTTCTGCGCGTGGGAAGACTTTGCCGATGGGGTTGTGCGGGTTGCTCAACAGCAGCGCACCGGCGCCGGTCAGCGCCTGGCGCAGCGCGGGCAGGGGGGTGCGGTATTCATCCTCGATCAACTCGAACGGGAGTTCAATGCGCGGCAAGTTCCAGTGAGCGGGCGCCAGGCGAATCGGCCGGTAGTTGGGGGTTTGCAGCACCACCGGCTGGCCGGGTTGCACAAAGGCATGCAGGGCCATGTTGAAGCCCGGTTCGACGCCGGGCAGGAACAGCAATTCTTCAGGGTGTACGCGCCAGGCGTACTTGGCCCACAAGTCGGCGATGACGGCTTCGCGCACATCCGGGCCAGCCACGCTGTAGCCGAGAATCTGTTGGTCGAGGCGTTCACGCAAGGCTTGCAGCACCGAAGGTGGGGCGGCGATGTCCATGTCGGCGATCCACATCGGCAAAACGTCTTGCGGGTAGCGGCTCCACTTGGTGCTGCCGGTGCCGAGGCGTGGGTGGATCGTGTCGAAATCAAAGCTCATGGAGGGGCTCGTATCAGGAAGGCAGGCGGAATAGGCCGGTGATTCTAACGGGATAAGATCCAGTTGCCAGCAGCGTCTTTACAACCCCTGGCTGCCACGAATCAAGTCGTACGCCTTCCTGGCAAGCGGATTGGCCGTGTTCGGGCGGATCCAGAGGTAGTAGGTCACCTCCGGTAAGCGCGGCAATCCATCCGTTTCGCCCAATACGCGCATGTCCGGGCCGAGCATCTCCATGCTTCGCGGCGTCACCCCCAGCCCGGCGCGGGTCGCCGCCTTGATCCCGATCAGGTTCGACGCCAGATACGCCTGGCGCCACGCAATATTGGCCCGCTCCAACGCTTCCAGCGCATAGCGCCGGTAGATGCTGGGCTCGTCCACCAGAATCAACGGCAACGGCTCGCCGGGCTGGTGGATGTACTGCGCCGAACAAATCCACCAGACCGGCGATGTGCGCAACGCAAACCCCTCCAGGCTCGGGTCGGAGCGGGTGGAGATCACCATATCGACCTTGCCCCGGTGCAGGTCGTCCATCAGGAACGGGCTGCGCCCCACATCGATTTCCAGGCGCAGGCGCGGCGCGGAGCGGGCGATGTGGCTGAGGATCGGCGGCAGGATGGTGTCGGCAATGTCGTGGGGCGAGCCAATACGCAACACACCGCTCAGGCTGCTTTCGCGCAGGGAATTCAACACTTCGTCATTCAACGAGAGCATCTGGCGCGCATGGCGCAGCAACTGCAAGCCGGGCTCGCTCAGTTGCTTTTGCCGACCGCGCTTGACGAACAGGCTGACCCCCACTTGCTGCTCCAGGCGCTGCATGTGCTGGGTCACGGAAGATTGGGTGCGGGCCAGGTGCACGCCGGCTTCGGCAAAGCTGTGGTGGTCGACCACGGCGATAAAAGTACGTAGCAGTTCGAGGTCGAGGGTCGACATGGCCGGTTCCGGAGACGGTTTATATCAAGGGTGTGACGTTAAACATTAGCGTTTTTTATGTATGTGTGAGGCGTATTTTTAACCGGGCCAGTAAACATGGGGTTATTCCGCAATCGAAGGTTGTGCATCTACGTCGAGTTATAACGATATGAGATATCTGCATTTCCGTTGCCCGGCCACTCTCCCTAGCATGCCACTCCATCAGGTCGGGGCTACGCCGATCACTCCTCAGGGGAAATCCAATGAAGTTGAAGAAATGGTTGCCGGTGGCCCTGGGGTCGATGATCGCCCTGGGCGCCAGTGTGGCGGCGCAGGCCGATGCGACCCTGGACAAGATCGAGCAGCGCCATGTGCTGGTGGTCGGCGTGTTGTTGTCCGGCGGGCCGTTCGGCGGCATTGATCCGACGACCCAACAGCCCAAGGGCTTGAACGTGGACCTGGCCAACGAGCTGGGCCGCCAGCTCCAGGCCCAGGTGCAACTGGTGCCGGTACTGCCCGCCAACCGTGTGCAGTTTCTGCAGCAGGGCAAGGTTGACCTGCTGATCGCGAATATGGAATGGACCGCCGAGCGCGGTGAGATCCTGGGCTTTGTGCCCACCCCGTTCTACCGTATCGGCGGCGCCGCGGCCGTGCTCAAGGACAGCAAAATCGCGCGTTGGGAAGACCTCAAGGACCAGCCTGTCTGCACCTCCCAGGGCAGCAGCTACGTCAAACCGCTGACCGAATTCGGTGCGCAGATCAAGGCGTTCAAAAGCTCCTCCGAATCGCTGCTGGCCCTGCGCGGCAACAACTGCGTCGCGGCGGTGCATGATTCGACCCTGATCAACCCGCTGGTCCACGACAACGCCGAATGGAAGGACTACCGCGTCATAGGCCCGGAACTCAACCCGGCGCCGTCGGTGATCTGGACGCGTCGCGGCGAAAGCGACACCCAGGCCAAGCTCGACCCGATCATCAAGCAACTGCACCGCAGCGGCTGGCTGATCGAAGCCCAGACGCGCAACCGCATCAGCCCGGCATCGCCGGCGCTGGTGGAATTGCAGCAACAGTTCAAGGGCGCCTGAGCATGCAGATCAAAACCCTGGCCGCCCTCGGCCTGGCCCTGTGCGCAGGCTTCGCGCATGCCGACGCCACCCTCGACAAGATCAGCCAGCGCCACGCCATCAGTGTCGGGGTGATCCTCAGCGGGCCGCCATTCGGCACGCTCGACCCGAAGACCGGCGAGCACCTGGGTTACAACGTGGAACTGGCCAAGGCCGTCGGCCAGGCGCTGGGTGTCGAGACCAACACCGTTTCGGTGTTGGCACCCAACCGTGTGCAGTTTCTGCAGCAGGGCAAAGTCGACATTCTGATCGCCAATATGCAATTCACCGAAGAGCGCGCCGAGATCCTGGACTACGTGCCCACGCCGTACGAAGAAGTCGGCGGTGCGGCGTTGATTCGCAAAGGTTCGGCTATCAAACAGTGGGCCGACCTCAAGGACCAACCGGTGTGCGTGTCCCAGGGCAGCAACTTCATCAAGCCGTTGCAAGAGACTTACGGCGCGCAGATCAAGGCATTCCGCAGCCAGTCCGAATCGCTGCTGTCGTTGCGCGGCAATGGCTGTGTGGCGGCGGTGCACGTCAGCCCGACCATGCACGCATTGCTCAGCGATGCCGAGTGGGCCGGTTATGAGATCCCGTTGCCGGGGGACTTGATTCCGTCGAAATCGGTGATCTGGATTCGCAAAGGCGAGCACGACACCCAAGCCAGGCTCGATGCCATCGTGAAGGGCTGGCATAAAAGCGGCTTCCTGATTGCCCTGGGCGAGCGCACCGGCATGGCGCCGTCCCAGGCCCTGCGCGATTTGCACGAGCAGTACAGCCATGAGTGATGCGCTGTTCGCCACCCTGCAACATCTGCTCGGCAGCGCCCATGTGCAAAGCAGCGCGCAGGCGGCGCATTACCTGACCGACAAGCAAGGGCGCTACACCGGCCAGGTCGTCGCGGCAGTGCACCCGGCCAACACTGAAGAAGTGGCAGCGGTGGTGCGTGCCTGTGTGGCAGTGAAGGCGCCGGTCGTGGTGCAGGGCGGCAACACCGGCCTGATGGCCGGCGCCACGCCGGATGCCAGTGGGCGTGCGGTGTTGCTGTTGCTGGACCGGATGAATCGCGTGCGCGAGGTCGATACTGACAATGACACCTTGACGGTGGAAGCCGGTTGCATCCTGCACGACGTCCAGGCGGCTGCGCGCGCGGCAGGTCGCCTGTTTCCCCTGAGCCTGGAAGCCGAAGGCAGTTGCACCCTTGGCGGCAATCTCGGCACCAACGCCGGTGGCACGGCGGTACTGCGTTACGGCAATACCCGCGAACTGACCCTGGGCCTGGAAGTGGTGACTGCGCAAGGCCAGATCTGGCATGGCCTGCGCGGTTTGCGCAAGGACAACACCGGCTACGACCTGCGCGATCTCTACATCGGCAGCGAAGGCACGCTGGGCATTATCACCGCCGCGACCTTGAAGCTGTTCCCGCAGCCCTTGGCCCAGGCCACGGCGCTGCTGGCGTTCGATGAGCTGGCCCAGGCCGTCGCGTTCCTGTCCCATGCCCGTGCCGGTTTCGGCGCTAACCTGACGGCCTTCGAGTTGCTCAGCGCCAATTGCCTGGCCCTGCTGCGCGACCAGTTCCCGCAGGGCCCGCAGCCGTTCAAAACCGCGAGCCAAGCCTGGTTCGCCCTGATCGAACTTTCGGACAACCATGGCGAAAGCCATGCCCGCGAAGCCTTCGAGCGGGTGCTGGGCGACGCCTTCGAGCAGCAATTGGTCAGCGATGCCCTGATCGCCGAGAGCCTGGGGCAAAGCCAGGCCCTGTGGCTGCTGCGCGAGAACATGAGCGAGGCGCAGAAACGTGCCGGGCACACCATGAAGCACGATATCTCGGTGCCGATTTCCCAGGTGGCGGCCTTCGTGGCTCACACCGATGCACTGCTCCAGCAGCATTTTCCCGGTGTGCGCCATTTCACCTTCGGCCACCTGGGCGACGGCAACCTGCATTACAACGTGGCGCATCCGCTGGATTCGACGGCAGAGGCGCACATGGCGCACTACACCGAATTGAGCGCGCTGGTGCACGACAGCGCCCATGCCCATGGCGGCTCGATCAGTGCTGAACATGGGATCGGCCAGCGCAAGGTCGGCCTGCTGGGTCGCTACAAAAGCCCTGTGGAGCTGGATCTGATGCGCCGTATCAAGCAAGCGCTCGACCCACACAACGTGCTCAACCCCGGCAAAGTCCTCGAGGTACAGCCATGACTGTGCGCCTGTCCCAACGCGTGCAACGGGTGTCGCTGTCGGCCAACGCCACCGCCAAATCCCGCGCGACCGAACTGCGCGAGGCCGGGCGCGATATCCTCGACCTCACCACCGGCGAGCCGGATTTCGACACGCCGCAACCTGTCAAGCTGGCCGCCTATGCAGCCATTGCAGGCGGCGCCACCAAGTACACGCCGACGCCGGGCGTGAAGGCCTTGCGCATTGCGGTACGGCGCAAGTTGGCCGAGGAGAATCACCTCGACTATCCGCTGGCATCGATTGTGATCGCCAATGGCGCCAAGCAGATCATCTTCAATGCCTTCGCCGCTACCCTGGATGACGGCGACGAAGTGCTGGTGCCGACGCCGTACTGGCCATCGTTCCCGGACAGCGTGCGCTTCAACGGCGGCGAGCCGGTGTTGATCGAATGTGGATTGGAGCAGGGTTGCAAGCTGCTGCCGGCCCAACTGGAACGGCACGTCAACCCACGCACGCGCTGGTTGATCCTTAACAGTCCGGGCAACCCCAGTGGCGCGGTGTACAGCGAAGCCGAGCTGACCGCGTTGGCCGAGGTGCTGCGCCGCTATCCGCAGGTGCTGATCCTGCTGGACGAACTGTATGAACACATTCGTTTTGACGGCCGCCCGGTGCAGAACCTGTTGAATGTGGCCCCGGACCTGCAAGCGCGTTGCCTGCTGGTAGGTGGGGTGTCCAAGACCTATGCCATGACCGGCTGGCGTATCGGCTTCGGCGCGGGGCCGCAAACCCTTACCGACGCCATGGTGGTGGTGCAATCGCAGTCCACTTCCGGCGCTTCCTCGGTGGGCCAGGCCGCCGCGTTGGCGGCGTATTCCGGCGGGCTGGATTTTCTCGCAGAACAGGTCGCCACTTACCAGTTGCGTCGGGACCGGCTGGTCCAGGCGCTGAGGCAGGTTGACGGCCTGGAAGTCCTTGAGCCCCAAGGCGGCTTCTTCGTCTTTGTGCGCTGCGCCGGGCTGCTGGGACGCCTGCGCCCGGATGGCCTGCGTATCGACAACGACGCCGACGTCGTCGCCTGGCTGCTGGAGCAGGGCGTGGCGGTGGTGGCGGGCAGCGGCTATGGCCTGTCACCGTGGTTTCGCCTGTCCATCGCCACGGCGACTGACAGCGTGGCTGAAGCCGCGCGACGTATCGCCAGCGCGTGCGGGCAGTTGCAATGATGGAACTCTTGGTGCACTGGGCCGCCGACATCGGCCTGAACTACAACTTCCTGCTCGACGCCTACCAGCGCGGCTCCTTGGTGCAGGGTGCGTTGACCACCGCTTTGCTGTGCCTGTTCACTGTCATTGGCAGCCTGCTGGCGGGCATCAGCCTGGCGGCATTGCTCACCTCGGGCAACCCGTGGTTGGCCAGGCCTGCGCGGGTATTCATCGAAGTTACGCGCAATACACCCACCCTGGTGCAGCTGTACTGTGCGTTCCTGGTGCTGAACATGCTGCTGACCCAGGCGGTCGGCGCGGCCAACCCGCTGACGCCGTTCGCCTGGGTGGTGATCGTGATTTCCCTGCACAAGGGCGCGTTTCATGCCGAAGCCTTGCGCGCCGGCATCGAGGCGGTGCCCGCCGTGACGCTGGAGGCCGCCAGTTCCCTGGCCTTCAGCCGCCGCCAATTGCTGTGGAACGTGCAACTGCCGCTGGCGTTGCGCTTTGCCTTGCCGTCGCTGATCAACAACCTGATCGACCTGGTGAAAATGACCGCCGTGGCCTCGGCCATTGCGGTGGGCGATATCACCTACGCGGCGATCATGATCTGGACCCAGAGCGACAACGTGCTGGAGCTGATGATCCTGATCCTGGGCTTTTTCGGCCTGTTGAGTTTTATCGTCAATTGCGTGGGGCGCTGGCTTGAAGCGCGCCTGAGGATGCCCGGCTATGGCCATTGATTCATTCCCGGTGCTGTCGGCCTTGCTGCAATGGTCACCGGCGCTGGTGGCCGGGTTTGGCCAGAACATTCTGATCAGCCTGCTGGCGATTGCCATCGGTTCGGTGCTGGGCCTGTTGATCGGCGCACTGGCGCTGTCGCCCCTGGGGTTCGTCGCGCGGCTGTGGGTGCAAGTATTTCGCAATGCGCCGTGGCTGGTGCTGATCTATTTCACCACCTATGTGTTTCCGTTCGAGATCCGCATCGGCAGCAGCTACGTGTCGTTTCCCGATTGGGTCAAGGTCACCCTCGGCCTGGCGTTGCCGGCCAGTGCCAACGTGGCGGAGATCTTCCGCGGCGCCATCGGTTCGATCCCCAGCACCCAGTGGGAAGCAGCGCGCTCGCTGGCCTTCACCCGTGGCCAGTTGTTCCGCTCGATCATCCTGCCGCAGTGCTTCAAGCGCATGTTGCCGCCCTGGATGAACCTGTACGCGGTGGTCACCATGGGCACCGCACTGGCCTCGCTGGTGGGGGTGCATGACGTGATCGACACCGCGCAGATCGCCAGCAACACGGTGAACATGACCGGTTTCACGGTGGTGATCTACCTGAGCCTGTTGGTGCTGTTCTTTGCCTATTGCTACCCGATCTCACGACTCACCCAACACCTGGAGCGCCGTTATGCCTTCTATTGAACCGCTGGTGAGCCTGCGCGATGTGCACCTGTCGTTTGGTGACAACCCGGTGCTCAAGGGTATTGACCTGGAAGTGCTGCGCGGCCAGGCGGTCTCTATCATCGGCCCGTCGGGCTCGGGCAAATCCACGATTCTGCGCTGCATCACCGGGCTGTTGCAGCCCCAGCGCGGCATCATCCGCGTGGGCCAGACGCAGGTCGAAACGCTGGCGCAGGAAGCCCAGCGCATCGCACTGCGCAAGCGCGTCGGCTTTGTCTTCCAGCAATACAACTTGTTCCCGCACTTGTCGGTGCTGGAAAACCTGGTGATCGCCCCGCGCAAGGTGCTCGGGCGCAACCGTGCCGATGCGGAAAAGGACGCGCGGGCGCTGCTGGCCAAGGTGCGCATGGAGCACAAAGCTGATGCTTACCCTGGCCAACTGTCCGGTGGTCAGCAGCAGCGCGTGGCGATCGCGCGTGCCCTGGCGATGCGACCGGAGCTGATTCTGTTCGATGAAGTGACCTCGGCACTCGACCCGGAAACCGTCGGCGAAGTGCTGACAGTGATCCGCGAGCTCACCGAGGAAGGCATGACGTGCGTGCTTGTCACTCACGAAATGCGCTTCGCCGAAGAGATCAGCGATGTCGTGTACTTCACCGAAAACGGTGTGATTGTCGAGCACGGCAGCGCCGTACAGATCTTCCAGAACCCGGCCAGCGAGCGCACCCAGACGTTCCTGCGCCATGCCCTGGGCGATTCGGGGCGCCGTGGCCCGACTGTCCACGACCCCTACCTGCTGGCCAATTTGAGCCGTTACAGCCTGTCTGTCTGACCCGAGGAAATTTGTCATGAGTACCGAGAACCGTGCCGCCGTCATCGAAGCGTTTTTGCAACAGATCCGCGTGATCAACCAGCGTGGCGTAGACCGCGCGGCGCTGGCAGAAATCGTTGGGCTGCTGGAGCGCCTGGCCGAACGCCGCGACCTGTTCAACTTCGACCATTTCCCCGCACCGGTGCCGGGGCAGGGCAGCACGGCGTTCCGTTATCGCCTCAACGATGACGGCGACACGCCGACCCTGTACCTGAACTCGCTGTTGCCGGGCAAAAGTACAATCCCGCACAACCACGAGACCTGGGCGATCATCAGCGCGATTGAAGGCCAGGAGATCAACTACGTCTATGCGCGCAACGACGAGGGCCGCGAACCGGGCTTCACCAGCCTGACCCTGGAAAAAGAAGTGATCGTGCAGCCGGGCACTTCGATCTCTTTTCTTGGCGAAGATCTGCACGGGATCAAGGTTGAAGGCGAGCAGGCGACCTTGCACTTCCATCTCTACGGCTTGCCCCTGGAATCGTTGAATGGCCGTTACGGCGTGGAAGCGGACGGCCGCATCCTCAACTACAACGCCTCGCAGATGGCGCCGTCGATTCGCGCCTACTGATCGTTCCCCTGCGGGAGGGGCAAGCCCTATGTAGGAGCGAGCTTGCTCGCGAAAAACGTCCAGGCAACGCGTTCATTTTGGATAAACGCGGTGGCTCTGAGTTCTTCGCGAGCAAGCTCGCTCCTACAAAAAAGCCTTGACTGACTGGCGTTAGGGCTTGCCCCCCACCTTTCTCTTTAATTGTTGGGACTTCCATGAGCCAGACCATCACCCCGCATCAACTGCAGCAATGGCTGTTCGACAGGCAGGAAATCGCGGTATTCGACGTGCGCGAACACGGGCAATACGGCGAGGCCCACCTGTTTCACGGGGTGAACCTGCCCTACAGCCGCCTGGAGCTGGAAGCACGCCGCCTGGCGCCCAATCCGCAGGTGCGCCTGGTGATCTACGACCAGGACGGCGGGGAGGTCGCAAGGTCAGCGGCGACGCGGTTGCAGGCGCTGGGCTACAGCCGTGTGCATGTGCTGGAGCGCGGGGCCGATGGCTGGCAGGCGGCCGGCCTGCAGCTGTTCGCTGGGGTGCATGTGCCGTCCAAGGCCTTCGGCGAGTTGGTCGAAGCGGCCAGCCACACACCCCACATCACCGCGCGGCAACTGGCCGAGTGGCAGGCGCGGGGCGAACCGCTGGTGCTGCTGGACGGGCGACCGTTCGAGGAGTACCGCAAGATGACCATTCCCGGTTCCATCTGCTGTCCCAATGGTGAGCTGGGCTATCGGGTGCATGACCTGGTGCCGGATGACAGCACCCCGATCGTCATCAACTGCGCCGGGCGGACCCGCAGCATTATCGGCGCGCAGACCTTGATCAACCTGGGGTTGAAGAACCCGATCTACGCGCTGGAAAACGGCACACAGGGCTGGTACCTGGAAGACTTCCCGCTGGAGCACGGCAGTACGCGGCGTTATGCCGAGCACGTCAGCCCGGACCTGGGCCGGCAGCGCCAGGCCGCAGGGCAGTTGGCTGAGCGGGCAGGGGTGGAACAGGTCTCTGCGGATCAGGTGCGCCAGTGGGCCGACGATACGCAACGCAGCCTGTTCCTGTGCGATGTGCGCACCCTGGAGGAGTTCGTCGCCGGCAGCTTGCCGGGCGCGCAACATACACCGGGGGGGCAGTTGATCCAGGCCACCGACCTTTACATCGGCGTGCGTCAGGCGCGGGTAGTCGTGGTGGACAGCGAGGGTGTGCGTGCGCCCATCGTCGCCAGTTGGCTGCGCCAGTTGGGGCATCACGCCTACGTATTGAAAGGCGGCATCGACAGTGGCCTGGCGTTGCCGACCGCCCAGCCGGTGGCGTATGAACCGCTGCCGTTGATCAGCGCCGCGGCCCTGGCGCTGGCATTGAATGATGTGGACCTGGTCGACCTGCGCCCCAGCATGGCGTATCGCCAAGGGCATATTGCCGGCGCCCGCTGGTCGATTCGTTCGCGACTCAAGCCGGATCATCGCCCCCTGGTGCTGGTGGCGGATGACCCCGCCCTGGCGGCCTTTGCCGCGCAGGGGCGCTCGGCACGCTTGCTCGACGGTGGTTTTGCGGCCTGGGCCGCGGCCGGTCTGCCGGTCCATGCAGGCCCTCACACGCTGCCCGACGAGCAATGCATCGACTTTCTGTTCTTCACTCACGACCGCCACAGCGGTAACAAGGACGCCGCGCGCCAGTACCTGGCCTGGGAAATCGGCCTGCTGGCGCAGATGAGCACGGCGGAAATCGCCAGCCTCAAGCCGTTGGCGCCGGTGTCGCGGGTGCGTACGCGGTTGATCCACGCCGCACGGACTGAAAAGGGCCACGGCGGCCGCGCGGTCAATGTGCCGATTACGCGTCTGAGTACGGTGCTGTTCGACAACCTGGCGCAGATGCGCGACGCCCGGGCCCGGCGTGACAGCGAGCGGGTGCTGAGTTACGGCGCGCGGGGCAACCCGACGGCCCACGCCCTGGAAGACCTAGTCACTGAGCTGGAAGGTGGCCATCGCACGCGGCTGTACGGCACGGGCCTGGCGGCGGCGGCCCAGGTGTTCCTGGCCTACCTGCGCCCCGGTGACCATGTGTTGATCACCGATGCGGTGTATTCACCGGTGCGCAAGCTGGCGCGGGAGTTTCTCCAGCCGTTCGGCGTCGAGGTGAGTTATTTCTCGCCCGACGGCCAGGGCCTGGAAAACCAGCTGCGGGCCAACACCCGGCTGGTCTACGCCGAGGTGCCGGGTTCGTTGTTGTATGAGCTGTGCGACCTGCCGGCGATGGCAGCGTTGTGCAAGCCTCGCGGGATCCTGCTGGCCGTCGATAACACCTGGGGCTCTGGCTACCTGTACCGGCCCCTGGCATTGGGTGCGGATATTTCGATCATGGCCCTGACCAAATACCTCGGCGGCCACAGCGACGTGATGATGGGCAGCGTGTGCACCACCGCGGCCGCCTGGCCGGCGCTGAGTCGAATGAGCGATACCTTTGGCAATGCGGTGAGCGCCGACGACGCCTACCTGATCCTGCGTGGCGCCCGCACCTTGGCGTCACGCCTGGACGTGCACGAACGCCAGGCGGTGCAGATCGCGCAGTGGTTGCAGACGCAACCGCAGGTCAAGCGGGTGTTTCATCCCGCGCTCCCCGAACATCCTGGGCATGCCCTCTGGCGCCGGGACTTCACTGGCAGCAATGGGCTGTTGTCGTTTGAGATGGTCAATGCAGACGGCGGCTACCTGGAACGTTTCATCGATAGCCTGCAGCTGTTTGGACTGGGCGCCTCATGGGGCGGCTACGAAAGCCTGGTCACCGTGGCCGACACCCAGGACCGCGACAGTGCGGCGGACCGTGGGTTGAACCCGGTGGTACGGCTGCATATCGGCCTGGAAGATGTGGCGGCCTTGCTCGAGGATTTGCAGCGTGGCTTTGCGTTGGCGTCCGTTCCATGACCGACAGGTTCTGTAACAAAAACGCCATGGCACTGGGGATCGAATCCGCGAAGGGCTATTTTGGTGCATCTCAATAACCAGAGTAGCCACGGATGAAATACCAACCCTTCAGCCGCACCCTGATTGCCACCGCGCTGGTGTTGACGGTCAGTGGCGTACACGCCGCTTCCCAGGCCCCGGTGGCCGGTGAAAATGGCATGGTGGTCACCGCCCAGCATCTGGCGACACAGGTGGGCGTGGACGTGCTCAAGGCCGGCGGCAATGCGGTGGATGCGGCGGTGGCGGTGGGCTATGCGCTGGCCGTGGTGTACCCGGCGGCGGGCAACCTGGGCGGCGGCGGGTTCATGACCGTGCAACTGGCGGATGGGCGCAAGACCTTCCTCGACTTCCGCGAAAAAGCCCCGCTGGCAGCCACGGCCGATATGTACCTGGACAAGGACGGCAATGTTGTCGAAGGCCTGAGCGCCAAGGGCCACCTGGCCGTTGGGGTGCCTGGCACGGTCTCCGGCATGGAGTTGGCCCTGAGCAAGTACGGCACCCTCAAGCGCGCCCAGGTGATTGCGCCGGCGATCAAGCTGGCCGAACACGGTTTTGCCCTGGAGCAGGGTGATATCGACCTGCTGCACACCGCTACCGGTGAGTTTGAAAAGGACCAGGACCTGCGCGGTATCTTTCTGCACAACGGCCAACCGATGCAGGTCGGCCAGACGCTGGCGCAAAAAGACCTGGCCAAGACCCTCAAGGAGATTTCCGCCAAGGGCAGCGATGGTTTCTACAAAGGCTGGGTCGCCAAGGCATTGGTCGATTCCAGCCAGGCGGGCAAGGGCCTGATCACCCAGGCTGACCTGGACACGTACAAGACCCGCGAACTGGCGCCCATCGAGTGCGATTACCGCGGCTACCACGTGGTCTCGGCACCGCCGCCAAGCTCCGGTGGCGTGGTGATCTGCCAGATCATGAATATCCTCGAGGGCTACCCGATGGCGGACCTGGGCTATCACTCGGCCCAGGGCCTGCACTACCAGATCGAAGCGATGCGCCACGCCTATGTGGACCGCAACAGTTACCTCGGCGACCCGGATTTCGTGAAGAACCCGATCGCGCACCTGCTGGATAAAAACTACGCGGCTAAACTGCGCGACGCCATCGAGCCACACAAGGCCGGGGATTCCCAGGCGATCAAGCCGGGTGTGTCGCCCCATGAAGGCAACAACACCACGCACTATTCCATCGTCGACACCTGGGGCAACGCCGTTTCCGTCACCTACACCCTCAACGACTGGTTCGGTGCGGGCGTGATGGCGAGCAAGACCGGGGTGATCCTCAACGATGAAATGGACGACTTCACCGTCAAGGTCGGCGTGCCGAACATGTATGGCCTGGTCCAGGGTGAAGCCAATGCCATCGCACCGGGCAAGGCGCCGCTGTCGTCGATGAGCCCGACCATCGTCACCAAGGATGGCAAGGCGGTGATGGTGGTGGGCACGCCGGGCGGCAGTCGCATCATCACCGCGACCTTGCTGACCATCCTGAATGTCATCGACTACAAGATGAACATTCAGGAGGCCGTGGACGCGCCGCGTTTCCACCAGCAGTGGATGCCTGACACCACCAACCTCGAAACCTTTGCGGTCAGCCCGGACACCCAGAAGATCCTCGAAAGCTGGGGCCACAAGTTTGCAGGGCCGCAGGATGCCAACCACCTGGCCGCCATCCTGGTGGGCGCCCCGGCGCTGGGTGGCAAGCCGGTGGGCAACAACCGCTTCTATGGTGCGAATGACCCACGGCGTAACACTGGGCTGTCGTTGGGTTACTGATGTCAGTCAGTTAAGCAGCAGAAGTCATCTGTGGCGAGGGAACTTGCTCCCGCTGGGGCGCGAAGCGGCCCCCGCTCTTAGCTCTAAGGAATGGGCCTGCTGCGCAGTCCAGCGGGAGCAAGCTCCCTCGCCACAGTGACCGTGTGATCGGAAAGGGATCAATCAAATGCGCGAGCGCAAGGCAGCACGCCTACTGGTAATAAGCCCCTCGAACGAGGTACTGCTTTTCAGGTTTGTTCACAAGGAAGGCGCCCTGGCCGGGGACAATTACTGGGCTACGCCCGGCGGAGGCGTTGAAGCGGGCGAAACCTTCGCAGCTGCGGCGGTTCGTGAGCTGCGCGAGGAAACCGGCCTCACAGTCGACAGTGTTCAGTCTTCTGTCGCCGAGCGCAGCTTCCCGTTGAGGCTACCGAGCGGCGAAACGGTGCTGGCGATTGAACGCTATTTCATCGTGCAGGCGCCGAACGAGGCGGTGTCCCGTGCCGAATGGACGGAACAGGAAGCCCAGGTAATGGCTGACCATCGCTGGTGGTCTGCCCAGGCACTGCGCTCGACCAATGAAACGGTATGGCCGCAAGCGTTGGCCGAGATGCTGGTGCAGGCCGGGGTCTTTCATCAGTCTGCGCCTTGAGCGATCGACGCTTGAACAAGCGCTCAGCCCAGCAGCGCTTGGGTCTGGACTATCCTGGCATAGTCCATCGCCAGGTTACTCAGCGACAGCGCATGCACGTCTTGCGCAGGCCATAGCCGGCCCGACAGGTCAGCCTGGTCGAAGGTGAAGCAGGCGTCCGCGACCACGATCACGTCAAAGCCCAGGTTGCCAGCCGAGCGTGCCGTTGCCTCGACGGAGTTGTTGGTAATGACGCCAACGATCACCACTTGCCTGATCGAGCGCGTGTGCAGCCAGCGCTCCAGCCCCGTGGCGGTAAATGCATCCGGAACGTTTTTTTCCATTACCTGTTCATGCGCGAGGGGCTGCAGCGCGTCCTGGAATTCGCAGCCGGGCTGTCCTGGCCAGAACACCGAGCCAGGCGAACGAGAGATATGCCGCACATGGATAACCGGGCGTTGCGCCTGGCGCCATGCGCCAAGAAGTTGCTCTATGTGCCGCTCAGTGTCTGGGTTATTGCGCCGGCCAAGCGAGGCGCCGGCCATGCCTTTTTGCATGTCGATGATCACCAGCGCCGCGTTCATCGCTAACGGATCCATGGTCTGTCCTTTGACGTTCGAAGGGCGAAACATAACTGCCAGGGCAGGGCGGCGGACAGCGGTTTGCGCGCCATGTGCCCGAGCTTCAACCCGTCACACCGGCAACAACCCCGCCTCCTGATAGCTCTGCACCAGTTCATCATACAAACCAATATCCGCCCGGGTGCGAGCGATCAATTGTGCGCCGGCGATGGCGGTGTAAATCGCACGGGCGCGGCGCTGGCACGTGTCTTCATCGCCCAGCTTGAGCTCGCTCAGCCGTGCGGCCAGCCACGCCACGTTGATATCGGCGAACGTGACGACTTCTTGCTTCACCGGCTCCGGCAGGCCCTGGTATTCCGCCGCCATGAAGCTGGACAGGCACAACCGGTTACCGTTTTCGAGTGAGGTTCGAAAAATGCTCGGGTAGCGCCGCAGGCATTCGCGCGGCTCAGGCGTTTCGCGGTGGATCGCGTCGAGCACGTGGGCGGTGTCTTCCCAATAGCGTTTGGCGACTGCCGCGCCGAGGTCGGCCTTGCTCGGGAAGTGGTAATAGATACTGGCGTTCTTGATCCCCACCGTTTCGCCGATGCTGCGAAAGTTGATGCCGCTGTAGCCGAAATGCTGCGCCGCGATTTTTGCATCTTCCAGAATGGCTTCTCGTGCGTTTTCGCTCACGTATTGATTCCTCGGTGGCTGGGTGACAGTGCGAATTCTACACCTTGAAAATTTTACCTGCCAACTGACAGGTAGAGGTTGACAGCCTGCAGAAAAGCCCGCAACCTTTGCCTACCACTTGACAGGTAGGCGACAAAATCATGACATCCCAACAAACCCGATCCGACAGCTCCGCTCGCGCCATGATGAAAATCTACGACTGGTACAACGGCCCTTACCCTGCGCGTGTTCGCATCGCCCTGGCAGAAAAGGGGCTGCTTGCAGACACCCAGTTCGTGTCCATCAACCTCTGGGAAGGCAAGCACAAACAGCCTGCGTTTCTAGCCCTGAACTACTCCGGAACCTTGCCTGTGCTGGAGTTGCAGGACGGCACGCTGATCGCCGAATGCACGGCCATCACCCAATACCTGGATAGGCTGGACGGCAACCCGCAGCTCACCGGCCAGACGCCGACCGAGCAAGGCCTGATCCACATGATGACGCGCCGCGCGGAAATCGAATTGATGGATGCGGTCAGCGTTTACTTCCACCACGCCACCCCTGGGCTGGGGCCTCATGTCGAGCTGTACCAGAACGCTGAATGGGGCGAGCGCATGGGTGAGAAGGCCGTACGCGGCATGCGCCATTTCGACGCCATCCTCCAGACTCGGCCCTTTGTGGCAGGCGACGCGTTTTCGATGGCCGACATTGCCGTGCTCGGCGGCCTGATCTTCGCGTCACTGGTCAAGCTGCCCGTGCCCGATGAATGCCAGGCGCTGCTGGCCTGGCACGCCAGGATGAACGAGCGCGCCAGCGTCAAGGCCTGGCACGCGATGGTGGAAGAGGGCGACCGGCAAAACTGAAAACCCCTATGCGCGTAGGGCCCGCCTTGGCAGGTGGGCCGCTACGCCAGGGGCACGTGTGCCACTGGCATAGCTATACCGATCAGCAGCCCGCACGCAAAACCCTGAGACTTCCCGACGAAAATCTTCATAATGGCGGCCATTTTGTTTAGCTCGTTATTCTGGTGTGCCCGCATGGAAATTAAGGTCAACTTTCTCGACAACCTCCGACTTGAAGCCAAGTTCGATGATTTCACGGTGATTGCCGACCAGCCGATTCGCTACAAGGGCGACGGTTCGGCGCCGGGGCCATTCGATTACTTTTTGGCTTCGTCGGCGTTGTGTGCGGCGTACTTTGTGAAGTTGTACTGCGCCACGCGCAATATTCCCACCGAGAATATTCGCCTGTCACAGAACAACATCGTCGACCCGGAAAACCGCTACAACCAGATCTTCAAGATCCAGGTCGAGCTGCCTGCGGACATTTGCGACAAGGACCGCCAGGGCATCCTGCGCTCCATCGACCGCTGCACCGTGAAAAAAGTCGTGCAGGCCGGGCCGGAATTCGTGATCGAGGAAGTCGACAACCTCGACGCCGATGCGCAGGCGTTGTTGATGCCCAACTCCACCTCGGAAGCGGGCACCTACATCGCCGGCAAGGACCTGCCGCTGGAGCAGACCATCGCCAACATGTCGGCGATCCTGGCGCGCCTGGGCATGAAGATCGAAATCGCCTCGTGGCGCAATATCGTGCCTAACGTCTGGTCGTTGCATATCCGCGATGCCCACTCGCCGATGTGCTTTACCAACGGCAAGGGCGCCACCAAGGAAGGCGCGCTGGCGTCGGCATTGGGCGAATTCATCGAGCGGCTCAACTGCAACTTCTTCTACAACGACCAGTTCTGGGGCGAAGAGCTGGCCAATGCGGCGTTTGTGCATTATCCGGATGAACGCTGGTTCCAGCCGGGCCCGGACGACGAGCTGCCGAGCGAAATCCTCGATGCCTACTGCCTGAAAATCTACAACCGCGACGGCGAGCTGCGCGGTTCGCACCTGTTCGACACCAACTCCGGTAACGAAGCGCGGGGCATTGTCTCGCTGCCGTTCGTGCGCCAGTCCGATGGCGAGGTGGTGTATTTCCCCTCCAACCTGATCGAAAACCTCTACCTGAGCAACGGCATGAGCGCCGGCAACACCTTGGCCGAAGCCCAGGTGCAGTGCCTGTCGGAAATCTTCGAACGGGCGGTGAAGCGCGAAATCATCGAAGGCGAATTTGCGCTGCCGGATGTACCGGCCGAGGTCCTGGCCAGATACCCTGGCATCCTGGCGGGCATCGAAGGCCTGGAAGCGCAGGGCTTCCCGGTGCTGGTCAAGGACGCGTCCCTGGGCGGCGAGTTCCCGGTGATGTGCGTGACCCTGATGAACCCGCGTACCGGCGGAGTATTCGCCTCGTTCGGCGCGCACCCGAGCATGGAAGTGGCGCTGGAGCGCAGCCTCACCGAACTGCTGCAAGGCCGCAGTTTCGAAGGCTTGAACGACTTGCCGCAGCCGACTTTCGAAGCCCAGGCGGTTACCGAGCCGAACAACTTCGTCGAGCACTTTATCGACTCCAGCGGCGTGGTGTCGTGGCGCTTCTTCAGCGCCCAGTCCGATTATGAATTCGTCGACTGGGACTTCTCCGGCGCTGGCGAAGACTCCAACGCCCAGGAAGCCGCGACGCTGTTCGGTATCCTGCAAGGCATGGGCAAAGAGTCGTACATGGCGGTGTACGAACACCTGGGCGCTACCGCCTGCCGCATTCTGGTGCCGGACTACTCGGAAATCTACCCGGTGGACGACCTGATCTGGGACAACACCAACAAGGCGCTGTTTTTCCGCGAAGACATCCTCAACCTGCACCGCCTGGATGAGGCGCAGCTGCACGCGCTGGTCGAGCGCCTGATCGAAAGTGAGCTGGACGACTACACCGATATCACCACACTGATCGGCATTGAATTCGACGACAACACCGCCTGGGGCCAACTGACCATCCTGGAGCTGAAGCTGCTGATCTTCCTTGCGTTGCAGCAGCACGAGGAAGCCAAGGAATGCGTGGAGATGTTCCTGCAGTACAACGACAACACCGTCGAGCGTGGGCTGTTCTACCAGGCGGTGAACGCGGTGCTGGAGATGGAACTGGACGAGGACCTGGAGCTGGCCGACTACGAGGCCAACTTTAGGCGCATGTTTGGCAACGAGCGCATGGACGCCGTGATCGGCTCGGTCAACGGCAGCGTGCGGTTTTATGGGCTGACGCCGACCAGCATGAAGCTCGAAGGGCTGGACCGGCATTTGCGCTTGATCGAGAGCTACAAAAAGCTGCATGCAGCGCGGGCTAACATCATCCCGGCCTGATTTTGCACAATCAATGTGGGAGGGGGCTTGCCCCCGATGGCGGTGGTTCAGTCGACTAACCCAGTGGCTGACAGATTGCTATCGGGGGCAAGCCCCCTCCCACATTAGATTGCCGTTGTTTGGGGGGATTTATATGTGGGTCAGGGCCTGGGCCAGGTCCGCGCGCAAGTCTTCTACATCCTCAACCCCCACCGACAACCGCACCAACCCGTCACCAATCCCCAACTGCGCGCGCGTCGCCGCTGGGATGCTCGCGTGGGTCATGATCGCCGGGTGTTCGATCAGGCTCTCCACGCCCCCCAGGCTCTCGGCCAGCGCGAACACCTTCACGTTCTCCAGAAAGCGCCTGGCGCCCGCCAGGTCGCCGTTCAAATCCACTGAAATCATTCCGCCAAACCCGCGCATCTGGCGCGTGGCCAGTTCGTGCTGTGGGTGGGATTTCAAGCCGGGGTAATGCACCCGTGACACCTGTGGTTGCTGTTCCAGCCAGGTCGCCAGTTCCAGTGCGTTGCGGCAATGGCGCTCCATGCGCAGGGCCAGGGTTTTCACGCCGCGCAGGGTCAGGAACGCGTCGAAAGGCCCGGCGATGGCGCCCACCGAGTTTTGCAAAAAGCCCAGGCGCTCAGCCAGCTCGGGGTTGTCGCCAACGATGGCGATGCCGCCGATCACGTCCGAGTGGCCGTTCAGGTACTTGGTGGAGGAGTGCACCACGATGTCGAAACCCAGCTCCAGCGGGCGCTGGATCCACGGGCTGGCGAAGGTATTGTCGGCCACGCAGAGGATGCCGCGGGCGCGGCAGAGGCGGGCGATGGCGCTGAGGTCGGTCAGGCTCAGCAACGGGTTGCTGGGCGTCTCGACCCAGACCATGCGCGTGTCGTCCTGCAGCGATGCTTCAAAAGCCGACAGATCACTCAGGTCGACATAGCTGAACCGATGCCCGGCGCTGCGCTGACGCACCTTGTCGAACAGACGAAAGGTGCCGCCATACAGGTCATTGCCGGAAACGACGTGTGCACCGGCATCCAGCAGCTCAAGCACTGTAGAAATCGCCGCCAGCCCCGAGGCAAACGCGAAGGCCTGGGTGCCGCCTTCCAGGTCGGCAACGCAGCGCTCCAGGGCAAAGCGCGTCGGGTTATGCGAGCGGCCGTAGTCGAACCCTTTGTGCACGCCTGGGCTGTCTTGCAGGTAGGTGGAGTTGGCGTAGATCGGCGGCATCAGCGCGCCCGTCGTCGGGTCGGGGGATTGACCGGCGTGGATCACACGGGTGGCAAACGCGCTTTTATCGGGCTGGCTCATGCAAGGGATCTCCGTAGGTGGTTGAGCAGGTCGACGCGGGTGATCAGGCCGTGGAAGCCCGAGGCGTCGGCAATGATGGCGACCAGGCCGCGATCCAGCTCCGCCTGCAGTTCGGCCAGGCTGGCGCTGGGGGCCAGGGTGTGAAGAGTGCGGGTCATGGCGCTGGCCACGCTCATGGAAAAATGCGTGGCGTCCTGGTGCAGGCCCAGCAGCAGGTCGGACTCATCGATAACCCCCGCCAGTTGTTTGCCGTCCACCAGCACCGGCAGCTGCGAAACGTCCGCCAGGCGCATGCGCTGGAAGGCGGTGAGCAGGGTGTCATCGGGGCTGACGCTGATCACCCGGCCATCTTCGAAGCGGCGGGCAATCAGGTCGCGCAGGTCGCCGTAGTGCTTGTACTGCAATAGGCCGGCATCGTTCATCCATTGGTCGTTGTAGACCTTGGACAGGTAGCGCGTGCCGGTGTCGCACACAAAGGTGACCACGCGCTTGGGCTCGGTTTGTTCGCGGCAATAGCGCAGCGCGGCGGCGAGCAGGGTGCCGGTGGACGAGCCACCAAGAATGCCTTCGGCCTTGAGCAGTTGGCGGGCGTGGTCGAAGCTTTCTTCATCGCTGATGGAATAGGCGTGACGCACGCTGGACAGGTCGGCAATCGACGGAATGAAATCCTCGCCGATGCCCTCGACCGCCCAGGCGCCAGGGGTTGGCAGTTGGCCGCTGCGGCTGTATTCGGCCATCACCGAACCCACCGGGTCGGCCAGCACCATCGCCAGTTCGGGCTGCACGCGCTTGAAGAAACGCGTCAGCCCGGTGAGGGTGCCGGCCGAGCCGACGCCCACCACAATCGCATCCACATCGTGCTGGGTTTGCGCCCAGATCTCCGGCGCGGTGCTGGTTTCATGGGCCAGCGGGTTGGCCGGGTTGTTGAACTGGTCGGCAAAGAACGAACCTGGGATGCCCTTGGCCAGGCGCGCGGCCACGTCCTGGTAATACTCGGGGTGGCCCTTGCCCACATCGGAGCGGGTGATATGCACCTCGGCGCCCATGGCCTTGAGGTGCAGGACTTTTTCCGTGGACATCTTGTCGGGGACCACCAGCACCACCCGGTAGCCTTTGGCGCGACCGACCAGCGCCAGGCCCAGGCCGGTGTTGCCGGCGGTGGCTTCGATAATCGTGCCACCGGGGCGCAGCCGGCCGTCGCGCTCGGCAGCGTCGATCATGGCCAGGCCAATGCGGTCCTTGATCGAACCGCCGGGGTTTTGCGATTCAAGCTTGAGAAACAGGGTGCAAGGGCCGGTATCGAAACGGCTGACCTTGACCAGCGGCGTGTTACCGATCAGTTCAAGTACGGCGGGGCGGGATAGGCTGGGCATGTCGTCACCTGGTTACGGGATGGGCGTAGGGTGGGGGGACAGCAGAACGCAAAGCATGGCTAGAAACATAGGCCGGTCCCGCGTGGGGTGCAACCGGGTGGTCCGATGTGTGACTATTTTTGGCGCATGGTTGGTGAAGGGGGAGGCCGTGGCGAGCTCGGGCCTCGCAGGCAACCGAGATCAAATGTGGGAGTTGTCGAGCCCCGGCGAGGCTACGAAGGCGGCGGTATTGCTGGCCTATATACCACCTGACCCACCGCTATCGCGGCCTCGCTAAAGCTCGTGCGCTCCCACATTCCAACATTCCAACATTCCAACATTCCAACATTCCAACATTCCAACATTCCCACGCCCCATCAGCGCCCGGCGATGGCGGCTTCGATAGTGGCGATGTCAATTTTGCCCATGGTCATCATGGCGTCAAACGCGCGCTTGGCTACCCCCGGATCCTTGCTGGTCACCGCATCAACCAGCACCCGTGGCGAGATCTGCCATGACAGGCCCCATTTGTCCTTGCACCAGCCACAAGCGCTTTCCTGGCCACCATTGCCGACGATGGCGTTCCACAAACGGTCGGTTTCAACCTGGTCATCGGTCGACACCTGAAAGGAAAACGCTTCACTGTGCTTGAACATCGAACCGCCGTTCAGGCCGATGCAGGGGATGCCCAGCACGGTGAACTCCACCGTCAGTTCATCGCCCTGCTTGCCGGACGAATAGTCGCCGGGGGCGTAGTGCACGGCCTTTACTTCGCTATCGGGAAATGTTTTGGCATAGAAGGTCGCCGCCTCCAGCGCATCGCCGTTGTACCAGAGGCAAATCTTGTTTTTGTCGTTCATCGCAGGCTCCTTGGGTTGAAGGGTGCCTGAAGTCTAGACGATCGCTACGCCAGGGCGCTGTTGGCGCGAGCACCCGCACGCCGCGAGCGCCAGCCCAACCCCAGTACCATCAGCAAACCCAGGCCCGCCATCAGCGCGCCCGCCAGGGAAATCGCCGGGTAACCCAGTCCGGCATTGATCACCGCGCCGCCCAACGCCGCCCCAATTGCATTGCCAAAATTGAACGCCCCGATGTTCATCGCCGAGGCCAGGTTAGGCGCATCTTTTGCCGCCTCCATCACGCGCATCTGCAACGGCGGTACCAGGGCAAAGCTGGCGGCGCCCCACAGCAGGATCGACAGGGCGGCGGGCAACGGCCATTGCATCAGCACCGAAAAGGCCAGCAGTACGGCAATCAACACCACCAGCGAAATCACCAACGTGCGGTCCACCGAACGATCCGCAGACTTGCCACCCCACACATTGCCCAGGGTCAGCCCGATACCGAACAGCACCAGCATTCCCGTGACAAAGTTGGTCGACGCGTGGGTGACATCGCGCAAGATCGGCGCGATATAAGTGAACACCGTGAACATCGCACTGGAACCCACCACCGTCAGCGCCAACGCGGCCAGCACCGGCCCGCGCCCCAGCACGCGGATCTCCGCCATCAGGCTGCCGCCTTTCGGCGCGGGTGCATTCGGCAGCGCCCACCACAGCGCCGCCATCACCACCGCGCCCAGCCCGCTGATGCCCCAGAAGGCCGTGCGCCAACCAAAGTTCTCGCCAAACCAGGTGGCCAGGGGCACGCCACCAATGGTCGCCAAGGTCAGCCCCAAGAACATCGCTGCCACAGCCCCCGCGCGCTTCTCCGGCGCGACCACACTCGCCGCCACGATCGAACCAATACCGAAAAACGCCCCGTGGTTCAGTGAGGTCACCAGCCGGGCAATCATCAAGGTCTGGTAGTTGCTCGCCAGTGCCGACAGCAAATTACCCAAGGTGAAAATCGCCATCAGCCCGATCAACAAATAACGCCGGGGCACCCTGGCCGTCGCCAGCGTCATGATCGGCGCGCCAATCAGCACGCCCATGGCGTAGGCGCTGACCAAAAGCCCCGCAGCGGGAATGGATACGCCAAGATCGGCGGCAATACCGGGCAACATGCCCATGGGTGCAAACTCCGTGACCCCGATGCCAAAGGCACCGATGGACAAGGCTACAAGGGGTGGATTGATACGCATGGTTGACTCCTCATCTATGTGCCAAATGCTACAATCCGGCCTTTTCAAGCAGTAGCCCCTGATTGGGAACTACACCTTTGCGCCGGAGGCACAAATGGAAATAGGCGGGCGGTCGGGAGAGATGGAAGTGTTCGTCCGTGTCGCCGAACACGGCAGCCTGTCGGGCGCGGCGCGTGCCTTGGGGCTGACGCCATCGTCCATCAGCCGCATCATCACCCGCACCGAACGGCGCATCGGCACCCGGCTACTGCTGCGCACCACCCGCGCCATCACCTTCACCGCCGAAGGCGAAGCCTACCTGCGTGGCGCCCGGCGCATCCTGGCGGACATGGCCGAAGTCGAAGACGCCATCACCGACCAGGGCGCCCCACGCGGTCGCCTCCGAGTCAGCGCAGCCCTGGCCCACGGCCGCCTCACCATCGTGCCGCTGATCGCCTCCTTCAGCGCCCGCTATCCGGCCATCCTGGTCGACCTGATGCTGGGCGACGAAGTGGTCGACATCCTCGGCGGCCAAGCCGACGTGGCCATCCGCTTCGGCCCCCTGGCCGACAGCCCCTTGACCGCCCGCCACATCGGCTCCACCGGCCAAGTCATCGTCGCCTCACCCGACTACCTGGCACGGCATGGCACCCCGGTGACGCCGCAGGATTTACTCGGACACAACTGCCTGCGCTTCAACTTCCGCCGCGCGGCGCCGGATTGGCCGTTTCGAGTAGAGGGGCGGGATTTTTCGTTGAAAGTGACGGGGACGATTGAAGGGAACAGCGGCGAGGCGCTGGCACAGTTGGCGAAGCTGGGGGCGGGGATTGCGCGGGTGGGGGCGTTTAGCGTGGCGCAGGATCTGGAGCGGGGGGAGTTGGTGCCGTTGCTGGAGGCGTATAACCCGGGAGATGTGGAGCCGATTCATGCGGTGTTTGTGGGTGGGGCGGCGATGCCGGGAAGGGTGAGGGCGTTTGTGGATTTTTTGGTGGGGGGGCATTGGGTGTGAGGGGGAGTGTGGGATGGGTGTAGAAGGGGGGGCGTGACTGGCGGGTTTCGGCCAGAAGCAGTCATTCGCAATCATACAAATTCAAGGCAAATTGCTTACCCACTACAAAGTGAGAACTGTAATCTCTCTCAATCGCGGTCTCCTGAACCAAACCGTTAAGAGGCATCGGTTCTTCTTATCGGTTTTGGGTGAGCGAAGCTCCGGCTTTCTTGTACTCCACAGCGCCCATCCAATATGAGCATGGTTTGGCTCTCCTGCACCGGGAATGGATTCTTCGACTATAAGGGTATGGACATTATTGTACTGCGAAGGTAAAAGCGATGGCAAAATGCCAATAATAGGGACGTCGTCGTATGAATTCTGTCAAGGAAATCGTTGAGTGGGCCGTCACAGACCTTTCTGACTGGGAGGCCGACTTAGTTCGGCGTCTTTTGGAAAATGGAACACTACCAGAGGACTCCATTAAGCAAGTTATTGACAACGTCATCACAAGTTTCGGAATTAATGAAGGCGGAGAGCTTAAAGACTGTACAGCTCCATTTGTTAAGAACGAGATCATCGACGATCTGCCATCATCTGAACCAATCAAACTATGCAGCGTGTATGCTGTAGAAAATATAAACGCTATCTATAATGGATCGACATTGCCGTTCAGTCATAATGGGATCACTCTTATCTATGGTGAAAACGGGTCTGGAAAATCCGGATATACTCGACTTTTAAAAAATGCTTGCTTCTCCAAACATGTCGAGCCAGAAATTCTCCCAAACGTCTATAAAAATCAGAAAGGTCCACAAACCGCAAAAATTTCTTTTTTAAAGAACGGAGAACGATTGGTTTGGGAGTGGTCACCCGGAAAAACATTGACAGAGCTTTCAGTTATAAATGTATACGACTCTGATTCTGGAAAGATACTTTTAGAAAAAAACAATCAGGTCACGTACAAGCCAAAAGGGGTAGAAATATTTGATGAAGTAGCCTCTATAACCGAGGAAATTAAAAGAGTAGTTTCTGGAAAACTCAAAATAGCGAAACTTCCCGAGATATCCGACATTGAGAAATCTCCTGCCCTTCATGGATGGCTGAAGGCAATTTCTGACGAAACAACTCTTCAAAGTATAAAAACAAAGCTTTCTTGGGGCGATGAAAATCAGATTGAATTAGACAGATTGGGAGTTGCGATACAAGAAAATGAAAACGGTACTAGCACAAAGAAACTTGAGAAAATTACTGCCTTGATCGAAACACGTATCCCTAGGGTAATTTCGAAACTTAAGAGCTGTTTAGGTATACTCAGCAGTCAAAAGGCAAGGGAAGTATCTGAGTTAGAGAGCGCCGTAACTGTTACGAAACAGGCCTATGATTTAGCTGTCGCGAAGTTAGAAATAGCAGAACCGCTGGAAGGCGTTCATACCAAAGCATGGAAACTACTTTTTAACGCTGCAAAAGAGTTTTCAGAAAGCCATGCCTATGTAGGCAAGGATTTCCCCAACGTTGATGATGGCTCCCTGTGCGTTTTGTGTATGCAGCCCCTAGAGCATGAGGCCAAAGACAGATTGTCGCGATTTGAATTGTATATCATCGACAAAAGCAAAACGGTATACGAAACAACGCTTGCAAATCTTGAAGCAACAAAAAAAGCAATTAAAGATATTGTTGCGCCAGATCAAGAGTCTTATGAGCCACTTTGTAACGATCTGGCAGAGATTCTTGATAGTGATCACAGAGTTAGCGCGATATTTAAAATCATAAAATCAAGAAAAGACTACTTTGAACAGCCCAGCGACCAAAGTCGCGCATACCCTTCTGAGGAAGTAGACGCTGATCTACTGTCGCAGACTTTGATAGAGTTTCTGAGCCAGAAAAGACAAGAACTATTGCAAACGATTTCCCCTGAAAAACATAAACAGAATATCTGCAGACGTACTGATCTACAGCTAAACCGTAACTTGCATATATCTAAAGATTTGATTGTTGAATATCAGCAATCGCTTGCGTTCAATAAAAAAATAGCCGACGCATTAAATGCAATAAAAAATACGAAGCAGAAATTTTCCACCAAAGCTAAAGCTATAATTTCACAGCTAGTCACGCCAGATTTCATAGAGAATTTCAAGGCTGAATTAGAGTTTATGGGTGTTTCTCTTGATGTAAGAATCTCCCCAGTCGTGCGTGATTCTGATACCTCCCATAGTTTTTCCATAGCAGCTAAACGGCCTGGAAAAATTCTCAGCGAGGGGGAACAAAAAGTAATTTCTCTATCAGCGTTCTTGGCGGAAATTAAAACGTTCAGAAACAACGCTCCAATAATATTGGATGATCCGGTCAGCTCGCTTGATCATATATACCGAGAGAAAATCGCCGAGCGGCTATCGAAAGAGGCGCTAACTCGACAGATTATTATATTTACACACGATCTTTCGCTGATTATGGAAGTCGAGGGAAAGTGCGATGATATCGCTCTTACGCTCGGAAAAGGACCCGCTCGCTCGACATTTACCATACGCAGAAATGGCACAGACTCAGGGTTTTGCTACAGCAAAGCACCGTGGCGCGGTATGAGTACCGCTCAACGAGCACAACAACTAGATGAAGATACTCATGCCATTAAGGATTTTTACGAAAGTGATATTGGTAATTATAACCAGCGTGCGGCGCTGATTTACTGTTTGCTGCGGGAAGCGTGGGAAGCGCTAATAGAGCAAGATCTATTTTGCCAGATCGTAACGCGAGGCAGAAATAGCGTTCAAACCCTTAGACTGAATCAGCTTAGTATTGAACCTACAGATGCAAGTATCATCACCCAACAAATGACTAAGACTAGCAATTGGATGTTTGGCCATGACAAATCTCGAGCATTAACAGAAAATCGGCCCGCTCCAACGGATGTACTTGAAGATATTGCCAAGCTTAGGGCATTTTCGAAAGAAATTATTGCAAGAAGGAAAGCCGCAGAGAAAGAGTTCGGCGATCAATTTAAACCACCCGTGTGCGAGGTCGGCTGAAAAACGTTAATAGCGGTGAATCCCATCCCGAACTCAAAATGGTGCCGCATTTTGGCTGCACCAGCTGCGTGCCTGCTAGCCTTTTTCAAATCTGCTGCTTCCACCAACGCCACTGCGGCTTCGGGCCGAGGTCGTGTAAAAACGTTTTAGCGCAGAGCTGAGGTATAGAATCAAATTGCATAGAGCGAGGTGTTGATATGAATGAAGGCCTTTACGACATTGAGGTTTTGGCAAATCGGTGCAGATCCGATCAATCTCGTGAACACGTAACTGAAGCTATTCGTTGTTACAAAGCAGGTGCATACAGGGCAACAATTGTAACTGCGTGGATCGCTATAGTATTTGACCTGCTTGACAAAATCAGGGAGTTGTCACTGTCTGGGGACGCCGCAGCAAAATTACTAGAGGATAAGTATGCTGGGTATATTGCTCAAATCAATAATCAAAGCCAAGACGGCATAAAAGGGGCGCTTGAGTTTGAGCGGAAAATCTTGGAAACCTGTCGAGATACCTTGCAATTTTTTGATTCTCAACAATTTGTCGATCTTGAGCGCTTGCGCGAGGACCGACATCGCTGTGCGCACCCTTCTTTTCAGGATCTTGGTGTTCCTTATTATCCTTCAGCAGAGCAAGCGCGTTTGCATATTAGAAATGCGGTCATTCACGTGCTTGCTATGCCGCCGGTTCAAGGAAAGGCGGCTCTCGCAAAGCTTAAAATTCTAATAGCATCAGATTATTTCCCGCTGGATGTTAAGAGTGCTGAACTGCATTTGCGAGGCTCTAGCTTGGGAAATGGAACCGACGCCCTATTTAAAGGTATTGTCGACTCATTAATTTTCGGCTTCGTCACCCTCAATGATCCTCTGCATCATAAACCACAAGTATATGTAGCGCTCAATGCATTAGTCGAAATGAGGCCGGCTGTAGTTGCGGAACGACTGAAAAAAAATCTCAACCGCGTCGTAGTTAGCGCTCCTGATAAAGACTTTGCCAGCGCAGCTGCATTGATCGCATGGGTCAAAGGCGCATTGGAGGTTTTGGATGCGCCTGCTAAGGACAAAATTAAGAGATATGTAATGGTGGGCCCAACTATTGCGTTATTAAATCAACTTGAATCTTTCTATTTTATGCCTTCGCTAACCAGTGTGGTTATTGATCGTATAAATAGCTTGTCTATTGATGAGTTAGCCGTCGGGATCACAACTAATCTCAGGTATACGGCAAAGTCGCGCTCCATAAGTTTGCTCGGGCTTGCCCGCAGTTGGAGTGCTGTTAACGATATTTTTGATAAATTGATACTGCCATTATTCGGCTATTTGACAGTTGAAGAAATCAAACAAATTATCAGAATGCCAAGCGAGACTGGTGCCGATCTCATAAGCGCGCACTCATACGCATTGTTTATCGAAAACGTTAGGAAGCATTCAATACTGAAAAAAGAAGAATTAAACGAAATGCTTACGAAGCATCATGCGAGTTATTTAGTTGTGGTCTGATCTTAATTGCATCTGACAGCTTGATTTCGCCTTGCCAATCGTCGCCCAATCAGGTCGTCCATAGCGGCTGGAGAGATGGGCTCTCTTAAGTACGCTCAGCGTCTGCTTTTGGCCGATCGCAGCCGATGAGAAAGCACCCACTGCTTTCACCACACGCTGGCCTAGTTGCTCCAGCGCGTGGAGATTTTTTCATTAACCCGACGTAGCAACCGAACCCGCTTCCACCTCCGAAACCTGCTCCCGCAACCGCCGCCCAATAACATCCATCAAATCACACCCATCCCGCAGCGGTATCGCCAGCAGCTGCGCAAAATCCGAAAGCACAACGCAATCAGCGTCCACCTCACCCCGAAAAGCGATGTTTTCCAACACTTGAGTCACAGTGCGAATGCGGTAGTCAGCCATCGCTTGCAGCACGTCGAGCGGTGCTTCTGAATCAATGAGAAGGGACGCAGGAACCAGATCGATTCCGGTAAGGGGGATATATCTTTCCATGTTTAAAGCTCCGATAAATACAGTGATTTACCGATAGTCAGGTCGCCAAACCCGGTCGCTCCATGGCGACTGGAGGACTATAAGCGTCCTTGCATTGGAGGATCAACGTCAAGGTTGTAACCAACACGGGTCGCTCAAGTCCAATTACCGTTCACGCCCTATGCGCAGTCAACAACACCGTCGCCGCCGCCGACAAACAACCCCCCACATTTAAAAATGGTGGTTTGACCCCGATTTTACATTTTCTGACTTCCCTCAACCCCTTTTTGGCACTTGCCCACCTAATACCGCCTTTTACACTTGCTGAAACGTTTCATCGAGTTTATAAAACTGCCACAACTCCAAGAAAGGCTACCGCCATGACCCCCCTAAAATTCGCTGTCGCCCTCACCGCACTCTCCGCCGCCTCCCACGCCATGGCCTGGGACTATGTGCTCCTCGACACCGACAAAGCCGCGCAGAACTGGCAGGTCACCAGCCAGCAACTCGGCGTGCAAACCGAAAAACCCTTCAGCGTTACCCTGCGCACTCTGCACGGCGGTCGGCAGGAGGGGGTGAGCATTGTCGACATCGATAACGGCACGATGAAGCTCTCGGTGGTGCCGACTCGCGGTATGAACGTGTTGCAGGCTTCGGTCGGCGATGTGCGCATGGGGTGGGATTCGCCGGTCAAGGAAGTGGTCAATCCTTCCTTCATCGAACTCAATGGTCGCGGCGGGCTGGGCTGGTTGGAAGGTTTCAATGAGCTGGTCACCCGTTGCGGCTATGAATGGGTGGGTCACCCTGGCATCGACAACGGCGAATTGCTGACTCTGCATGGCAGGGCCGCGAATATCCCTGCGAACAAAGTCACCTTGCACATCGATGAAAAGCCGCCGTACGCCATCACCCTGCGCGGTGAGCTGAAAGAGCAGGCGTTCAAGAAGGTCGATTTTTCCGTGGCGACCGAACTGGTCACCGAGCCCGGCAGTGTTGTGTTTGCTCTGAACGACACCCTGACCAACAACGGCGACTATCCTAAGGAATACCAGGCGCTGTACCACAGTAACTTCAGCACTCCGTTCCTGGAGCAGGGCGCGCGTTTCGCCGCACCGGTGAAGCAGGTGTCGCCGTTCAACGACAAGGCCAAGGGCGAATTGGCCGATTGGCAAACCTACCGCGCACCCACCAAGGACTACGACGAAACGGTTTACAACGTGGTGCCCTATGCCGATGCCAAGGGCGATACCTTGACCGTGCTGCACAACAAAGCAGGCAGCCTGGGCGTGTCGGTCGGTTTCAATACGCAGACGCTGCCGGTGTTTTCCCTGTGGAAGAACACTGATACGCAAGTGCAGGGCTATGTCACGGGGCTGGAGCCGGGAACAAGTTTTTCCTACAACCGCCGTTATCAGCGGCCACTGAACCTGGTACCCACCATTGGGCCCAAGGAACACAAGCAGTTCCGCATCAGCTACAGCTTGTTGGCGGATAAGGCAGCTGTAGACAAGGCCTTGAAGCAGGTCAGCGAGATTCAGGCTGGGCGTGAGACTGAGGTGAGGCAGACGCCGTTGGTTGATTTGACCAAGGGGTAAGGGCGCCTGCACTGCTTCCACACACCGGCGCGGGAGTTACGCCCGGCGCGCGGTCAATAAAACCGTCGCCGCCGCCGACAACAACCCCGCGCAGCACCGATTGAAGATCCGCTTACCCCCAGGCTCGGCAAACCAGCGGCGCATATGCAAACCCATGTAGGCGTAGGCGCTGATAGCGATCCATTCCAGCGCCAGGAACATCGCGCCCAGCACGGCAAATTGCGCGGTGACGGGTTGGCCGGGCACCACGAATTGGGGGAGGAAGGCAGTAAAGATAAGGATGGCTTTCGGGTTACCCGCTGCCACCAGAAACTCCTGTCGCGCCAGGGCCCAGACGCTCATCCTGTTCGTGGCGGTTTGCGCCTCTGCCTGCGGGTTCGCGCACCACAGCTGGTACGCCAGGTAAAACAGGTACGCCGCGCCAAGCAGCTTGATCCCGTAGAACAGCAATTCCGACGTTTGCAACACCACCGCCAGCCCGGCGGAGGCGAGGGCGATCATGCCGGCAAAAGCCAGCAGTCGGCCGAGGCCGGCCAGGCAGGAGGTGCGGTAGCCGTAACGGGTGGCGTTGCTGACCGACAGCAGGTTGTTGGGGCCGGGGGCCATGTTCAGGGCGAAGCAGGCGGGCAGAAAGAGGGCGAGGGTGGCAAGGTCCATGGCGGCTCCGGAGTGGGTTGGACGGGAGCGTCGAGGATAAGGGGAGTGGGGGCGGTGCAGCAATCACGGCCAAGTTACGTCGAGTATGGAGAAACTAATTTCGTCATGTGCCCGCATGCATACTGAGACGACGTCAGCATTGCCTGAAGGATATACAATGATCCGCCAAGCGTTACCCACCGACGCAAAGGCCATTGCCCAAGTGCATATCCGTAGTTGGCAAGAGGCGTATCGCGACCTGATGCCTGCCCACTACTTGAACGCGCTGGCCGCCACGCTGGCTCAGCGCGAATCTCATTGGCGTCGCTCAATTGCATCGGGCGAACCCGGTGTATGGATCGCGGAACTGGACCAGCAGATTGTGGGTTGGATAGCAGTCGGCGCCAGCCGTGATGACGATGCCGCTGGGGCAGATGCCGGTGAGGTCATGGCGCTCTATGTTTTAGCCAAGCATTGGCAAACTGGCGTCGGGTCAGCCTTGTGGCGCGCGGGTCTGCAGGACTTGCTGGAGCAAGGATACGAGCGTTTGACGCTTTGGGTTCTGGCCCGTAATGAAAGGGCTATCCGCTTTTACCGCCGGGCAGGGTGTGTCGAGGACACGGGGAGTGAGCGCAATCTTGAAAGAGGCGGCGCCACCTTGGTGGAGGTCAGGTACAGGTTGTCCTTGACCTAAGCCCTCGTCCCAAACAGCCGATCAGCCAGTTCCCGACCGCGCTCCAGCCCGTGCGTCGTCAACCAGACCGATTTGTTCTTGTTTACCGGGTTATCGATAAAACCCTGTTCATGTAATTGGTTCATTATCTGGAAATCGTGCCCCTTCCATGAGTTTCCGTCATCGGTGCTGAAGACTGTCAGCAGGGCCAGTACGGCTTCCTCTATCAGCTTTTCGTCGTATTCCATAGTGGTTACACCCCTCGCGAATCGGGCGCGGCTCGTTTCTCAAGCAACGCTGTTCTCTGGCTTATCGATCGGCATTCGCACACTAAACACCGTGCCATGTTCCGTATCAGAACTCACCTCAATCACCCCACCATGAGAAGCCACGATTTCCGAGGCGATGAACAGGCCCAGGCCCAGGCCTTCGGTGGGGCCGTGGTTGATTGCGGAGCGCTGGGAGAAGCGGCCCATGGGGTTGAAGATGAACGGGAGCACATCCTCGGGGATCGCTTCGCCGCTGTTGTGCACGGTGAAGACCACAAGGCCCTCCTGTATCCCTAGGTCCACGTGGATAGGCCGCGTGGTGTCCCCATGCTGCACCGCGTTGCTGATGATGTTCGAGAACACCTGCTCCATGCGGGCGCCGTCGAATTCCCCGGCAACCGGCGTCTTGGCGTCGAATATCACGATGGCTTCGGGGTGAAAGGTGCGGATTTCTTCTATAACGCGCTGGCACAGCGGGGCCAGGTCTATTTCGGCTGTCTTGACCGGGATGCCCGGCCCCATCTGGCAGCGGGTGAGGTCCAGCAGGTCGCCGACGATCTGGCTGGCCCGGCGCACGCTGGTGAAGATCTGATTGGCAATTTTAGTCGCACGGGCTCCGGCGTCCTGGGCGTGGCGCAGCACGTCGGCGCCCAGCAGGATCGCGCCGAGTGGGGTGCGCAAGTCGTGGCCGAGGATGCCCAGGAACATATTGCGGGACGCCTCCACCGCACGTGAATAGCTGGCGACGGACTCGGCCAGCGCCTGGTCGATGGCTTCGTGGAAGCGCGTCATGTCGTCGACGTTGATCGGGGTGCCGTCTTTGACCTGGCGCATCCACTGGCTGACCACGCTGGTGCGCAGGGCGCGGTACTCCGAGACCATCTGATCGATGGTGAAGCCGGCCATCAGCCGCGTCATGGCGTGGATCTCCGCTGCGGTTTCCTGCTCCTCCTCCGGAGCGTGCCCCTGGGCCTTGGCGATTTGCTCCTGTCGGGTCTGCTTGGTGCGCAGGTCGGTGACGATGGCGCGCAACATCTGCTCGGCATGGTCGCGCAAGCCGACACTGTCGAGTTCCTCGCCCGGCGTGTCGAGGGTTCTGGCGAAGTCTTCCCAGGCCTGCAGGATCGGCTCGAGGTTTTCCAGGATGAAATCGGCCAAGCGCATGTCTGTAGTCCTGATAGAGGCGGGCAGAAGAGCGAGGCTGCGCAGCTGTAGGGAAATTCTCGGCAGTGTAGGAGTTTGTTCGCCGCTTTTAAAGCTCGGGCGGTGATGGGATACCGTGGATCCAATCTTTGCACTGAAAGCCAGCATATGGCTGGGGTTACAGCCCCAATGTCAGCGACCGCAGCCGTTGTTCCACCACGCTGTCAAAATGGCTCGCCAGCTCCTCGCAGCGCTCCGACGTGAGGCCGTCACAGCAGTCTATTCCCAACACAAACCCCTGGGCTTTGGCGCCGCCCTTGACGGCCAGAATCATTGACCCCGCCAGTTCGATTTCGCGCAGGATTCTGTAGGCCTGGCGTTTAATAGGGCCGGGCAAATCGTTGATGACTTCTTTCATGGCCGTCTCCGCAGCTTTGACTACACACACAAGACATTTGAAGCACTAACGGCCTCTTGAAAGCATCGACCGAAGGATGGTTCAGGAGTTTCGCTGCGCGCGGACGAAAGGCGATGAGTTACGGTGCTGCGGCTGGCGGATGGTCACGGCGCAGCGTCGCGCATCCGGCGGCGGTTGCGCGCAGCATGGGTTGGTTGCCGTTCAACCCCGCAGTACCAGCGACATGTCCGGGTACTGCGCGCAGATGAAGTCGACAAAAGCGCGCACCTTGGGCGCGGCCAGGCGCCGGGAGGTGTGCAACACCCAAAGCTCTGGCTCGATCTCGGACACCGTGCCCCACTGGACCAGTTCGCCCCGGGCCAGTGGCGCCCACGCGATGGATTGCGGAATCAGCGCTGCGCCGCCACCGGCGATCGCTGCATCGCGCACCATCAGTAACGAAGAGAACTGCAGCCTGGGGAGCGGTTCCAGCACCAGCTGCCCGCCATCCAGCCGCCAATGGGTGGGCATGAGCCCTGACGTTACGATGCTCGCCACCTGCCGGATTGCACCCGGCTGCGGCTTGGGTATGGCGGGCGCGGCTACCACCACCAGGCGGTCCTTGGCGAAGCATCGACCGACCAGATTGCTATCCGGGCTGGGGTTGATGCGAATGGCGACGTCGAATTGCTCGTCCACCAGGTCCACCAGGCGGTCTTCGGCCACCACGTCGATGACCACGTCCGGGTAGGCGGCGCAGAAGCGTGCGCCAATCCCGCCCATGGCCAGCTGGGAGAACAGAATCGGGGCGGCCACGCGCAAGCGACCGCGGGGAGTCGATAGGCCTTCGCGTGCGGCGGTCAGCGCTTCGGTCACCTCGCCCAGCGGGCCCTCGGTGCGCGACATCAGCAGCTCGCCTGCCTCGGTGAGCTTGAGCCCACGGGCACTGCGTTCGATCAGCCGTACGCCCAGTTGCTCTTCAAGGTCGGCGATTCGGCGCGACAGCGTGGCCTTGGACACACCGCTGGCGCGGCTGGCCCTGCCCAGGCTCTCGTTGGTGGCGACGAGGATGAAATCGATCAGGGCGTTGAGGTTCATGGTGTTCCATTTTTGAAACGAGGTGTCTAGATTCTGTGGCCTTCGTTTTCGTTATGCAACGAATTACTGTGGGTTCCAACCCAAACCCATTGATCCCACGCAGGAGTTTTATTCATGAGCATTCTAGTAGTCGGCGCCACTGGCACCCTCGGTTCACTCGTCACCCAAGGCCTCGCCCAGCGCGGCGCAGCGGTCAAGGCCCTGGTGCGCCAGGCGGGTAAACGGGACTTTCCGGCAGGCGTCACCGAAGTGGTCGGCGACCTTACCGATGTAGCGTCCATGCGCGCCGCTCTGGCGTCGGTACGTACCCTGTTTTTGCTGAATGCGGTGACGCCCGATGAGGTCACCCAAGCGATCATCGCTCTGAACCTCGCCCGGGAGGCGGGCATCGAGCGGGTGGTTTACTTGTCGGTGATCCATGCCGACACGTTCACCCAGGTGCCGCACTTCACCGGCAAGCACACCGTTGAACGCATGATCGAAAGCTTCGATATTCCCGCGACCGTTCTGCGCCCGGCGTACTTCATGCAAAACGACCTGATGGTGCAGCAGACGATCCAGGACTACGCGGTGTACCCGATGCCCATCGGCTCGGCCGGTGTGTCGATGATCGACACGCGGGACATTGCCGACATCGCCGTGGCCGAGCTGTTGCGACGCGACCAGGCCGCCACTGCGCTGCAGCGCGTGACGCTGGAGCTGGTAGGGCCGCAGGCGTTGACGGGAGCCGGCGTGGCCAAACTCTGGAGCTCGGCCCTGGGCCGCGAAATCGCCTATGGTGGCGATGACGTTGCCGCGTTTGAAACCCAACTGGCGGCGTACGGTCCTGCCTGGCTGGCCTACGACATGCGCCTGATGATGGAAGGCATCCAGGCGTTCGGCATGCAGGCAGCGCCAGGCAGCGTGGAGCGACTGGAAGCGATCATCGGCCGGCCGTTGCGCACTTACCAGGATTTTGTAAGCGAGTCAGTGCCAAAGACTGCCTCATGAATTGCACCAATCTCCTGTAGGAGCTGTCGAGCTTTAGCGAGGCTGCGAAAGCGTTGGGTCAGGCAACGAAGATGTTGACTGTACCGCCGCCATCGCAGCCTCGCTGGGGCTCGACAGCTCCCACATTTGAGCGGTGTTGTTATTGAGAACTGCGCCTGCTGAGATGGCTCTGCAAACCGAGACACACCCAACGCCACCCATCCCCTGTGGGAGCTGTCGAGCCCCAGCGAGGCTGCGAAAGCGGTAGTTCAGGCGACGAATATGTCGACCCTGTCACCGCCTCGCCAGCGCCCTCAGTCCCCACCACCCCACGTCACGGATGAAACCTGCGCCCCAGCGCATCCAGGCGCACGGCGATGGGGGGCAGGCGTTCGCTGCTGCGGGCGAGGGTTTCGACGTCGTTGGCGGTGTTTTGCGCGATGTGTTGCACCGACTGCAGGCGCTCTACGATTTCCAGGTTCGCCGAGGTCTGCTCGCGGGTGGTGGTGACGATGCGGCCATTGAGTTGGTCGATGTGTGCGATGTCTTCGCCCACGGCGCGCAGCATGTCGACGGCCACTTGGCTGTCTGCCACGCAGCGCTCCACGCCCTGGCGGCTGTCGTGCATGGCTTCGACGGCTTGGCGGCTGCCTTGCTGCAGGCCTTCGATAATGGTCCGGATTTCCTGGGTGGAGAGGGCGGTACGTTGGGCCAGGCTGCGCACTTCGTCGGCGACCACGGCAAAGCCACGGCCTTGCTCGCCGGCGCGGGCGGCTTCGATGGCGGCATTGAGGGCAAGCAGGTTGGTCTGGTTGGCGATGCTGCTGATCACCTCCAGCACCGAGCCGATTTGCTCCGCCTGTACAGCCAGCGATTGTACGGTGGATTCGGTGCCATTAATGCGTGACGCCAGTTGCGTAATCTCATGCTGGGCGCGGCCCACGCTTTGCTGACCGCGCTCGATCTGCTGGCTGGCCTGGCCGGCGTGCTCCACCGCCTGTTCGACGTGCACGGTAATGTGGCCCATGGCGTCTTCCATGCGCTGCATCGAGCCGGTCATTTCATTGATCTGCGCCAGTTGATGCCGTGCGCCTTGTTCCAGGGTGCCGCTGGCTGTGGCCAGTTCCTGGCCGAGTTGCCCCAGGCCGTGGGAGTCGCGGGCGACACCGTCGATCAGGTGGGTGAGCTGCTGCAGGAAGTGGTCGAAGCGCTTGGCGAGGGACACCCGCACCTTGGCTTCACCCTGGGCGGTGTCTTGCGTGAATTGCGAGGTGACGACGAGCATTTTTTCGAGCATTTCCTGGCTTTCGACCGCCTCGGCCTGGCTATGCACGGCGAGGTAGAGCAGGGCGACCGTTTCCATCACCACGTAGAACGCGTGGACGAAAATCATCGTCCAGCCGCCGTGATGGGCCATCACAAATACCGGCACGCCTTGATGCTGCAAGGCATGGAAGACCAGGTGATGCACGGCGATGGTCAGCGCCGCCACCAGGATCGGCAACCAGTCGCGGTAGAAGGTCAACACCGCCAGCAGCGCGAAAATACCAAAGTGCGATTCGATTACACCCTCGGCCTGGTTGATGTGCAAGGCGGCCATCACCATCAGGCCGGCGCCCAGCAGGCAGCGCATCACGCGGGTGCCGCCCATGGCGCGGTACAGCGCAGTCAGCACCACGCCGCTGCCGCCACCGACGATGACCGCTTGGGTAAAGGTGTCATGCCAGAACGCCAGCCCGAGGGAGAACAGGAACATCAGCCAGATCAACGCCAGCATGATGCGGTCGGCCTTGCGGTAGTGCTCCAGAAAGCGCGTAGGCATTCACGTTTACTCCATGTGGTTTGGCCAGGAACCAAGCATGCGGCGTGCCACGCGGGCCGCGGGTAGTACAAAGGAGGTGGCGATTTGCCGGCATCGATCCGGCAAACGGTTATCGGCAGATTGCAAGAGGACTTTAAGCAATGGCTGCCCGAGCGGGCAGCCGCGGTGGCGGTCAGAAGCTGTACTTGGCCGTCAACATCATGTTGCGTGGGGCGCCGTAGGAATCACCGCCATAGGTGACGGCTTCGGAGATGGACTGGTAGTAGTGACGATCAAAGATATTGTTGGCGTTGAGCTGCAGGTCCAGGTGCTGGTTGACCCGGTAGCCGGCCATCAGGTCGGTGACGGCGTAGCCGCCTTGCTTGAGCCGATAGGTGCTGCCGTCCGCCAGTTGGATGTCGTTGTACATGCGGCTCTGCCAGGACACATTGCCGCCCACGCGAAGTTTTTCCAGCGGGCCCTGGAAGTTGTAGCGGGTGGTCACCTTGAACAGGTGTTCCGGGGTGTCGGTGTCGAACTGCTTGTTGACCTTCTGCGGGTTGGCGTCGTCCTTGATGGTGTGGGTGCGCGCGTAGGTGTAGCCACCGCCCACCTGCCAATTCTCGGTCAGCGCACCCTGCAGTTCGAAGTCGATACCCTGGCTGCGAATCTCGCCAGAAGCCTGGTAGCAGGAGGCTTGTGGGCAATCCGGCACGACGATCTGCACCGCACGGTTTTCCTGGTCGACCCGGAACAGCGCCACACTGGCATTCAGCGCGCCGCCCAGGTATTCGCCCTTGATGCCGACTTCATAATTCTTGCCGACGATGGGCTTGAGCGGGGTGGCGGAGGTGTTTTTCTCACTTTGCGGGGTGAAGATGTCGCTGTAGCTGGCGTACACCGAGTGCTGGTCGTCCAGGTCGTAGATCAGCCCCGCATAGCGGGTGAGGTTGCGGGTGACCTTGTAGTCGCCGTCGCCATCGCGGTTGTCGTAGTCGTACCAGTCCAGGCGCCCGCCCAGGATCAGCTTGAGCGGGTCGGCCAGGCTCAGGCGGGTGGTGACGTAGACGCCGTCCTGGGTGGTGACGTCGCGCTGGTTATTGGTGCGGGTGAAGTTCGGTTTGCCGGCCGTGATCGGCCAGTTCAGATCGTAAGGGCTGTAGTCGTGGGTGGTGGTGTCCTCGATGCGCTTGCTGGCGCCTACGACCAGTTCATGGGTGCGCCCGAACGCCTGGAAAGGCCCACTGAAAAAGGCGTCGACCCCGGCCTGGTTCTGATCGAAGGCGGCCTGGTATACGGTGCGTGCCAGGGTATTGTTGGTCCAGCGCGACTTGTAGGAACCGGAGAACAGCGCGTCTTGCTCGGCGTAGTTGGCATTGACCTGCAGGCTCCAGTCATTGGCCAACTGCTGGCGCAGTTCGACAAAGACGGTGTTGACCTCCTGGTCCTTGTTCTCCCAGTCGGTACCGGGATTGTAAGAGCGCGACAGGTCGAGGTGACGGCCGTCCAGGCCGATCATCGACGAGCCCCAGAAGTAGTTGGTCTTGTCTTTCTGGTTGGAGTAGCCGAGGGTCAACGTGGTGTCTTCGCCCAGGTCGGCTTCGGTCACGGCATAGAACAGGCCGTGATCCTGCTCGACCTTGTCGATGAAGCTGTTGGCGTCGCGGTAAGAGGTCACTACGCGGCCACGCCAGGTGCCGCTGTCATTGAGGGGGCTGGAGGCGTCAAGCTCGCCACGGTAGTCGTCCCAACTGCCGGCGGCGCCGGTCAAGGTGACTTTCTGCTCGGCCAGGGGCCGCTTGCGGATCAGGTTGATGGCCGCCGAGGGGTTACCGGCGCCGGTGACCAGGCCGGTGGCACCGCGCACCACCTCGACCCGATCGAACATCGCCAGGTTCGGCTGCGAACCGACATTAACGCCGTTATAGCCACTGGGAATGCCGTCGTACATCAGATTGTCGACGTTGAAACCGCGCGCGGTGTAGCCCTGGCGACCGGGGCCGTTGGAATAATTGAGGAACAATCCCGGCGTGGCGTTCACCACGTCGTTGATGCTGGTCATCGCCTGGTCATCCATGCGCTGACGCGTAATCACGGTGACGGCCTGCGGGGTTTCGCGCAGGGTCAGTGGCAGTTTGGTTGCGGTTTTCATCGAGCCGGTGGTGTACGACTCGCTGCCTTCGGTGGTTTCGCCCAACTGCTGGCCGGACACCTCGGTGGCGCCAAGCTCAATGGTGCTCGGTGGCGCATCGGCCTCGGCGGCGAGGACCGCGTGGGAAGTGCTCAGGCAGATAGCCATTGCGATCAGACTCGGTGAAAACCCTTTGCCGCCATGGTGTGGCACAGACATGAATGTAGCTCTCCCGGAAGGCCATCCGTGGCGAATAATAAAACTGTTGATAATTATTCGCATCAGTGTGGCAGATTGAGCCTGTGGGAAAAAGCCTACGGGATTAATCAGTTAACGAATTTTTCACACGCCGCGTACCAGCGTTTTGCCACCTTTGCCTAGGTGAATACGATTTCGTAGGGGTCGCGCATGCGTTCGAGCAAGACCTGGGCGAGTATCGGCGCCAAGCCGATGGCGGGGTCGCCCGTGAGCTGGCTGGCATAGGCGTGCACGGCATGCAGCTTGTGGGCGATGCCCCAGGTATCCAGGCGCAACTTGCGCGCACGCTGCCAGGGGATCACCGCGCCTTCCCGTGCGGGCCAGTGCCAGGCCCAGATCGGCAGTTCGTAAAGTTGCGCACCCACCTGCTCGCACGCGTTGGCGCTGGCCCGGCCGACGGCTTCGTGATCGTCATTGCCGTCATGGCGCCAGGTGGTAAACACCACATCACCCGGCTGCAGGTAGCGGGCGATAAACTGGCTGATCTGTTGCTCATCGGCGGCCAGGGCGTTATCGCGAAACCCGCCACGAATCCATTTCAGGCTGTGCAGTGGCATACCCAGGCGGCGCAGGGCCTCGGCGCTTTCCTGGGGGCGGACCACACTCAACCGGCTGGCCGACCAGACCTTGGAGCCAGGATGGCTGGCGCTGCCATCGGTGATGGAAATCAATTTCAACGGGTGGGCGCGGGTGCTGAGCAATTGCAACAAGCCGCCGCAAGCGAGCACTTCATCGCCCGGGTGGGGGGCGATCACCACCACTCGCGCGCCTGGCGCAACCAGGCTGGACACGCTGATAACGGGGATTTGCGCCAACTGGGGCGCGCTGTTCCAGATTTGCGCGGAGCCGCGGCGGCCCTCGCTTAGGGAAGCAGGTTTCATGGGGTGTCACGTCCTTGTCGGTTGTTGCTTTAGTCTTCACCTCAGCCTCCGATCCTGGAGACTTGTGCGAAGCGTTATAAGCATAGACAAGGAAAAATGGCGCCATGGCGTTTTTTCAAGAAACCTGCATCAGGCTCTTCAGGTAGTCAGCGAAGCCGCCCTGGGCGCGGCAATCCAGGCGTGCGCTGGTGATCACTTGCGGGGTATGGCTCCAGGCGATGGAGGCACCGCAGCGTTCCAGATTGCGCACCAATTGCACATCCTCATGGCACGTCAACGGTTCAAATCCACCCGCTTGCAAATAGGCGCTGGCGCTTACCCCCAGGTTGGCCCCGTGGATATGCCGATGCCCGTCGTGGGCTTCATACGCCTGGTGATAGCGAATCTGCGCCGCCGCGTCGAAGCCTTCGCTCCAGGCGTCCACGGTCACGGTGCCGCACACGGCGTCGCAGCCCAGCGCCAGTTGCGCCACCAGCCAGTCCGCAGCAACGCGACTGTCAGCGTCGGTACAGGCAATCCAACGCGCGCCCAGGTCCAACAGGTGCTGCGCACCCGCGCCGCGGGCATGCCCGACATTACGCGCCTGCACGGCCAGGCAGTGCACGCCTCGCGCACCGGCAATCGCTGCACTGCCATCGCTGCAGCTGTCGAGCACCACCAGGATCTGTACCGCTTCGCCGTGCAGTTGCGGATGGCTGGCGGCGACCATTGCCGCGTCAAGGCATTCGCCCAATAACGCCTCTTCGTTATGCACCGGAATCAGGATGCCGATCATCGCAGGCCCTCGAGGCTTGCGACCGAGGCGCCATCGCGGCCCCACAGGTCGAGCAGGAAATCATCCTCATGGTGACGCGCTACAACGTGCAGGCCCAGTCGCTGCTGGAGCAGGGCATGCACCTGTTCGGCGGTTTGCGGGCAACCTTCAATCGGCGGTCGCCAGTGGCAGGCCAGCAGTTGGCCGTTATCCGCCAGGGCATCGAGGCAGTGGTCAATCAGGCGCTCAAGATCAGCGACGTCCAGGTAATAACACAGCTCACTCAATACAATCAGCTCGAATTGCCCCGAGGGCCATTGTTCGGGCAACCGGCGTTGCTCTACCTGAACGTTGGAAAACCCCGCCAGCCGCTTCTTGGCCAGCGCCACCGCAGCGCTCGCCGTATCGCAGCACAGCAAGCGATCACCGCGCGCCGCCAATTCGGCGCTCAGCTCGCCATTGGCACAGCCGGGTTCGAAAATCGAGGTGTAGCGGGCGCGGGTCAGGACTGCCAGGGTCAACGCGCGTTTGCGCTGTTCATACCAACGTTGACGAAACGCCCAGGGATCGTCGTTGCCGGTGAACATCTGGTCGAAATACGGGGTTGTCACACTCAAACGAACACCACTTCAAAAGGTTGCAGCAAACGCTCCACCACATAGGGCGCCAGCACCGGGGGCAGGCCGACCTGGGGGTCGCCCTCCAACTGGCTGGCAAAGGCGTGGATAGCATGGCGTTTGCGCGCGACTTTTTCCGGTGTCAGCGGGATCTTGCGCGCGCGCTCCCAAGGCACCATGCCGTCTTCGGCAGTCGCCCAGTGCCAGGTCCATACCGGCAGTTCATACAGCTGTGCACCCACGGCGCGGGCCGCTTCGGCGCTGGCGCGGCCGACGGCTTCATGGTCGCAGTGGCCGTCTTCGCGCCACGTCGCGAACACCACGTCGTTGGGCTTGAGGTAGCGCTGGATGAACGCGGTCAGCTCGGCTTCGCGCTCGGCGACCTTGCTGTCGGTAAAGCCGGCGCGCAGCCATTTCAAACTGTGCAGCGGCAAGCCCAGGCGGTGCAGGGCCTGGGCTGATTCCTGGGGGCGCACCACGCTCAGGCGTTGCACTGGCCAGCGTTTGGAGCCTGGGTGGCTGGCGCTGCCGTCGGTGACCGAAATCAGTTGAATGGGACGGCCCAGTGCGGCAAGCCCTTGCAGCAAACCGCCGCAGCCGAGCACTTCATCGTCCGGGTGCGGGGCGATGATCACCGCACGGCACCCCTCGGGCACCAGTTGCTCGACGCTGACATGCGGCAGTTCAGCCAGGCGCGCCGATGTCTGCCAGTAATGCAGCGACGTACCCTGGCCGACTATCGGGTTGGGTTTCATAACTGCCACCTCCCTGACGGTTGGTCGGCGACCTGTTCGCCCAGGGCCGCCAGGTCGCGTTCGGCATGGCTCTGGCGCACAAACACCGGCAAATCCGCCATCAATTGGGCGAAGTGCGGATCCTTGCAATAAGGCCCCGCACCGACCGCCCGCCCGACATGATGGATCACGTGCTCCACGGTTTCCTCGACGCACGCACGCACCTGTTGGGCCAGTAGTCGGGCATCGGCGGTCGGCGCCCGGTCTACCTGCTCGGCACTGGCGCGTAGCACGCAGGCCGCACTGTTCAACGTACTGTCCACCGCACCGAGGTGCGCCATGGCGTGCGGCTCCGGGCGCGTGCTGCACTGTTCGCGCAGCACTTCAGCCAGGCGCTGCGCCGCGCCGTACCAGCACGCGGCGATGCCGATTGCGCCTTGCCAGAAGCCCGGGCGGGCCAGGTAATCACCCGGCCCACCCACCGCCAGCCCGCGCGCCTGATCGAACACTATCTCCACACTGCCGGTGGCAGCCATGCCCACGGCATCCCAGCCTTCATCCGTCACCCGGACCCCTGGCTGATCCATCGCCACGGCGACCAGTTGCTGGCGGTCTTCCTCGTCCCACGCGGTCAACAATCCGTGTGACACCACCGACGCACCGGAGCACCAGGCTTTACGCCCGTCGACAATCAGGCGCTGGCCGTCACGCCGCACCCGCACCTTGGCGCTCGGCGGCTCGGCGGCCCACGTTCCCCAGGTGCTGCCCAGCGGCGGCAATGGGCTCTCGAGTTCAGCGATGATCGCCAGCGCATCGGTGTGGCCTTCAAACAGCTTGCACAAGCGCAGGTCGTGGCCGGCGACTTGTGCCAGGCCGCTGAAGCGCTCCAGCGTCTGGCCGCTGCCGGGCAACGGCAGCTGGTCCAGGCCTTCTTCCTGAAGGTCCTTCAAGGCATCACCCAGGGCCTGCGTGTTCGCATAGCCCCGGTAGCCCGAAAGGAATCCGTGCAACGCCATTTCACACCTCTTCGTCGTGCTGAAGCTCGAACAGCAGCAGGGAGCGGCCGGTTGCCGCGTACTCGTCTTCGAAGTCAAAGCGCTCCTGGCCACGTACCGCTGGGTCATTGGTGTCGAGCAGGCAATTCCAGGACTCGCCCTGGGGCACCGGTGGCAGGCGGAAATTGACCATGTCGTGATGGGCATTGACCACCAGCAACAGCGTGGCGTCGGCACCGGCACGCCGAATCCCGGTCTCCTGGGCGCGGCCATCCATCAGCATGCCCAGGCAACGACCGTGGCTGTCTTCCCACTGCTCAGTGGTCATCTCGTTGCCATCCGGCGCGAGCCAGGTGACGTCCTTCACGCCGATGTCTTCGTTGTAGTCACCCACCAGGAAGCGTCCACGGCGCAGGATCGGGTACGCCAGGCGCAACTTGATCAGGCGCTTGACGAACTTGAGCAGCGCCTTGCCGTCATCGTCCAGGTCCCAGTTGACCCAGCCGATCTCGCTGTCCTGGCAGTAGGCGTTGTTGTTGCCGTGCTGGGTGCGGGCGAATTCATCGCCGGCCACAATCATCGGCGTGCCCTGGGCCAGCAGCAGGGTGGCGAAGAAGTTGCGCATCTGGCGCAGGCGCAGCGCGTTGATTTCCGGATCGTCGGTGGGGCCTTCGACGCCATGGTTCCACGACAGGTTGTTATTGCTGCCGTCCTGGTTGTTCTCGTCGTTGGCTTCGTTGTGCTTGTCGTTGTACGACACCAGGTCGTGCAGGGTGAAGCCGTCGTGGGCGGTGATGAAGTTCACCGAGCTGTAAGGCCGGCGCCCACGATGGTTGAACATCTCGCCCGAGGCCGTCATGCGCCCGGCGAAGTCCGCCAACTGCCCGTCATCGCCTTTCCAGAAGGCGCGCACGGTGTCGCGGAAACGGTCGTTCCATTCCGCCCAGCCCGGTGGGAAATTGCCCACCTGGTAGCCGCCTGGCCCGCAATCCCAAGGTTCGGCGATCAATTTGAGCTGGCGCAGGATAGGGTCCTGGCGGCAGGCCACAAGGAAGCTGTGACGTTCGTCAAAGCCGTCGCGGTAGCGTCCGAGAATGGTTGCCAGGTCGAAGCGGAAGCCGTCGACGTGCATCTCGGTGGCCCAGTAGCGCAGGGAGTCGGTGACCATCTGCAGCACGCACGGGTGACTCAGGTCGAGGGTGTTACCGGTGCCGGAATCGTTGATATAGAAACGTTTTTCATCGGGCATCAACCGGTAGTACGAGGCGTTGTCGATACCGCGCATCGACAGGGTAGGGCCGCGCTCATTGCCTTCGGCGGTGTGGTTGTAGACCACGTCGAGGATCACTTCGAGCTTCTGCTCGTGCAGGTGCGCGACCATCTCCTTGAACTCGGCGATCTTGCCGCTGGCCAGGTAGCGCGGGTCGGGCGCGAAAAACGCGATGCTGTTGTAGCCCCAGTAGTTGGTCATGCCTTTTTCCAGCAAATGCTGGTCGTTGACGAAGGCGTGTACCGGCAGCAGCTCGACCGAGGAAATGCCCAACTGACGGATGTGCTTGAGCACGTCATCCTCCATCAGCCCGGCGCAGGTACCGCGCACCGACTCGCCGACTGAAGGGTGGCGCATGCTGATGCCGCGCAGGTGGGTTTCGTAGATGATCGTACGGTCCCATGGCACGCGTACCGGCTGGTCATTGCCCCAGGTGTGCGCCGGGTCGATGACCTTGCATTTGGGCACGAAGGGGGCGCTGTCGCGTTCGTCGAAGCTGAGGTCGTCGTCGGGGTGGCCGATGGTGTAGCCGAACAGCGCTTCGGACCATTTGAGTTCGCCCACCAGCTGCTTGGCATAGGGGTCGATCAGCAGTTTGTTGTGGTTGAAACGATGGCCGTTTTCCGGGTCATAGGGGCCATACACACGGTAGCCGTAGATCAGCCCTGGGTGGGCGTCGGGCAGGTAGCCGTGGAAAATTTCATCGGTGTATTCGGGCAGTTCGATGCGCTCCAGTTCCACTTCACCCGCATCGTCGAACAGGCACAGCTCGACCTTGGTGGCGTTGGCGGAAAACAGCGCGAAGTTGACGCCCAGGCCGTCCCAGGTGGCGCCAAGGGGGAAGGGCAAACCTTCACGAATCCGCGACGGCTCGTGGTCCGGCGTGGCTGAGGCTTTTTCGGGTTTGCTCATGGTGTTGCTCCTGCAAAGGTTCTTTTTTTCGGGCCGAACGCGGCCGTACTGACAATTATTCAGCGTATGACTTTAATAATAGATAAAGGCCCCCTGACGGCAATGCCGTCAGGGGGCGCGGCGATCAATGAGCGGCTGGTTTGGGTTTCTTCGGCGCGGCTGGCTTCTTCGGCGCCGGCTTGGCGGCAGCCGCAGGCGCAGCAGGTTTGGGCTTGGCCGCGGCCTTGGGCGCGGTCTTGGGTTTGGCGGCAGGCTTGGGCTTGCTTGGCGTCAGCGCTTCGGCCTCGGCCAGTTTGCGCGCCATCTCCCAGTGCCGTGCATCTTCACCGTGGGGCTTGCCTTCGGATTCCCAGATCTGATGCGCCAGTTCGCGGATGCGTTTGTCTTCATTACTCATCACACACTCCTCAGAGAAAATGTTCAGCTTTCTTGGATATCGGCATTGATAAAGACATTGACCGGGAAATCCCCCAGGGCAGTGCTGACCAACAGCTCCTTGTCTGGTGTGACTGCGCTTGTTTGAAAAAGTCCCTTCCAGTTTTGCGTCGGGGCGGCGAACGGTAATTTCACCCGCGTATCGCCCCAAACCTGCGCAGGAATCAGCGGTTGCAGCACATTTTCGAGCAAACGTCGGGACCAGCGCGGTACCACCACCAGCAGGCGTTTACCTTGGTGTTCGCGGCAGAAGGCGACCACGTGTTCGGCCCGTTCGCCAACCACCTCCAAGGCCGTGTAAGTGCCGTCTATGAACAACCCGAGGTGAGCCTTGCGCAAGGCCAGCACCTGCGCGATCAGCGCCTGTTTGACCCGCCCGTCGCGCCAGTGGGACAACAGCTCGACGGGGTTCGCCGGGGTATCCAATGCGCGTTGCCGCGCAGTGAAGTCCACCGGCCGGCGGTTGTCCGGGTCCACCAGGCTGAAGTCCCAGAACTCATCGCCCTGGTACACGTCCGGCACACCCGGCACACTCAGATGAAGCAAAGTCTGCGCCAGCCCATTCAGGGCGCCAGCGGGTGCGATGGCCTGGGCCGCGCTGGCAATGGCGCTGCGCAGTGGGCCGCCGGCTTCACTGAGCAATACACCTTGCAGAAAGGTTTCAACGCCGTGCTCGTAGGCCTCGTTCGGCGCGCTCCAGCTACTTTGCAGCTTGGCTTCGCGCAAGGCTTTCTGTTGCCACTGCCACAGCCGTTGCTGATAGGCCTCAAGGTCGGGGTTGGGCTCCAGAGGCCAGCTGCCGAGCAGCACTTGATAGAGGATCAGTTCGTCGCCCGCCGAAGGGCTATCGGGTGTGTCGCGCAGCGGTGCGGCCAGGCTGCGCCAGTGTTCGACCTGCTCGGCATACCAGGGGGCGCACTCGCTCAGCACCGCCAGGCGTGCGCGGGTGTCCTCACCGCGTTTATGGTCGTGGGTGGCGGTGGCCAGCAAATTGTGCGGGAAGTGCTCGAGTCGCTGCTGGTTGACCGCGTGAAAGTCCGCCAGCGGTGCACTGAACTGCTCGGTGCTGAAGCCCACATCGTTGCGCGACAACAACACCGCCGAACGGTAGAACGCGGTGTCTTCCACCGCCTTGGCGGCAGCGGGCGAGGTCAGTTGCTGGAAGCGCACGCAGGCATGCTTGAGCATCTTGCGTGCGCGGCCCAACGGGCGATTGCGCCACGGTTGCCCACCCAGCCATTTTTCCAGGTGATCGAGCACCGGCCAGTCGCCTTCGCTCAACGTGGTACGCGCTCCTTCCATGGCTTGCTGGAACACCTTGTCGTCCGCCGCGCTGCGCCCGCGGGCACTGATATAAGTGCGGTACACCGGGAAGTGCACGATCAGTTCCTGCAATGCCCGGCGAATTGCGCCCAGGGTCAGGTCACGGGTCATCACATCGTCGCGAGCCACTTGCAACAGCGCCTGGGCCACGCTTTCGAAGTCGCCGCCCAGGGAGCCGTTGAGGATTTGCTGGCGTGCCAGCCGGGCTTCGTCCATGAACGCCGACGGCCGTTCGCTGTGGCGTGACCACAATTCGGCCAGTGGGGCGAAACCGTCCGGATGGTGCTGCAGCAGCGACAGTTGGTTCATGAACTCATAGCCGGTGGTGCCGTCCACTTGCCAGTCGTCGCGCAGGGTTTCGCCTTCGCCAAGGATCTTTTCCACGAAGATTGGCAGATGCCGTTGCGGCGACAGCGCATCCACCCGGCGGCGCAGCTTGCGGCAGTAACCGCGCGGGTCGGCCAGGCCGTCGATATGATCGATGCGCAGGCCGTCGATCAAGCCGGCGCTGATCAGCTCGAACGTCTTGGCGTGGGTGGCCTCGAACACCGCCGTACGTTCCACGCGCAGACCGCCCAGCTCATTCACATCGAAGAAGCGGCGCCAGTTGATGTCGTCCGCCGCCGTGCGCCAACTCGCCAGGCGGTAAGTTTGTTGCTCCAGCAGCTCATGCAGGCGCTCGAAGCCCTCCGGCGTGCGCCCGTCGAAGCTGGCGAGGCGCCGTTCGATAGCGGGCAGCAGGCCCCCGGCCTGTTCGGCCAATGCCTGTTTGAGCCGGGCGGCTTCGGCGTAGGCGTCGTCCTGATAGGCGAGCATGGCGAAGCGATCAGCCAAGGGCTTGAGCGCCTCGTCGCCGCCCAGGATCAACGCGTAATCCCGTGGGCAGATCGGGAAGCGATGCTCATAGTGCTCGACGTAAAACCCACCTTGCGCCGCGTCGAACTTCAGGATCAGGTTGCCGCTCTGCAACGCCTCGCCGTAGTCGCTGCCGAGGAACGGCATCAAAAGTTGGCCCTTGAGCAGCGGGTCGGGTGAGTGCCACTGGATATCGAAGAATTCGCTGTAGGGGCTCAAACGGCCCCATTCCAGCAGGTCCAGCCACCAGGGGTTATCGGCGCCGCCCACGGCCATATGGTTGGAGACGATATCGAGGATCAGGCCCATGTCGTGTGCGCGCAGCTCGGCAACCAGGCGCCGCAACGCCGCCTCGCCGCCCAGTTCCGGGTTGACGCGGGTAGGGTCGACCACGTCATAGCCATGCATTGACCCAGCGCGGGCCTTGAGCAGGGGCGAGGCGTACAGGTGGCTGATGCCCATCTGGGCGAAATACGGCACCAGTGGCACCGCATCATCGAGGGTAAAACCTTTATGAAATTGCAGGCGCTGGGTGGCGCGCAGGGGCAGTGCTTTCATCGGTCACGCTCATAGGCTTGGTTGCGCGCAACCGCCAGCAGCTCGAGGCGGCGCGCGGCGCCGGCATTGTCGAGCAGGCTGGACGCTTCACCGGGCAGGCGGCGGCGCCAATTGGGATGGGTGTCGGTGGTGCCGGGCAGGTTGGGTTGTTCCTCCATGCCCAGGGCATCCTCCAGCGGCAGCAATACCAGCGGCGCACGGGTGTGGCCGAGGTAGCGCACGCTGGCGTCGATCATGTGGTCGGTGTCGTTGCGGATTTCATCGACGAAGTTTTGCGGGTCCTGGCTCAGGGCCTGGCGCAGCGCCTGGCGTTCGCGCAGGCGGTGCTCGCTCCATTGATCCACGGTGGGCGCATCGATCAGGCCCAACTCGATGTTCCATTCGATGTCGCGGCTGTGCCACCAGCCGTTGAGGGTCGGCAAGTCGTGGGTGCTGGTGGTGGCGAGGGCGTTGTCCGGCCAGTCGAGAATGGGCCGGAACTGGCCGTTGTGGTCTTGTTCGAACAGCAGCACGCGCATGCCGAGAATCGCCCGGCTGCTGAGTTTTTCCCGCAGGCCGTCGGGCACGGTGCCCAAGTCTTCACCGAGCACAATGGCCTGATGGCGATGGGATTCGAGCGCCAACAGGCGCAGCATGTCGTCCACCGGGAAATACAGATAGGCGCCGTCGCGCGGTGATGCGCCATTCGGGATGACCCACAGGCGTTGCAGGCCCATCACATGGTCGATGCGCAGGCCGCCGGCGTGGGCGAAGTTGGCCCGCAGCATTTCGATGAAGGCGCGGAAACCGTTGCGCTTGAGCCCTTCGGGGGAGAAGGCTGAGATACCCCAACCCTGGCCGGCACGGTTGAGGATGTCCGGCGGCGCGCCGACGGTCAGGTCGGCCAGCAGTTCATCCTGGCGGCTCCAGGCCTGGCTGCCACCGCCGTCTGCGCCCACCGCCAGGTCGGCAATCAGGCCGATGCCCATGCCACTGCCCCGCGCCGCCTGTTGCGCACGTTGCAGGCTGCGGGCGATCAGCCATTGGGTGAAGGCGAAATAGCCGATCTCATCACGGTGCTCCTCGGCGAACTGCGCCAACGCCGGGCTCTGCGGTGTACGCCAGGCTTCGGGCCACTGACGCCAGTCGAGGTCTTCGCCGGCGGCGGCGCGCAAGGCTTGCACGGCTTCGAAACGGCAGTGGTTTTCCAGGGCTTCTCCGCCGGCCTGGCGAAAGCTCTGGAAGTCTGCATGTTGGGGATGGTGACCATGGCGGAAGTCGTCATACAGCGCGCGCAGCAGGCGTTGCTTGGCCTTGGCGGCGGTGGGCCAGTCGATCAGGATGAGTTGTTCCAAGTCGTGCAATTCATCGGTCAGGCCCGCGGCCTCAATGGCATTGCGCACTTCACGTTCGCCCAGGATGCAACCCGGCGAGGCATACAGGCTGTTGAGAAACAGCCGGCTGGAAGGCGAGTAGGGGCTGTAGCGCTCGGTGTCGGCGCTGAACATGGCGTGCATCGGGCTGATCGCCAGGGCATCGGCGCCGCGCTCGGCGGCTGAGCGGGCCAAATGTTCCAGCGCCAGGGTGTCGCCAAAGCCGCCGTCGCCGAGGCGGCGCAGTGAGTAGAGTTGGGCGCTGAGGCCCCAGGCGCGGGCGGGGTTGCTGTCGACCGCTTCAGCCACGCTGTGGCAACGGGCGGGAGCGACGGCGACGGTGAAGGTTTGACCGTCGATATGCGCCTGGTGATAGCCGAGGGCGATAATGCCCGGCAGCACGGCATTGCCGTCAAGGCGTAACTCCAGGGTTTCGCCGTTTTCCAGCTGCACGCGGCATGGCGTGTCTGCCGCGAAGTAGTGGGCCAGGTCGAGGCCTTCACCACTGTCGACCGTCAGCAGCGGGGGCAGATGTTTATCCTGCTCGGCCTGCTCCAGTTCGCGCAGGCTGGCGTCGATCTGGTCTTCGGTGTCGGCCGGGTGTCCCAGCCCCTTGAGCACGGCGCGCAGCGCGTCGGGCTGCACATGTTGCGGGCGGCCGTTGGCATCGATCCAATCGACGGCCAGGCCCGCGCGGCTGGCGAGTAGTTCCAGGTTCGCTTCGCTCAAGACGGTTCTCCGGCAGGGAATAAAGATACGCGCGCACTGAAGGGCGGCAAGTGCGCCACGACCTCGGCAGGCGTTTGAAAGATCACGTGGGGCGATGCGGGCTGGTCGACGGGCTCGGCGCCGAGGTTCAGGTCGATTTGCAACACGCGGCCATTGCCCAGGCGCCAGCGCGCAGTGACGGCAGCGTCGCCCAGCACTTGTGCGCCCAGGGCCACGCTGCCGGGCAGGTGCGGCACCACATGCTGGTGGCGCAGGCTCAGCAAGTGGCGATAGAGCTGGGTGTGCTCGTTTTCGACGAAGGAGGGCTTCGACTGCTCGAGTGTCGTCACCGCATTCGGATCGGGAATGCGTTCACGTTGCTCGGGATCGTGAAACGCGGCGAAATCGGCGAACTCGTTGCGTCGGCCTTCACGTACGGCCTCGGCCAGCTCACCGTGATGGTCAGTGAAGAACAGGAACGGCTCTGCGGCGTTGACTTCATCACCCATGAACATCAGCGGAATCATCGGCGACAGCAGCAACAGGGCAGTCGCCGCCTTCAGCGCCTCGGGCGGGCACAGCTGGTGCAGGCGTTCGCCCAGGGCGCGGTTGCCGATCTGGTCGTGGTTCTGCAGGAACGCCACGAAGGCGGTCGGAGGCAGCTCGGCGCTGGGTTCACCGCGTGCATGGCCGTGGCGGGTGGTGTGGCCCTGGTAGATAAAACCTTCAGCCAGGCAGCGGGCCAGCCTGTCGGTGGGCTGCTCGGCAAAGTCGCTGTAATAGGCATCGGTTTCGCCGGTGAGCAGCACGTGCAGTACGTTATGGAAGTCGTCGTTCCATTGCGCGTCGAAATCATGCTTGAGCAGGCTGGCCTGGTTCAGCTCGTTTTCCAGCACCAGCCACACGTGGCGGCCGGTATCGACCTGCTGGCGCACCCGTTGCGCCAGTTCCTGCAGAAAACCGGGATTGTCGATGGCGTGTACCGCATCCAGGCGCAGGCCGTCGAAGCGGTATTCGAGCAGCCACATGAGGGCGTTATCGAGGAAGAAATCCCGCACTTCACGGCGTTCGAAATCAATGCCTGCGCCCCACGGCGTGTGCACGTCTTCCTGAAAGAAGCCTTTGGCATACTGGCCCAGGTAATTGCCGTCGGGGCCGAAGTGGTTGTAGACCACATCGAGGACCACCGCCAGGCCGTGGCCATGGGCGCAGTCGATCAGGTGCTTGAGCTGTTCGGGGGAGCCGTAGACAGAGTGCGGTGCGTAGGGCAGTACCCCGTCGTAACCCCAGTTGCGTTCACCGGGGAACTGCGCCAGGGGCATCAGTTCGATGGCGGTCACGCCCAGCTCGGCCAGGCGCGGCAGGTGTTTCTCGACTTCGGCGTAACCGCCCATCGCGCCGACGTGCAATTCGTAGATCACCGCTTCGTGCCACGGGCGGCCTTGCCATTGGCTGTGCCGCCACTCGTACGCGAGCGGGTCGACGACCCGGCTCCAACCATGGACGTCCTGGGCCTGGGCCCTGGACGCGGGGTCGGGAACATCCCGTTCCCCGTCGATATTGAAGCGGTAAAGCGTTCCGGCAGGGCAGGCTATTTCGACTTCGAACCAGCCGTCTGCCTGGGGCAGCATGGCGATGGATTTGCCATCCTGCAATTCAACGCTGACATAAAACGCGTCTGGCGCCCACAAGGCGAAACGCGTGTGTTGCGCGTCCAGCATCAGTGCACCGTGGGGCCAGGTTTCCAGAGTCCGTAACGGCATCTATGAAGACCTCTCTTTGATTATTTGGTCGATTTCCCCAGTGCTTTAGCCACCAGTTGTTCATACAGCTCGGCGTAGGGTTCCACCGCCTGGGACCAGTTGAAGGGTTGGGTCATGGCGCGGCTGCGCATGGCATTGAGCAGGCCTGGGTAGGAAAACACCTTGAACGCACGTTCCAGGGCTGCCTTGTAGCTGTCGACCGTGGATTCGTTGAACAGAAAGCCGGTGACGCCATCTTCAATGGTGTCGGCCAGGCCGCCGGTATTGCGCGCCACCGGCAACGAGCCGAAACGCTGCGCATACATCTGGCTCAGGCCGCACGGCTCATAGCGCGATGGCATTAGCAGGAAGTCGCTGCCGGCGAACATGCGGCGCGCGTCGGTTTCGTTGAAGCCAATGCGCACGCCGACCTGGCCGGGGAAGCGCAGCGCCAGTTCGCGCATGGCTTGTTCTTCTTCCGGCTCGCCACGGCCGATGATGGCAATTTGGCCGCCGTTTTCGACAATAAAGCTGGCGACGGCTTCGGTGAGGTCCAGGCCTTTCTGGTAGACCAGGCGCGACACCACGGCAAACAACGGGCCGGTGGAGTCGTGCAGGCCGAACAGCTCGCGCACATGGGCAGCATTGATGGCCTTGCCTTCCCAGTCACCGATATTGAAGTTGTGGGTCAGGTGGGTGTCAGTCGAGGTTTCCCAGCTTTCGTCGATGCCGTTGGGAATCCCGCTGAGCAGGCCCTGCTGGGTCTTGCTGGCGAGGAAGCCATCGAGGCCGCAACCGAATTCCGGGGTGGTGATTTCCGCGGCGTAAGTGGCGCTGACCGTGGTGATGTGGCTGGAATAGGCCATGCCGGCCTTGAGGAACGACATCTTGCCGTAGAACTCCATGCCTTCCTGTTGCAGGGCATGGGGCGGAATGCCCAGTTCGGGCGTGCAGCCCAGGCTGACCACGCCTTGGTAGGCGAGGTTATGAATGGTGAACAGGGTAGGGGTGCGTGAACCACGCCAGTGCATATACGCCGGGGCCAGGCCAGCCGGCCAGTCGTGGGCGTGCACCAGGTCCGGGCACCAGTGGATCTGTGCCAGGTTGGCGGCAATGTCGGCGGCGGCCAGGCCCAGGCGGGCGAAGCGGATGTGATTGTCCGGCCAGTCGCGGCCGTTGTTGGCGCCGTAGGGTGTGCCTTCGCGTTCGTACAGCTCAGGGCAGATCAGTACATAAATGACCAGGCCGTCCTTGAGGTCCATGCGCCCGATCTTGCACGGTGGCAGCGCCGCGTGGCCGCCCAGCTCACCGACAATATGGATCGGGTTGTCGCTCTCCATCACCTGCGGGTAGCCGGGAATCAGCACCCGCACGTCGTGCAGGTGGGCCATGGCGCGGGGCAGGGCAGCGGAAACGTCGCCCAGGCCGCCGGTCTTCACCAGGTCGGCAAACTCGGAGGTGACAAACAGCACTTTCTTTCGATTCGGGTTCTTACTCACGATCGGCCGCACAGTGTTGGGCAGGTCGGCCAATGACGTCGGCCCCCCTGCCTGCTGACTAAAACGCTCTCCCTGAGTTACTACTGCGGCACTGATCATAATGCACTCCCCTTGTTTCGTTGGTCGGCTAATGGCCCGCTGCCATTGGCTCCGAGTGACCGCATCCTGCGGCCAGGCGCACAAGCGCAATACAAACTGGCAAGGCGTATGCCAGTTGCACGGTTAGCTGAAAAAGTTTGGATGGGCGGGCATGCGGCCTGAACCGGATATGTTCGCCTTACCTAAAACTGGACCTGTGGCAGAGTTCGAAAGTTTCGATTTTTTGCGGGGTTTTTGTTTTGGAACGGACCCATCGGTCATGAGTCTAGGACAGATTCCAGCGCCTGCAGGGTTTAGCGGGAAAAATTGTAGGACAAAAAACTTATAAGGTTAAGCCGGCGAAACCTGTGGCGAGGGAGCTTGCTCCCGCTGGGGCGCGCAGCGACCCTAAGAGTTTGGGAGCGCTGCGCAACTCCAGCGGGAGCAAGCTCCCTCGCCACAGAGGTGCGTGCGCACTGAAAGGGTGCGTTAGCCGAGCACTCGAATGGGCGCGCCGTTCGCCCAGGCCTGGATGTCTTCGATCATTTGCCCGTAGAACTGTCGGTAGTTCTGCTCGCTCACATAACCGACATGGGGCGTGGCCAGGACGTTGGGCAGCGAGCGGAAAGGGTGGTCGAGCGGTAGTGGCTCCTGGCTATATACGTCCAGCGCCGCGCCGGCCAGTCGCCCATTGCTCAATGCGTCCACCAGTGCCTGTTCATCCACGATCGGCCCGCGTGCCGTGTTCACTAGATGCGCGCTGGGTTTCATCCAGGCCAGCGCCTGCGCGTCAACCAGGCCGCGGCTGCGCTCGCTGAGTACCAGGTGGACGCTAAGAATGTCAGCCTGTTCGAACAGCTCGCGCTTGCTGACCCAAGTCACCCCTGACTCGGCGGCCCGCTCTGACGTGAGGTTTTCGCTCCAGGCAATCACACGCATGCCGAATACCTGGCCGAACTGCGCGACTTTCTGGCCGATGCTGCCGAGCCCCAGGATGCCCAGGGTCTTGCCATACAGGTCGCCGCCCAGGCCGACTTGCCAGCCGCCCGCCCGCAAGGAGTTGGCCTCGGCCAGCAGGTTGCGTGTGGTAGCCATGATCAGCGCCCAGGTCAGCTCCGGCGCGGCCTGCTTATAGCTGTCGGTGCCGCAGACTTGGATTCCCAGCGCCTTGGCGGCAGGGATGTCGATGGCGGCGTTGCGCATGCCACCGGTCACCAGCAATTTGAGCCTGGGCAGCCCCTGCAATAACGCCTGGTCGAAGACGGAGCGCTCGCGCATTACGCAAATAACGTCGAACTCCTGCAAACGCTCGACCATCGTGGCGATATCGGCTGGGTAGTCGTGCAGAAAATGCACCTGGCCCAGAGGCTGAAGCATCGACCAATCCACCACACTGCTGGCCACTTGCTGCCAATCATCAATGACTGCGATCTGTCGCGACATTCACGCGTGCCTCGAAAAGGTTAAAGGGCATTCAAACCCTGCAACAGCGCAGCGTGGAAACGGGCCGGTTCTTCCATCTGCGGCGCATGGCCCAGGCCGTCGAACTCCACCAGGGTCGCATGGGGAATCAGCTTGGCTACTTGCTTGCCCAGCACCTGGTAGTTGCCGATCCTGGCCTTCACGTCCGCGGGCGCCAGGTCTTTGCCGATGGCGGTGTTGTCGCTGGTGCCGATCAGCAGCAGGGTGGGGGCTTGCAGGTTCTTGAACTCGTAGTACACCGGCTGGGTGAAGATCATGTCGTAAATCAACGCCGAGTTCCAGGCCACCAGGGTATGCCCCGGGCCCTGGTTGAGGCCGACCAGCATGTCTACCCATCGTTCGTACTCGGGCTTCCAGCGCCCTGCGTAATAGGTGTCGCGTTCATACTTGCGCACGCCGTCAGCGCTCATTTTCAGCTCGCGTTGATACCACTGGTCAACGCTCTGGTGAGGCACGCCCAGGGCTTTCCAGTCTTCCAGGCCGATGGGGTTCACCAGCCCAAGCTGTTCGGTTTGGCCGGGGTACATCAAGGCATAGCGCGTGGCGAGCATGCCGCCGGTGGAGTGGCCGAGCAGGGTGGCTTTTTGAATACCGAGTTTTTCCAGCAACTGGTGGGTATTGAGGGCCAGTTGCTGAAAGCTGTACTGGTAATGCTCGGGCTTGCTGGAGGTGCAAAAACCGATCTGGTCCGGGGCGATCACTCGGTAACCCGCGTCGCTCAAGGCTTTGATCGAGCTTTCCCAGGTGGCGCCGCAAAAGTTCTTGCCGTGCATCAGCACCACGCTGCGCCCGTTGGCCTTGCCTTTGGCCGGCACGTCCATATAGCCCATCTGCAGGCGCTTGCCCTGGGACTCGAAGTTGAAACGCTCGACCGGGTAGGGGTACTCGAAGCCCTCGAGTTCAGGGCCGTAGGTGGCGGCGAACACTGGCGCGGCGCTGGCTGTGAGCAGGCCGGCGACGCATAGATGTCGGATGGAAGGCATAGACATAAGCTCCGGAAATAATGCCCCGGATGCTGTTGAAGGGAGATTAACGGGGGATTAACACCCAGTGCAGGGTCACGGCGGCCAGCACGCCGTAGCGCAGCGCCTTGGCCAGGGTGACCAGCAGCAGGAAGCGCCATAGCGGTTCGCGCATCACGCCGGCTACCAGAGTCAATGGGTCGCCGATGATCGGCAGCCAACTGAGCAACAGCGTCCAATGGCCCCAGCGCGTGTAGTGGCGGCGGGCCTTGTCCAGCTGCCGGGGGCTGACGGGAAACCAGCGCCGCGCCTTGAAGTGCTCCACCGAGCGGCCCAGCAGCCAATTGACCACCGAACCCAGCACATTGCCCAGAGTGGCGATGCCCAACAGCAGCCACAGGCTGTAATGCCCGCTGAGCAGCAGCCCGACCAGCACGGCTTCCGACTGCAAGGGCAGTAATGTCGCCGCGCCAAAGGCGGCGGCGAACAGCCCCAGGTAACCCATCAGCACGGTTTCAGATGCCGATGAATCGGACGGGTTCGTTGCAGAGGGTTTTTCATGGTCGGTGTCACTGAACGCACGGCAGGAGGCGGGCATTTTCCCTGAAGCGGGTCAGTTAAGCGAGAGAGGGATCAATCCCGCAGGTGCTCCAAGCGATGCTTGAGCTGGTCCAGCGCAATGCGCGAGAGTTCGAGCATGCGTTCATGCAAGGTCACCAGTTGCAGTTCGGTCTCATAGGTCAGGACACGCTTGAACAGTGTGCCGCCTTGTTGTGCTTGCAGGAAATAGTGCAATGAGCCGTCGACCGCCAGTGAGGTGAATACGGTCTTGAACTCGTGCGGGCAACGGGCGATTTGCACGCGGTAACTCAGCGGGACACGTATGCCCAGCAGGTCGATGATTTCGGTGAACCGCGTGCCGACCGGCACTGAGCCGCAGGTGCCGGTATCGGCGCTTAAGGAGGTGGGGTGCCATTCGTGCCAGCGGTCGGGCTGGGTCACGTAGTCGTAGACGGTCTCGACCGAGGCCTGGATGAAGCGTTCCTGACTGATTCGCTCCAAGCGGACCGATTGCTCAGCGTGCATGACACACCTCCTGTGTGGCGGGTTTTACACTAGGAGTTGTGAGAATAGTCCGACTCCCGCGCTTTGCACGGGAGTATTCAGGCGTGGATCAACGCACTTTGAAGCGCCCCATCAAGGCAATCACCCGGCCATTGGCGTCCAGCAGGCTTTGGGTATTGGTTTGCGTGACATGACCGCTTTCTACCAACTCTTCAACCATCTGTCGGATCTGCACCATGCTGCGGTTGATCTCTTCGGTCACCGCGCTCTGCTGCTCGGCGGCCGTCGCGATCTGGGTGCTCAGGTTGTTGATGTGGCTGACCGAGCCTGCCATCTCATCGAGCCCGGTGTTGACCCGCTCCGTGGCATCGGCCGCCGACTGGCAGCTGGCCTGGGTGTTTTCCATGGCGGCGACCGATGAGCCCACACCGGTGGTCAGGCGCGCCAGCATTTCGTTGATCTGCGAGGTGCTGGCCTGAGTGCGCGCGGCCAATGCGCGGACTTCATCGGCCACCACGGCAAAACCGCGGCCTTGTTCGCCGGCCCGTGCCGCTTCAATCGCGGCGTTGAGTGCCAACAGGTTGGTCTGGCCGGCGATGGCGCCGATCACGCCGAGGGTTTCAGTGATACGCGCGGCGTCCTGGCGCATATTCTCCACGGTGTGGGTCGCGCTGGCGACTTCACCGATCAAGGCGCTGACACTGGCGGACGCTTCGCCCACCACCACGCGGGAGCGGTCGGCGTGTTCGTTGGCGCGCTGGGTGAACGCCGCCGTTTCCGCGGCGTTTTGCGCGACGGTGTCGGCGGTGGAGCTCATTTCGGTGATGGCGGTCACCGTCTGGTCCGTTTCCGAGGCGTGGCGCAACAGGATCTGGTTGGTGTGCGCCGAGGTTTGCTGCAGTTGCGCCAGGCCCGAGGACATGGCACCGGTGGCCTGGGTCACCTCACCGATCATGTTTTGCAGGTAGACGATAAAGCGGTTCACCGAGTGGCCGATGGCGCCCAGTTCGTCTTCGGCGCGGATGGTGATGCGTCGTGTGAGGTCGGCGTCGCCGGCAGACAGCGCGTCGATATTGCCCTTCAGCGCTTTCATGCGCTGGACCAGTTGGCGAATGGCATAGGCCGCCAGCAGCACCAGCAGGATCACCATCGGGATTTGCAGCAGCGCCAGGCTGCCGAGTACGTCATTGCGCTGGGCGGTGATCAGCGAAGTGGGCAGGGCAGTCGCCAGGAACCACGGGGTGCCTTCGATCGGGCGCATGTAGAAGGTACTGGCCACGCCCTGGTTGTCGAACTCAGCACGTTGCAAGCCCTGGTCGCGATGGGCGAGGGCCTTGCTGATCTGGGCGGCGAAGGCCGAGGTGCCAGTCAGTTCGCTGATGTTCTTCAGCACGATCGGGCCGCTGATGCGCGAGCTGTTGCTGATGATCTTGCCGTCGCCTTCGACGATCAGCATTTGCCCGCCGATGTCTTTTTCCTTGCTGGCCACCAGGTCATTGAAGAAGCCCAGGGTCACGTCGATGGTCGCCACGCCATAGGCGGCGCCGTCACGCTGGATCGCCATGGCGCAGTTGGTGCGCGGCTCCTGGCTGGCATCGTCCTTGTAGGCGGCGGCCCAGGCGCATTGGCCACGGGGCGAGGCGAGGCCGCCCTTGTACCAGCTCTGGTCGTAATAGTTGGGCGCCGGGTCACTGTTCCAGAAGGTGTTGACCGCCAGCTTGCCCGAGGCATCGCGGTGCCAGAACGTGCTGTGCTTGTTGCGCCCAGGGGTGCGCTGATTGGGCAGCGGCCAGATACCGCCGCCGAACACTTTGAGCTCGCCGTACTGGTCGACCAGGCCGGGCAGCACCTTGTCGATGGCGTCACTGTCGAGCAATGGAATGGTTTGGGTGATGGTGCGTTGCTGGGCCTGAACCTTGTTCAGTTCGCCCTGGATCTGTTCGGCTACCTCGCCGACGCGGTTAAGCACCACCTGCTCTTCGGTGTATTGCAGCTTGGGCGCGACCAACTGGCCGATGCCCACGACGGTCAACACCAATAACACCAGGACGAACAGCACCAGAAACAGGGTATAGCGGGCTTGGATGGAGCGCAGTGGGGGCATGGGGCCGTCCTTACGAAGCGTTATTGTCGACGCGGCTTTTTTAGAGCTTCGTAGGGCTATCGGCTTGGAAGCAGCCAGCTTTAGGTACGTGCGTGCAAGAAAGTGCGGGCGCCGTCGAACGGCGCCGCGTGGTCAGATTTCCAGCATGGCCATCACTTCCTCGGGGTAGCGCAGGCCGGCGGTTGCGTGGGCCGGGAAGATCGCTGTCAGCGCCCCCAGCTCGGTCGGGCTGAGGCTGATCGACACGGCCGCCACGTTTTCTTCCAGGTATTTACGCTGCTTGGTGCCGGGGATCGGCACGATGTAGTCGCCTTGCGCCAATACCCAGGCCAGCGCCAGTTGGCCGGCCGTTACGCCTTTATCGGCTGCCAGCGCTTGCACCTGTGCGACCAGTTGCAGGTTTTTCGCAAAATTCTCGCCCTGAAAGCGCGGGTTGAAACGCCGGTAGTCCTCGGCATCGAAATCCTCCGGGCTTTTCAGTGCCCCGGTGAGGAACCCCCGACCCAACGGGCTGTACGGAACGAAGGCGATGCCCAGGCGCTGGCAGGTGGCGAGGCAGCCGTTGTCTTCCTGATCGCGACTCCACAGCGAATATTCGCTTTGCAGGGCGCTGATGGGGTGAACCTTGTGCGCGCGCTCCAACGTGGCGGCCGACGCTTCGCTCAGGCCCAGGTAGCGCACCTTGCCCTGTTTCACCAGCTCGGCCATGGCGCCAACCGTTTCTTCGATGGCCACCTCGGGATCGATGCGGTGCTGGTAATACAGGTCCAGGGTTTCAATGCCCAGGCGTTGCAGCGTGCCGTCGATGGAGGCGCGCACGTACTCCGGGCGCCCACATACGCCACGCAGCGCGGGGTTTGCCGGGTCGCGCAGGATGCCGAATTTGCTGGCCAGGAACACCTGGTCGCGCTTGCCGGCGATGGCCTTGCCGATCAGTTGTTCATTGGTGTGGGGGCCGTACATGTCGGCGGTATCGAGAAAGTTGACGCCGAGCTCCAGGGCGCGGTGCAGGGTGGCGATGGCCTCCGTGGAGTCGAGGCCCGGCGTATAGAAGTCGCTCATGCCCATGCAGCCGAGGCCGATGGCGGAGACGTGGGGGCCGTTTTTACCGAGTTGGCGAGTGTGCATGGTGGTGCTCCTTGGTTGAGGCGTGCATTGTCGCGCTCGACAAAACCTGGATAAACCGGCTAAAAGCACTATCACTATTTGTAAAATCTAAACAATCTCCGGGGTGAACCGTGGACCGTTTCAATGCCATGCGCGTCTTCACCCGAATCGTAGAACTCGGCGGTTTTGCCAAGGCGGCAGACAGCCTTCAACTGCCGCGCGCTTCGGTGACGATCCTGATCAAGCAACTGGAGGCCCACCTGGGCGTGCAATTGCTGCAGCGCACCACGCGCCAGGTCAGCCCGACCCTGGACGGCGCGGCGTACTACCAGCGTTGCGTGCAGTTGCTGGCGGACCTTGAAGAAACCGAGGCGGTGTTTTCCTCGCGCCGGCAAAACCCGCGCGGCACCCTGAGCATTGATATGCCGTCGGGCATCGGCCGTTTGATCGTGATCCCGGCGCTGCCGACGTTCACCGCGCTCTACCCGCAGATCGAGCTGGACATCGGCCTCAACGACCGCCCGGTGGACCTGATTCGTGAAGGGGTCGATTGCGTACTGCGCGGTGGCCTGGCGTTGGACGACTCGCTGGTGGCGCGACCGCTGGCGATGATGCACCAGCTGACGCTGGCCAGCCCCGCCTACCTGCAGCGCATGGGCGTGCCCGCCAGCCTGGACGACCTGGCCCGGCATCAGATGATTGAGTATGTCTCCAGCGCGAGTGGCAAGCGCTTCGGCCTGGAATTCCAGCTTGGCACCGAGCTGCGCACGCTGAACTTGACGAAAGTGGTCGCCGTGAACAGTTCCGACGGGTATTTCGCGGCCTGTGAAGCCGGCTACGGGCTGATCCAGGCCCCGCATTATCACGCCATGAAGCAACTGGCCGAGGGCACGCTGGTGGAAGTGTTGCCGCAGGTGGCGGTGCCGAACATGGCGCTGACCGCGCTGTACCCGCCGCATCGCCAGCTGTCCCAGCGGGTCCGGGTGTTTGTCGATTGGCTGGTGAAGCTGTGCGCCGAGCCGGGCAACGGCTTGCGCCGCTAGCTTTGCGCGCGGCGGTAAGCGCCCGGTTGCTGCCCGGTGACTTTATGAAAGGCGCGGGTAAACGCCGCCACTGATTGATAGCCCACCGCCAGCGATACATCCGCCACGGTCTGGTCCGTCTTGAACAACTGGCAGGCGTGGCGCATGCGCATCATCAATAGCACCTGGCCCGGTGACTGCCCGCACAGTTCGTTGAACCGCTTGAAAAACGCCGAGCGTGACAACCCGGTGCAGGCGGCCATGCTTTGCAGTGTCCAATTCTCTGCCGGACGTGCGATCAGTTGTTCCAATAAATTGGAAAATGCCGGCTGTCGACCGAGTGCCGCCAGGCCGCCCAGTTCGGTGTTATCAAGCACTTGTTGGCGCAGCACATACAGAAACAGCAGATGGCACAGACGTTCGAGCAAGGCCGAAGAGGGCGCGGGCAGGCGCTCGCACTCCTGCAGAATCAGTTCGAACAGATTGCGCGCAGCGGTCAACGACGGGTCACCGGCGCGCAGGATGATCCAGGCGGGCAGGCTGTCGACAATCATCGCCGACAGCCCGGACTGGAAATCAAAGAAGCCGCAGACCAGGCCCACTCCGTCCGTAGCGTTGCTATCGAGCGCCAGCATCGGGCGGCGCGGGCATTCCTGTGCGCCCGCTGCGGTGTCTGCACCGGAAAGCCGATAGGGCAGGTCGCGCAGCAGGAACACCGCATCGCCATTGTTCAGGTACTGCGCTGATTGGCCGTCGATATGCAGCCAGCATTGGCCTTGTACGATCAGATGAAAACTCGCCCTCGCCAGCCCGTGGGTGCTCGCGTGCCAGTCGCCGCAGTAACGGCCGACGTGAAACAGGCTGGTGTTCAGTTCGAGGCTGTCTAATAACCAATCGACGAGTGCGCTGGACGAATTCATCTAACGAAAAGACTCTAGAGCAAGTAATCGCTACTTTAGCCTATTGAGCGGTTTTTTTATAACCAACAGACTGGAGTCATTCACCCATGAGGAGACCACTCCATGTCCCGTGTACCGCTGCTCACCCCTGAAACCGCGCCGGAAGCGGCCAAGCCCTTCCTGGAAAACGCGCTGAAAACCTCGGGGTTCATTCCCAACCTGCTTGCCGTACTGGCCAATGCCCCGGCGGCGCTGGAAACCTATATCACCGTGTCCGGCCTGAATGCCAAGTCGACCTTGAGCCTGGCTGATCGTGAAGTGGTGCAACTGATTGCCGCCACCCACCACGGTTGCGATTTTTGCGTGGCCGGGCACACCGCTGTGGCACGTAACAAAGCCAAGCTGCCCGAAGAGGTCATCGCGGCGCTGCGCCAGCGCGGTGAGTTGCCCGATGCGCGCTATGAGACACTCGCCGCGTTTACCCGTGAAGTGATCGCCACCCGTGGCGATGTCAGCGATGTGGGCTATGACGCGTTCCGCACCGCCGGCTACACCGACGGGCAGGCGCTGGAGGTTATCCTGGGGGTCAGCCTGGCCACGCTGTGCAACTTTGCCAATGTGTTTGCACGTACGCCGTTGAACCCTGAACTGGCGCAGTACCGTTGGGAACAACCGGCAAGCTGAGTTGGCGCGGGTCCACTGTAGGAACAAGGAGAAACATACATGCTTGACCCAATCTTGAGCCGTTGGCTCGATGTTCAAGCGCAGGCCCTGGACGTGGGCAGTTGCGATCCACAGGAAGTGCTGCCACGGCTGGCAGAAGCCAATATATTGCGAATCGGCGTGCCCAAGGCCCTCGGCGGCCTGGGCGGCGACGTGACCGGTGCCGTAGACGCCATCGCCCATATCGCCAGCCATTCCCTGGCGGCGGCGTTCGTGTGCTGGGGGCAGCGTTCCTTTATCGAATACCTGCTGCAAAGCCCCAATGCGCGGCTGCGCGAGCAACTGCTGCCGGACTTGATCAGCGGCAGGCTGGCCGGCGCCACCGGGCTGTCGAATGCGATGAAGTTTTTGTCTGGCATCGAGACGCTGCAGATCAGCGCCGAACCCACCGATCACGGCTGGACCCTCAACGGTCGACTGCACTGGGTGACCAACCTGCGCAAGAGCGGCTTCGTCGCCGCTGCGGCCATCGAGCACGCCGGCGGCGGTGCGCCGTTTATCCTGGCCATTCCGGATTCAGTGGCTGGCTTGCAGCGCTCCCGTGACCTGGAATTGCTCGGGCTGCAATCGAGCAATACCGCCGCCCTCGGCCTGGAAGGCGTGGAGTTGAGCCGCGACTGGCTGCTGCACGAGGACGCGCGGCAGTTCCTGCCGGCTGTACGCCCGGCATTCCTGGGCTTGCAGTGCGGTATGTCGATTGGCCTGGCCCGTCGCTCCCTGGCGGAGGTGGCCCATCATCTGGGCGCATCGCGCACCGTGTTGCGTGAAGAACTCGAAGCGCTGCGCGTGACCCTGGATCACTTGGTCAACGAACTCAAGAATGGCCTGCTGGCCGGGCGGTTCGCCTTCGAGCCGGTACCGTTGTTCAAGCTGCGCATCGCCCTGGCCGAAACCGCCGCCAGCGCGGTGCAACTGGAATTGCAGGCCAGCGGCGGCAAGGCTTACCTCACCGCCCACGGCAGCGGCTTTGCCAGGCGCTGGCGCGAATCGGCGTTCGTGCCCATCGTCACGCCCAGCCTGGTGCAACTGCGAACCGAGCTGCAACGCCAGGCCAACCTATGAACCCGACGGTATTGACGGCCCAGGGCGTGTGCCTGGGGTATGCCAGCGGCCCGGTATTGCAAGGCTTCGACCTGCAGTTGCAGCCCGGCGAAGTGGTGTCGATCCTCGGCCCCAGTGGTGTGGGCAAATCCAGTCTGTTGCGCGTGTTGGCCGGTTTGCAGGCGCCCCAGGGCGGTTTTGTCAGCGTGCTCGGTGAGCCGTTGAGTGGCCCGCACCCGCGGGTGGCGGTGGCGTTTCAGGATCCGAGCCTGCTGCCCTGGCTGAACCTGGAGAAGAACGTCGCCTTCGGCCTGGATTTCGCCCGGCAACCGCACCTTGGCAGCGAAGAACGCCGCCAGCGCGTCGACCATGCGATTGCCGCTGTGGGCCTGGAACATGCCCGTCACCAGTTTCCCGCGCAGTTGTCCGGCGGCATGGCCCAGCGCACCGCGTTGGCCCGCTGCCTGGCACGCCAGCCGCAGGTGCTGCTGCTGGACGAGCCGTTCGGCGCCCTGGACGAAGTGACCCGCGCCGATATGCAGCACCTTTTGCTCAAGGTCAACCGCGAGCAGGGCTCGGCAGCGGTGTTGATCACCCATGACATCGACGAAGCGCTGCTGCTGTCTGACCGCATCCTGCTGCTGGGTAACCGCCCGGCGCGCACGTTGGGTGAGTGGCATATCGACCTGCCGCAACCGCGTGAGGAACAGGTCGAAGCCATTGGCGCGCTGCGCATCGAGATTCTCAAAACCTTACGGCAGGCGAGCCGCCCTCAACCCAACCCCCTTGACCCGCTGGAGCCTAGCCATGTGCCTGGATGACCTGACCCACTCGCGCCGTGACTTTCTCAAACTCTCGGCGGTGCTCAGCGCCGCCGGCGCCTTGCCGTTGTTGAGCAGCCTGCAGGCGCGGGCGGCCAGCGAGCCCGACGCACCGGTGCGTATCGGCTACCTGCCGATCACCGACGCCACGCCGCTGTTGGTGGCGCACAACAATGGGCTGTTCGAAGCCGAGGGCATCAAGGCCGAGCGCCCAGTGTTGTTGCGCAGTTGGGCCCAGGTGATCGAAGCCTTCATCTCCGGCCAGGTCAACGTGATTCACCTGTTGTCGCCCATGACCGTGTGGGCGCGCTATGGCAGCAAGGTGCCGGCCAAGGTGGTGGCATGGAACCACGTCGGCGGTTCGGGGCTGACCGTGGCGCCGGGGATCACCGACGTCAAGCAGTTGGGCGGCAAGTCGGTGGCGATTCCGTTCTGGTATTCGATTCATAACGTGGTGGTGCAGCAGTTGTTCCGCGATAACGGCCTCACGCCGGTTGCGCGAGCGGCGGGCAGCGCGATTGGCGTCAATGAAGTCAACCTGATCGTGCTGCCGCCTTCGGACATGCCACCGGCACTGGCCAGCAAGCGCATCGACGGCTATATCGTCGCCGAGCCGTTCAACGCCCTGGCGGAAAACCTCAAGGTGGGCCGGGTGCAGCGCTTTACCGGCGATGTGTGGCGCAACCACGCATGCTGCGTGGTGTTCATGCATGAGCATGACCTGACCAATCGCCCGGAGTGGTCGCAGAAAGTGGTGAATGCCATCGTCAAGGCCCAGGTGTGGACCCGCGACCATCGTGAAGAGGCGGTGAAGCTGCTGTCCAAGGACGGCCCGAACCGCTACACGCCGCATGCCGAGCCGGTGTTGAGCAAGGTGCTCGCGCCTGCCGCCGCCGACCGCGCCGGGTACCTGGCCGATGGCGCGATCCAGCACGCCAACTGGGACGAGCACCGCATCGACTTCCAGCCTTACCCATTCCCCAGCTACACCGAAGAACTGGTCCGCCGCCTCAAGGACACCTTGATCGAAGGCGACAAGCGCTTTCTCGCCGACCTCGACCCGGCGTTCGTCGCCAAGGACCTGGTGGACGATCGCTTTGTGCGCAACGCCATCGAGGCCGTCGGCGGCATGCAGACCTTCGGCCTGCCTGAGGGTTATGCGCGGCATGAGGAGATCGGCGTTTGAGCAGCGGTAAAACTGTGGCGTGGCCGGGCTGGTTGCTCGGGTTGGGTGGCCTGGCAGGGTTGCTGGCGCTCTGGTGGCTGGGAGTGAAACTGTTTGGCGAGGCGGACGGCCTGTCGGCGCGCTTTTCCCTGGCAGCCACCTTCAGCAGCCTGTGGGAATTGCTCGGGCGCGGTGAGTTGTATGTGCACATCGCGGTCAGCCTCAAGCGCATCTTCGTCGGGCTGTTCCTGGCCTTGCTGGTGGGCGTGCCGCTGGGCCTGCTGGTGGGCAGTTCGCGCAACCTGGAGGCGGCGACCACGCCGGCCTTCCAGTTCTTGCGCATGATCTCGCCGCTGTCCTGGATGCCGATCGTGGTGATGCTGATGGGCGTAGGGGACCAGCCGATCTATTTCCTGCTGGCATTCGCCGCGGTGTGGCCGATCATGCTCAACACCGCGGCTGGCGTGCGTCAGCTCGACCCGCGCTGGCTGCAATTGAGCAAGAGCTTGAGTGCTACGCGCTGGGAGACGTTGCGCCGGGTGATCATTCCTGGCGTGGTGGGGCATGTGTTGACCGGCGTGCGCCTGGCCATCGGCATTCTGTGGATCGTGCTGGTGCCGTGCGAGATGCTGGGGGTGAGTGCGGGGCTGGGGTATTACATCCTCGATACCCGCGACCGGCTGGCGTATTCGGAACTGATGGCGATGGTGCTGCTGATCGGGCTGCTGGGGTTTGCGCTGGATGCCCTGGCGCGGTGGCTGCATCAGCGCTGGGTGCATGGGGGGTAAGCGTTTCTGCAGGGTGGGCGTCTCGCTGGCAGCGAGGCGCCCCTGCCTTCAGCGGTGCTCGTAGCCTGGGCCGCCTTCATAGCGATGGTCATGCCAGCCGCCACCACCGCGAGGGAAGAAGAAGCAGCCGCTCATGGTCAGCATGATCAGCAAGGGAATCAGCAGGGTGATTCGACGCAGCATTTGGGCAATCCTCAAGGTGTTCACAAGGTCAATCAGGCGCGGAACGAGCCAAAGCTTTTCATCGCCTGTAACATGAGACCCTGCCGCCCCCGGTCCATCCCCGTTTTCGGGTATGAGCTTGGCATGCGCGGCGATACACAGTGGATACATTCCTACCGGTTCGAGAACTCGTCATGACCCAAAAGCAACGTTTGAAATACTCGATTCTGATTGCCCTGGCCGTCCTGGCCTCGATGTTTGGCTTGTCCTACCTGCAGAACATCGGCGCGATCAGCGAAAAGACCTTCCAATACCTGGCCATTGCAATTGCCGTGGTGGTGGTGGTGATCAACGGCATCATGCGTCGCAAGGTCAAGCCGAACTTCTGATGAGCGCCTGATTCAGCCGCGTCCTTCGAGCACTTTGGCAGCCTCTTCATGGAGGCTGTAGCTCTTGTCGGCATTGAGGGTGATCACGCCCTCGCTGCACAGGCGCTTTAGCACCTCGCGCACACTGAGGAACGACAACGGGATGCCCAGTTCCAGCAGATGGCTGTGCACGCCGCGCACGCCAAGGGTGCGCTGGTTGCCGGCCGCGGTAAGCAGGGCGTCGATGACCTTCAGCCGGATCAGGCTGGTGCGCAGGCCGAAACACTTGAGCAGGTGGCGAATGCGCTGGTTGCCCTGTTGTTCGGGCCCTTGGGGGCGATTGGCGAAACTGGCTTCGGCGCTCGGTGAATGTCCATCCATGGGCACTTGCGGGTTGTACATGCAGAAACTCCTTATCAGAGCCTGATCAGGAAAATGATGGTGCTCTTATTCAATAAGACGAACGAACGGGCAAAATCATGAAGGGCACGATGTAGAAATTTTGTCGGTATCGGGTTTGTCACACTGCCGTCGCCCGGACCAAACGCGCCACGCCGCTAAATTATTTCCGCTGGGTTGCGTCCTTACGGTGGGGAAGTTGTCCCTACCGAGGGTGTTCAATTTGACTGTGGAGTCGGCGTGATTATTTTCAACGGGTTGTCCAGGGTATGCGTGGCAGGGCTGTTGCTGGGAGTGAGCCTGGCGGCGTCGGCGCGCGAGCAGGTGGCGCCGGCGCAGGCGTCGGCAGAGATCCGGCGTACCACCTACGGCGTGCCGCATATCCGCGCTGCCGATGAGCGCGGCCTGGGTTTCGGCATCGGTTATGCGTATGCCCAGGACAACCTGTGCCTGCTGGCCAATGAAGTGGTCACGGTGAATGGCCAGCGCGCCCGGTTCTTCGGCCCCGAGCAGGCCACCCTGGAGGAGCGCAACAACCTTACCAGTGATGTGTTCTTTACCTGGCTGAACACACCGGATGCGGTCGAGGCGTTCTGGAACGCGCAAACGCCGCAGATCCGCCAGCGTATCGAAGGCTATGTGGCCGGCTACAACCGCTATCTGAAAGAGCAGGGCGCACCGGCGCAGTGCCAGGCGGCGTGGGTGCGTCCGCTGGTGAGAGAAGACCTGGTCAAGCTGACCCGCAGGCTGCTGGTAGAAGGTGGCGTCGGTCAATTCGCCGAAGCACTGGTAGGCGCCACGCCTCCCCAGGCCACCACCGCCGTGCAGCCCGGCGCCAAGGCATTCGAATTCGCCGCCGCCAATCAACAGCGCTTCGCCCTTGACCGTGGCAGCAACGCCGTCGCGGTGGGTAAGGATCGCTCCTTCAACGGGCGCGGCATGTTGCTGGCCAACCCGCATTTCCCGTGGGTAGGCGGCATGCGCTTTTACGAGATGCACCTGACCATCCCCGGCCAGCTGGATGTGATGGGCGCGGCGCTGCCAGGGTTGCCGGTGGTGAATATCGGCTTCAACCAGCATGTGGCGTGGACGCACACGGTAGACACCTCCAAGCATTTCACCCTGTATCGCCTGACGCTCGACCCCAAGGATTCCACCCGCTACCTGCTCGACGGCAAGTCCTTGCCCCTGGATAAAACCACGCTGACGGTACAGGCCAAACAAGCCGACGGCAGCCTCAAGGACTTCACCCGCACCGTCTACAGCTCGCAGTTCGGCCCCGTGGTGCAGTGGCCCGGCAAGCTGGACTGGGACAAGCAATACGCATTCAGCCTGCGCGACGCCAACCTCGGCAACGACCGCGTGCTGCAACAGTGGTACGCCATGAACCGCGCCGGCAGCCTCAACGAACTGCAAACCTCGGTGCACACCCTGCAAGGCATCCCGTGGGTCAACACCCTGGCCGCCGATGACCAGGGCCAGAGCCTGTACATGAACCTGTCGGTGGTGCCCAACGTCAGTGCTGCCAAACTCGCGCAATGCAGCGACCCACGGGCCGGCCTGCAAATGATCATGCTCGACGGCAGCCGCAGCGCGTGCGCCTGGGATGTTGACCCTCGTGCCGCGCAAGCGGGGATCTTCCCGGCCGCCCAACTGCCGCAACTGCAGCGCACCGACTATGTGCAGCACTCCAACGACTCCGCCTGGATGGTCAACCCCAAGGCGCCACTCGCCGGCTTCTCCCCGGTAATCAGCCAGGACAACATCGGCCTCGGCCCCCGGGCCCGATTCGCCCTGCAACGCCTGCAAGCCCTGGAGCAACCGCCGATCACCGTCAACGCCCTGCAAGCCATGGTCATGGACAACGAGGTGTACCTCGCGGGGCAAGTCATGCCGGACCTGCTGCAGTTCTGCGCCAAGCACCTGGGCAACGATGCCGCTACGCTCCAGCCACTGTGCACCAGCCTGAAAAGCTGGGACCAACGCGCCAACCTCGACAGCGGCCTGGGCCTGGTGCACTTCATCAACCTGGTGGAACACCTGCAGCAAATCCCCGATGCCTGGCGCGTCGCCTTCGACCCGGCCCACCCGCTGACCACCCCCAGCGGCCTGGCCATCGACCGCGCGCCCGTGGCCAAAGCCCTGCGCGAAGCGATGCTCGCCTCGAGCAGCGCGGTCGACAAACTCGGCCTCAACCGCTGGGGCGACATCCAGCTCTCCGGGCATACCCCCATCCACGGCGGCCCGCAAGAACTGGGCATCTACAACGCCATGCAAACCGTGCCCCGCGCCGACGGCAAACGCGAAGTCATCAGCGGCACCAGCTACCTGCAAATCGTCACCTTCGACGACAAAGGCCCCCAGGCAGTAGGCGTATTGGCGTTCTCCGAGTCCAGCAACCCTCAGTCCAACCACGCCAAGGACCAGACCCAAGCCTTCTCCGAGAAAAAGCTGCGCCCACTGCCATTCACCGAAGCCCAGATCCAGGCCGATCCGCAGTACCAGCAGCGACGCGTACAGGAGTAGGGCAGGGCCGCAACCCCTTGATGCCAATGCGAAATATTTTTGAAATCAAGGGGTTGCAGGCATAGGCAAATGAGTACATAATGGCGCCCATCGAACGCAATGAAGCATTAAAAACTTCAATGTATTCAATGAGTTAGAGTAGAGGCGCGCTTCACAGAGCCCACTCGAGTTTGTATGCGGTGAGTGCAGGTAATACCGGCACTGATCGTTTGAGGCCGAGTAGCAAAATGGTTATGCAGCGGATTGCAAATCCGCCTACGCCGGTTCGATTCCGACCTCGGCCTCCACTCTTGAAAACCCCGTAGATTAACGTCTACGGGGTTTTTTATTGGGTGGGATTTGGTCATTGCTCGCGCAACAAAACCTGACGATCCATAGAGGGTGGTTCCATCTAGACAAAAGCAGCCTGATCGAATGCGAGATTCGATCTGGACACCCATGAAGTGATCTATCCGCTGAGAGGTATTGCTGAGCTGGAGATGGAATAACGATTGCGACTATCGCCGTCACGAAGTGAGTGGGGTGCTGATCGGGAGCTGCGTGGTGAAGGGCAGCTTACGGCCATAAGCGGTCAGTCATACTCGACCGCTTTCGACCCAAAGCTGCCTTCTAGCACCCAGGTCAGATATTGTAATTACTGGGGAGACAGCAGATCTCAGCCTGTCAAACAGGCGGAAAGTCTTCATACGACTTTGGGAAGTATCCCCAAATTCTCAGAACATCGGCGCGCACGTCAAACTCGAATCCAATTTGTGCAACCACCTTCGATATTTCTTCTGTATGGTCAATGGTTGTACGTGCAAGCAGCCGCCCTTTTGAGGGGACCGCTTCCGACAAGCCAATGTCGAACCATTCGACGGACGCAAATGGAAACGGTAAATGGTAAAACCACTCGACATCCCACTCTGAGACATATCCTGTGACGCACTTGGATCGGTAGGACGGACGCCATCCCTGGAGCTCGCGGAAATGATTGATCAGCTCATCCCACTTGGTATTGTTCGATGCGCTTGCCAAGTTTCTGGCAGCCACGGCAGCATGGATTTTATTCCGTGCTGCATCATCATGGCCCGCGCCGGCCCTCGGTGGTTCGCTCATATTCAGTCCTATCGATTTTTTGGTGTTCAAGAATGAATGATCGCTTCTGGCCGATTGTACCCGTTGCGAATGTCTGCAATGGGGCTGTTGAATTACCTCTTAGACAGCCGCCGCATCGTTGATAGCTGACTCATATGCATGCTTCTCAAATGTGAAGGGGCCAACACCGTCTATGATTTGAGGCTCTTCATAACCGTTCTCGTAAGCAAAGGAATCCCACGTGAAACAGTCATCGTTTTGGCGAACATATACTGAGTAGGCGCCACACCCTATGTCGCCGCACTCGGGGCAGATGTAAAGGAGGATACGACCACTTTCTGTTTCAGCGTGTTCGCGTAAAAGTAGGCGAGAGTTAGATAGGCTGTTTGGCTCCGGGAAGCCCTTGACGAAACAGCCCATGAAATCCGAATGACCACCATCAGCTAAGACGAGAGCATTGAGCAACGAACGTCCGTTAATCAGAAAATCGATGGAGAATCGTTCGGCCACGGTGCAGCCATTTGAGGAGCTTCCCGAACGAAACAACTGTTGAAATGCGAGGGAACTGGTGTCCATTCCTGCGAACCATTTTATGCACTGAGTGTGCGTGGGATTACATACGACATTGAAGGGGGGCACGGCAAGCTTCATCGGGTGATTGACCGCTTTTGGCCGGTTGCGGCCTGTCATTAAGGGCAGCCACCGACCCATTGCAACCGTTCAGCATGTGGCTAAAATCCACCAAGAATAGACCGCCACCCATAAGTGAAAACTGATGTTTACCTGCCCATGCTGCGGATATGCAGTCTTCGAGGAACACCCAGGGTCATACGACATTTGCCCAATTTGCTTCTGGGAGGATGACGTGTTCCAACTCTATTACCCTCACCAGGTGGATGGACCGAATAGATGTAGCTTGATCGAGGCGCAGGTCAATTTCGTCCAATTCGGTGCCTGCGAACGAACCATGTTGAAGAATGTGCGAATGGTTAGCGATAGCGATATGCGGGATGGTGAGTGGTTCCCACTCTGGACTCGCCGAGTCGCCATTCCAGATCCCGACTCCGACAACCAGCATCCTCAACACATGAAGTCGAAGTACGACCTCTACTATTGGCTGCGGACCTAGCAGCGCAAATTGGCGTACTAAGTCCAAATTGGTCGGAAGCAGTCTATTCCAAACGGCTGCTTTTGGCCGATTTCTGCCTGTCGCACAAAGGAACATCCGACTCAAAACTGCCTATCAGGAAATCCCCTGAGCCCATTCCAAACCCAATAAATTAAACAAAAAATTGATACATCAACGAACTGTTGATATTTTCGCAATCGTCGATGATCACTTGAAGGCACCAATGAAGGTTTCTGAAGCATCACCAGCCGAGCGACAGCTGATTCTTGATGTGCTTTATAGCACCCTCAAAATGCTCAGTAGTGCGGTAGGGCTTCATACGGAAATTGTGTTGCATGACCTGACCAATCCGGAGCGATCCATTCTCGCTATCGTCAATGGTCATGTTACTGGAAGAAGGGAGGGCGGTTCATTGTTGGGCGGCCCGCGCCAGGACGAGGGGTTTATCGCCGTCAGGCGCGCGATGGAGGATCACTCTGGCACCGATCCTGTGTTGGTACAGAATTACCCTACATTTGCACCCGACGGCCGCCCGCTCCGCAGTTCCACGGTGGTGTATCGCGACAGCAGCGGGCAACCTTTTGCCTGTCTTTGTATCAATGCCGACTTGAGCGGTATTGCTGCTGCCCACGCCTTGCTCGGAGGGCTTTTGGGCCTGCAAGGCGCTCCCGAGTCACGTGGCGATGAGCCCAGAGATATGGAGCAGATGATGGTGGAGATCATCCAGGTCGCTTGCCCCGGCGGTGCCGTACGGATGAAAAAACCTCAGAAGCTTGAAGCTGTGCGGCAGATGCAAGATCGCGGGATATTCATTGTCAAAGGCGGGATCGAAAAAGCCGCTGCCGCGCTTGGCGTTACCCGATACACCATCTACAACTACCTGGAGCAGATCCGGGCTACAGAAAACGCAAGCAGGCAGGAATAACCAGAATGGAACTCGATATCTTCCAGGTGGACGCTTTTTCCTCTGAGACTTTCGGAGGTAACCCGGCGGCGGTTTGTCCGCTGGAGGCCTGGCTGCCTGATGCAACGCTGCAACAGATCGCAGCAGAGAACAACTTGTCCGAGACTGCGTATTTGGTGCGCAATGGTGAGGTGTTCGAGTTGCGCTGGTTCACCCCCACGGTGGAGGTCGACCTTTGCGGCCACGCCACCCTGGCTGCAGCCTGGGTGCTATTTGAGCAGCTTGGGGAAAGCCGCGATACGCTGCGCTTTTCCACCCGCAGCGGTGAGCTGCGAGTGCGCCGCGAAGGCGGGCGCCTGGCCATGGACTTCCCGGCCAAACAGCCTGAGGCCGTAGCTGTCCCGCCAGGCCTGTTGCAAGCCTTGGGCCTGAAACAGGCCGATGCGCTTTATCGAACAGACGATTACCTAGTGGTGGTCGAGGATGAAACCATCATTGCAAGCCTCAATCCCGACTTCGTAGCCTTGTCTGCATTCGACGTGCGCGGTGTCGCGGTAACCGCGCCGAGTCGAAACTTCGACTTTGTCTCTCGCTGGTTCGGGCCTCGGGTTGGGGTGAATGAAGACCCGGTCACCGGCTCGGCCCACACCTCACTAGCGCCATACTGGGCCAAGCGCTTAGGCAAGCGCAGTCTGAGTGCCGAGCAAGGAGGGGCGCGCAAGGGCCAGTTGTACTGCGAGGTCCTGGACAGCGGCCGAGTCATTATCAGCGGCCACGGGGCGCTTTACCTGCGCGGTACGATCCATATCTGAGGCCCACTCATTCGGGCGAGCTTGCTCGACACTTTGGGGGGGGCCTTCTGGAAAAGGCCTCGGCCCAAAGCGAACACAAAAAACTCCTTAAAGTGCGGTAGTTTCCTAACGCTTTTCGCGCCATAGATAGTGGCAATAACTTTTCGGTCAAAGGAGTGGCTATGACCCCGTTAAACGGCCTACCCATCGTTGCAATTGGCGTTCTCTATATCGTAAATGTCATTTCGATTTGCCGGAAAAGGGTAGCGCCATGCGTACAGGAATGATGCTTGCCGGGATTGGCACCACGCTGGCGCTGTTGTCTGCATCGCCAGCCCAGGCTGCGCCTCTGCCAGTCACGGTCGGTCAGGATGGTATCTCGGTTCTGGTAGAAGGAGCGGGAACGGACATCATCCTGATCCCAGGATTTGCCTCGTCCTACGAAGTCTGGGCTGATTTGGCCGCCAGATTACGGCAGAACCATCGTCTGCATCTCGTACAGGTCGCGGGTTTTGCCGGATCGCCTGCTGTAAGCAATCCAGACGGTCGAGTAGTTGCACCGACGGTCGAGGCCATCGCCGAATACATCCGCAGCCAGGGCATCAAGGCGCCGTTCATCATCGGCCATTCGCTGGGGGGTGAAGTGGCACTGATGCTGGGTGCTCGCCATCCTGATCAAGTAGGGCGCTTGATGATTGTCGATGCGTTGCCCTTTTATACCTTGCTGTTTGACACCACAGCGACCGGTGAAACGGCGACGCCGCATGCGTCCGCGATGCGCGATGCTATGTTGGCGGCAACGCCTGAGCAGGTAGAAGCCATGCAGCATGCCTCTATCGCCCGTCTCGCCAAAACTGAAGCGGTTAGGCCAGATTTGGTCGCTGCGGGGATGAACTCTGACCGAAAGACTTTGGCCGATGCCATGTATGAGCTGATGGTCACGGACCTGCGGCCTGAGCTTGGACGCATAAAAGTGCCTGTCCAGGTCGTCTATGCCTACGACCCGCTTTATGGCATAGAGGCGTCCCACATAGATGCAATGTTCCGTGATGCCTTTGTCTCGACACCGGACATCAGCTTCAGGCGAATTGACGATAGTTTTCACTTCATCATGCTGGATCAGCCGGAACTGTTCGCTGACGCCGTCATCAAGTTTATTCATCTCTGAAGGGCGGCGGGATTGCTATGTAGATGATTTTGTTACCGTGCATGCGCGGGGCACTGGCCGTTGCATTCCAGTAATCACTTGTACGATGTCCTACCACAAGGTATTACTAAGTCTCCAACAACAATAAAACGACGGAGACCACTCCATGGACTCGACCCTGTCCGCCACGCCTGAAACCCTCGCCCAAGCGAAGGGCAACACCCGCCGCAGCTTCCTGAAAAAATCCCTCGCTGTTTCCGCCACGCTCGCCACCGTCGGCAGCACCGCACTGGCCCGGATCTCCGAGGCCGCTGAACCCTTGAGCCAGCGCTACCCTGATCCACTGGTTCACATCCTCGACGACAGCTTTCTCGAGCTACGTGTGTTCAACGCCAGTGTTGAAAAGCTCGCCACGGGTATGCGCTGGGCGGAAGGGCCGGTGTGGGTGGGGGATGGTCGCTATTTGCTGGTCAGCGATATTCCCAATAATCGCATCATGCGTTGGGACGAGATCAGCGACACGTTCACCGTGTACCGCGAGCATTCGAACTTCTCCAATGGCATGTGCCGGGATCGTCAAGGGCGCCTGATCGTGTGCGAAGGTTCCACTACCACAAGCGAAGGGCGCCGTATCACGCGCACCGAATACAACGGCGCGATCACCGTGCTGGCCGACAGCTTCGAGGGCAAGCGCTTCAATTCGCCCAACGACATCGTGTGTAAAAGTGACGGATCGATCTGGTTCACCGACCCGCCATTCCAGACCAGCAACAACTACGAGGGCCACACAGTCACCCCGACCCAACCCCATGCGGTGTACCGCATCGACGGTGAGAGCAAAGCAGTCACTCGGGTAATCGAAGACCTCAACGGTCCCAACGGCCTGTGCTTTTCGCCCGATGAAAAAAACCTGTACGTCGTCGAAGGCCGCGCCAAGCCCAATCGCCTGATCTGGGCGATTGCCGTGAAGGACGATGGCACTTTGGGCGAGCGGCGCAAGCACATCGAGGGGCTGGACTATGCCGCAATCGACGGCATCAAATGCGACGAAGCCGGCAACCTGTGGTGCGGCTGGGGCGGCAATGGTGATCCCAAGGCTGACCTGGAAAAACTCGACGGCGTGCGCGTTTTCAATCCGCAGGGCAAGGCCATCGGGCACATTTCACTACCGGAGCGCTGCCCGAACCTGTGCTTCGGGGGACGCGAAGGGAATCGGCTGTTCATGGCCAGTAGTCATTCGATCTACTCGCTGTTTGTGAATACGCGTGGGGCTACGTTTGCGTTGTAGACTCGACAGTCTTCTGGGGACAGTTCCGTAACAAGGGTGATCTGCCGTGAGTGAGGGGCTTGAAGACCTATTGGCCGAGCAGCTGGCAGTGGTGTTTTGCGGAATCAACCCCGGCATGACCGCTGCCGCCCAGGGGCATCACTTTGCGGGCCGAGGCAATCGCTTCTGGCGCACGCTGCATCTGGCCGGGTTTACGCCCGCCCAGGTGCCTGCGCAATGTGATCGGACGATTCTTGAGTACCAGTGCGGGTTGACCGCCGTGGTGGAGCGACCGACGGCTCGCGCCGATCAGTTGTCCAGGCAGGAGTTCGACGCAGCGGCAGCGGCTTTCGAACAGAAGATCGCGCGTTATGCTCCGCGCTACGTGGCGTTCCTCGGCAAGGCGGCCTACTCGGCCCTGTCCGGGCAGCGCAACGTGGCGTGGGGGCCTCAAGCCAGAACTTTCGGCAATGCCGCCGTGTGGATCTTGCCCAATCCCAGTGGGCGAAACCTGGCGTTCAGCCTGGAGCAACTGGTGGTTGCCTACCGACAGCTCAAAGAGGTCGCGATCGGCCCGACCACCATTCGTCTAACCCCCGGCACTCTAACCGCCGCGCCGCCTCTGAATATCAAGCGCGGATATCCCGAGCGTTAGAACGGAGAGCCAGCATGCATATCAACGAAAATGCCCCGGGCAACATTTCCCAGCAGGCAGTGACGCGCAGCCCGGACAACGAAACCGGGCACGATCCGAAGCTCGACGAAGATGGCATTCCGCTGCCGCCGGACGACGAGGCGCCTCTGGAGGAGGATATGTCGGATGTGGACGCGGCCGATTCGGTGGCGAGTGAGCATCCGGATAACTAGTGATGGACTCAAGCTTCTGAACCCGGCCTTGCGTCGGGTTTTTTTTGGAATTCATGGTGGGTAGGGGTGGGGCGTGATCGGGCGGGACTGAAGAGGGGACTGCTACGCAGTCCAGCGGGAGCAAGCTCCCTCGCCACAGGGGGGCGCGAATTCAGAGTGAGGTTTTTTCGACGAGTGACGTGTCTAGATCAAGGGTTGTAGGGCGGTTAGGGTTGTCATCGGGGGTTTAGCGGTCTACCCTGAAAATGTATGAATTGTTACAGACAATTTCGGTGAGGCTGTTTTCCAGTCACACGACTTCAGGATGAGGAACGAAAAATGTTTTCGCACGAAGGTACTGCATTAGAGCTGTTAACCCTGGTTTTTGCTGTGACAGGCGTACTCTTGGTAGCCTGGTTTTTTCACCACCAATACGAACTCAGAATGCGCAAGCGTGTAAAAAAACAACATCCTCTCGATAAGCAGCACTCAGCGCAAAGCCGCTGACTGCCCATCATCTGCGCCAGCCTGGCGGCTGGCCTCAGCCCGCCAGCTCTGGCCGGCTGATTCGCTGCTCCTTGACTTCACGTGCATAGCCTTCAAGACGTTTCTGTTGGGCGCCTAAAAGTGCGCATACCTTCATCAGCAGCGCCGCTTGATCTTGCGCGCTGCCGGCGGCTGCCATGGCCGTCAGTTCAACCACCGACCAACCGATGACAGCGCTGGCATCTTCAAGGTCATAGAACAGTTCCTGCTGCGCAGTTCTGGGGCCGTCCAGATCGTCCATCAACGCATCTACCTCCTAACACGATTGATTCATAGGCAAAGAAAAGCCCGCGATGGGGGAGCGGGCTAAAGGGATGTTCATGTAGGAGCTGGGATAACCCTAGACGCTTGTCTGTGAAAGCCTTGTGAAATACGCAAGTGGCGTTAGGCATAAAGTGTATTCCTCGATCCACCTTCAGCTGTACGGGGCGATTCACTGCGTAACCCTCTACTGTCGCAGGTACATCAACCCCGCTTGGATGCCGCGCCATGTTCATGTCCACCAGCCTTCTGTCAGCCTTTGTGCTGTTCGCCTTCGTCTCTTCGATCACGCCGGGGCCCAATAACACCATGTTGCTGGCGTCTGGGGTGAACTTCGGTTTTCGTCGTTCGATGCCCCATGCCCTGGGTATCAGCATCGGTTTCATGGTGCTGGTGATTTGCGTGGGGTTGGGCCTGGGCGAAGTATTCAAGCTTTTCCCATGGGCGTACACGGCGTTGCGCTATGTCGGTGCTGCTTATCTGCTGTACCTGGCCTGGAAGATTGCCAACGCCGGCGGCATGGCCGACAGCAATGACGAGCAGGGTAAGCCGATGACTTTTCTCGGCGCGGCGGCGTTCCAGTGGGTCAATCCCAAGGCGTGGATCATGGCGCTGGGTGCGATCACCACCTATACGCCAGCCGAGGGTTATGTGACCAATGTGCTGGTGATTGCGTTGGTGTTTGCCGTGGTCAACTTGCCGAGTGTGTGCGTGTGGGTTGGCTGCGGCAGCGGCTTGCGTAGCGTATTGCGCGAGCCGCGCTGGTTGAGGGCGTTCAATTGGACAATGGCGGGTTTGTTGGTGCTGTCGTTGTATCCGATGCTCGTTGTGGGGTAACAGCCCCATCAGACTGGCGAGATGGTCGCCAGCAAACCGATGCCGATGGTCAACACCAGAAAACCGAACAGGAAAATAGCCATCTTGGTCATAAGGCCTCCGAAGGGAAGGGGACGACAGAAATGTCGGGATGGCGCCATTGTCCGCTTCCGGCGGTTTTCGGTACAGACGCAGATGATGCGGAAAAAACCGTATCAGATTGCGCGGCAGGCGCTACACCGCGGGTTTCCAGGCCGTACAGGTTTTTAAAGATCAGCCGCAGGGATTGAGACAGCTACCGCGTTTGCCCCTAAGATAGCGCCCATTGCATCAACAATAAGAGTGGGCCAACCCTCGATGGAAAGACGCCAGTTCAGCGGTGGCATGAAAGGCAAGAACCTACGCTACCTCAACGACGATCTCACGCAGTCGGCCGCGGCCACCCGCATCGGCTTCCTGCTGCTCGAACACTTCTCCCTGCCGGCATTCACCCAAACCCTCGACACCCTGGTCACCGCCAATCTGCTGCGCCCCGAGCTGTTCGCGACGCGCACGTTCGGTTGGGACGAGCGTGAGGTGATCAGCGACCTTGGGCTGGTCATCCGCCCGGATGCGCGCCTTGAACTGGCCGTGCTGCCGGACCTGGACCTGCTGGTGATCTGTGGCGGATTTCGCACCGAACTCAAGGCCAGTGAAGACTTCATCCACATTCTGCGTGCCGCCGCCGAACAGGGCATCGGCCTTGCCGGCCTGTGGAACGGCGCATGGTTCCTTGGCCGCGCCGGCTTATTGCAGGCCTACCGCTGCGCCATCCACCCGGAACATCGTCCGGCGCTGGCGGAAGTGTCCAAGGCCGCCCAGGTGACCAGCGAGCCCTATGTGATCGACCGCGACCGCCTGACCGCTTCCAGCCCCTCGGGCGCCTTCCACATGGCCCTGGACTGGATCAAGAGCCTGCACGGCAAGGCATTGGTCGAAGGTATTGAAGATATCCTGGCCTTCGAAGAGTCGCGCTACCGGCGGATCAAGCCGACCGAAAACGTCTGCGTCAGCGCACCGCTGCGCGAAGTGGTCAAGTTGATGGACGCCAATCTCGAAGAACCCCTGGAACTTGACCAGCTCGCCGTCTACGCCGGCCGTTCACGCCGCCAGTTGGAGCGCTTGTTCAAGGAACAACTGGGCACCACGCCACAACGCTATTACATGGAATTGCGCGTGACGGAAGCGCGGCGCCTGTTGCAGCACACCGAGCTGTCCCAGGTGGATGTACTGGTGGCCTGCGGGTTCGTGTCGCCGAGTCATTTCAGCAAATGTTACAGCGCGTATTTCGGATATCGTCCCTCCAAGGAGAAGCGGTTGGTCAAGTAGCCTCGGTGTTGGAAGGCTCTGTTGGCAGCGATCCAGCTTTATCAGAACCGCCCCAACCGATACGCCTCCAACCCAGCTACCGCCTCACCGCTCGCCAGACGAGCAACTTTTTCCGCCGTTACCGCCGCCTGGGTCAACCCCAAATGCTGATGACCAAACGCAAGCAACACCTTGCCGTCGCATACCTGATCAATGATCGGCAACGAGTCGGGCAGCGACGGCCGGAAACCCATCCACGGCGTGGCGTCGTCAGCGTTCAGCGGCTGACGGAACAACCCATTGCTTAACCGATGCAACTGCCACGCCCGTTGCGTATTCGCCGGGCGCTTGAGGCCGGCGAATTCGACGGTGCCCGCCAGGCGCAGGCCGTCGGTCATGGGGGTCATGATGAATTTGCGTTCCAGCGAGGTGACGGCGAAGGGCAGGCGCTGGTGTTCGTGGGGCAGCATTAGGTGATAGCCGCGTTCGGTGTCCAGCGGCACGCGCTTGCCGGTGAGTGCGGCGGTCAGGGCGGCGGAGTGGGCGCCGCAGGCGATCAGGACCTGGCGTGCGGTTACGGTGCCTTGATCGGTCGTCAATGACACGCCGTTGCCGTCCACATGTGCATCAAGGACGCGCTGTTGCTGGAATTCCACGCCCAGGGCCTTGGCCGCTGCAACCAACTCGCCCACCACGGTGTAGGGGTCAAGAAAGTGCCCGGTAGCGGGGAAGAACAAACCGCCTTGTATCGCCTCGCTCAACTGCGGCGCCGCGCAGTGCACCGCTTGAGCGGACCAGAACGCGACCGGCACGCCTTGCTGCGTCATGCGTTGCTGCAAGGCATCCAGGGCGGCGCGGGATTCGGCACGCTCGAACACCAGCAGCGAGCCGTCCTCGCGCAACAGTTGGGGCTGCCCGATGGACTGCAACAGCCGCTGCCACGCGCCGAGGCTGGCTTCGTTCAGGGCGCGAATGCCGGCGACGGTGCGCTGGTAGCGCGCCGGCCGCAGGTTCAGCAAGAGGCGCATGAACCAGGGCAGGGCGCGGGGCAGGTAGGTCCAGTCCAGGCGCAGCGGGCCCATAGGGTCCAGGAGCATGGCCGGCAGGCGTTTGAGAATCGACAGGTCGGCGATGGGAAACACCTGTTCGGTCGCCAGGTGCCCGGCGTTGCCATAGGAGGCGCCCATGCCGGGCGCCTGCGCGTCGATCACCCGCACCTGCCGACCTTGCCGGGCCAGTTGCACGGCGCACGCAACGCCGATGATGCCGGCACCGACCACGACGATATCCGCTGAAGGGGGCTTGGCCATCGTCTATGCCTCTCTGCTGCCGTCGAGCAAGCGGCGCAACCGCAAGGGATTGGCGTGCTGCACGGCGGTGGGCAGCAACGCGTCCGGGAAGTCCTGGTAGCACACCGGGCGCAGGAAGCGCAGGATCGCCGCTGTCCCCACCGAGGTGCTGCGCGCGTCCGAGGTGGCCGGGAACGGCCCGCCATGCACCATGGCATCACACACCTCCACGCCGGTCGGCCAGCCGTTGACCAGCAGGCGCCCGGCCTTGCGCTCCAGCACCGGCAACAACGCCTGGGCCTGTGGCAGGTCAGCTTCATCCAGGTGCAGGGTGGCGGTGAGTTGGCCTTCCAGGTGTTCAGATACCTGGCGCATTTGATCAGCATCGCTGCATTGCACCACCAGCGAGGCCGCGCCGAAGACTTCGGCTTGCACCTGTGAATTGCTCAGGAAGGTCTCGGCCGAGGTCACGAACAGATGAGGCTGGCCCTGGTTCGGTCCGGTTGCCGGTAGGCCTTTTGCGATGATTCGCGCATGGTTGGCCAAGCTGCTTGCGCCGCGTTCGTAGGCATTGAAGATGCCGGGAGTGAGCATGGTCTGGGCTGGGCAGCGCTGGAGCGCGGCGCTGGCGGTGCTGATGAAACGATCCAGGGCGGGGCCTTGCACGGCGATCACCAGGCCGGGGTTGGTGCAGAATTGGCCGGCGCCCTGGGTCAGTGAGGCGACAAAACCTTCAGCCAATGCATCGCCCCGTGCTTGTAGCGCGGCCGGGAACAGGTAAACGGGGTTGATCGAACTCATTTCCGCGTACACCGGAATCGGTTCGGGGCGCGCCTGGGCCGCCCGACACAGCGCCACACCGCCGCTGCGCGAACCGGTAAAGCCGACTGCCTTGATACGCGGGTCGTTCACCAGCGCGATACCCACTTCATGGCCGGCGTCGTACAGCAGCGAAAACACACCATCCGGCAAGCCGCAGTGTTGCACCGCCTGGGCAATGGCGCGGCCCACCAGCTCACTGGTACCGGGGTGGGCCGGGTGGGCCTTGACGATCACCGGGCAACCGGCGGCAAGCGCCGAGGCGGTATCGCCGCCCGCCACGGAGAAGGCCAGGGGAAAGTTGCTGGCGCCGAACACCGCCACCGGGCCCAAGGCAATGTGGCGTTGGCGCAGGTCGGCACGGGGCAGGGGCTGGCGCTGGGGTTGGGCGGTGTCGACCCGTACATCCAGCCATTCGCCCAGGCGCACCGTGCGGGCAAAGCTGCGCAACTGCCCGCAGGTGCGGCCGCGTTCGCCCTGGATACGCGCACTGGGCAGACCGGTTTCGGCGACGGCGCGTTCGATCAGCGCATCACCGAGGGCTTCGATGTTGTCTGCGATGGCCTCCAGAAACGTGGCGCGGGCGGCCAGGGAGGTTTCACGGTAAGTGTCGAACGCGGCCCACGCCAGTGCGCAGGCTTGCGCGACCTGCTGGCTGTCGCCGCCGGCATAGGCGGGTTCCAGTGGCGTGTTGGTGGCCGGGTTGATGGCCCGGATCGCCTCGCGAGTGCCGCAAAGGGATTGCTGACCGATCAGCATGTTGCCTGTCAGAGTCATGGAGTCATCCTGTAAAACACAGCGAGTAAGTAGCCCATTTGTGGCGAGCAAGCTTGCTTGCGCTGGGGTGCGCAGCGCCCCCGATAAAGCCTGCGGCCGCTACACAACCAGCGGGAGCAAGCGCCCTTGCCACAGCGATCAGTCGACGTTCTGCTCGGCCGACCAATTGGCGTACCACTGGCGGAACAGCGCGTACTGCTGCTCGGCATAGCGGCGCTGAGCGTCGCTGAGTACGTCGGTTTCGTTAAAATGCAGCGCATAGCCCTGGTCGCCATTGAGTACCATCAGGTGCTTGTAATACAGCACCAGGTCGCAGCCTTCATCGAAGGACGACAGCACCGCCAGCGCCGCTTCCAGCTCGCGCGCCTGGCGACGGGCCTTGGCGTCGCCACTGGCGGCTTTTTTGCTCAAGGCCACCAGTTGCAGCACTTCCCGTGGCAGCGCATTGCCGATGCCGGTGATGGCGCCGGTGGCGTTGCAATTGACGAAGCCGTGCACCACTTGGGTGTCGACACCGACCATCAGGGTCACGTCATCGTCCTGGGAGGTGATGTTTTCTGCCGCATAGCGCAGGTCGGCGCCGCCGCCGAATTCCTTGAAGCCGATCAGGTTCGGGTGCTCGCGGCGCAGTTCGAAGAACAGATCGGCGCGGGTGGCGAAACCGTAGTACGGGCTGTTGTAGATCACCGCCGGCAGGTTGGGCGCCGCGTTGAGGATCGCCGCGAAGTGGGCCTTCTGTGCGGTGGCGGAGGCGCCGCGGGACAGCACGCGCGGAATCACCATCAAGCCTTGCGCGCCGACCTTGGCGGCATGCGCGGCGTGGGCCACGGCCTCACGGCTGTTGACCGCCCCGGTGCCGACGATGGTTGGCACACCCGCAGCCACCAGGCGCGCCACGCCTTCCTGGCGTTCTGCTTCGGTGAGCAGCGGCCAGTCGCCCATGGAGCCGCAGTAGACCACCGCGCTCATGCCGATATCGATCAGCTCGCGACCCTTGGCCACCAGGCCATCGAAGTCCGGTTTGCGCGCCGGGGTGCACGGCGTCATCAGGGCGGGCATGCAGCCGGTGAAAATGTTGTCGCTCATGGTGCTGACTCCTTGGTACTTGAGTATGAGAAGGGGCTCAGATGCCCCAGGCAAAAGGGTCCTGCTCGTCGATCAGCAAGGTGCTGTCGGCGGTCATGTGGGCGCGGCCGGTGATGAAGGGGCGCACGCGTTCGCCGTCCCATTCATAGCGGGCCTGGAATTGGCTGCCGGTGATGCTGGCCTGTACCCACGGCTCACCGGGGCTGAGTGTGCCGTCGGCGGCCAGGCAGGCAAGCTTGGCACTGGTGCCGGTGCCGCAGGGCGAGCGGTCATAGGCCTTGCCGGGGCACATCACGAAGTTGCGGCTGTCGGCATCGGCGTCATCGGCGAACAGTTCGATGTGGTCGATCAGCGCGCCGTCTGCGCCATGGATACCCTGGGCCTCAAGGGCCTTGAGCATGGCCCAGGTGTAATCGGTGAGGGCGTCCACATTGCTCATCTGCAACGCCTGGCCGTGCTCGGACACCAGGAAGAACCAGTTGCCGCCCCAGGCGATATCACCCGCCACCCGGCCATGGCCGGGCACGTCCACGCTGACTTGCCGGCGATAGCGATAGGCCGGGACATTGCGCAGGGTCACCGCGCCGTCGTCGTGCAGGGTGGCCGCCACCGGGCCTACCGGTGTGTCGAGGGTGTGCACGCCGGGCTCGATAAGCCCCAGGTAATGCAACGAGGCGACCAGGCCGATGGTGCCGTGGCCGCACATGCCGAGGTAGCCGGCGTTGTTGAAGAAAATCACACCGCAGGTCGCGCCGGGGCTGACCGGCGCGCAGTACAGCGCACCCACCAGTACATCGTTGCCACGCGGTTCCAGCAGGCAGGCGCGCCGCCATTGATCGTGGTGGTTGCGCAGGTCCTCGAGCTGATCGGCGATCGTCGCGCCCGCCAGCGTGGGGAAGCCGTTCATGATCAGGCGCGTGGGTTCGCCGCCGGTGTGGGAGTCGATTACGTGCAGGCGTTTCATGCAAGGCTCCTTCAGTGAGTGGCCGCAGAGAGCGGGGTGCTGTAGTGGTCATCGCTGACGGCTTCGCTTTCATCGTCTTCGCTTTCCAGGCGCACCAGGTGGGCCGGTACGCCGGTGGCGGCGCCCCAGTAGTAAATGCCCAGGGCGCAGACCGCCACGACGATAGTGTCGAACGGGTGGCTGATGAGGCCGATGCCGCCGAAACTGCCGAGCTTGGAGAGCAGGATAGTCACCGCATAAAAGCCGATCAGCCAGGCCGACGAACGCACTTGTTGCTTGAGATTCAGGTGGGCGGTGGGCACCCAGCGTGCGCACAACAGGTACACCACGAACATCAGGATTTGCAGGCCGAGCAACCAGGACACCGTGCTCCAGCCGGACCAGTACACAATCAATGCGGCGATGATGAACGACAGCGGGCCGAGTACCGCCATGCCCTTGACCCGGAACGGGCGCGCCAGCTGCGGTGCATTGCGGCGCAGCGCGGCGACGGTGACCGGGGCCACGGCGTAACTCAGGATCAGCGCGGCGGAAACCACGTTGATCAGCGCTTCCCAGGACGGGAAGGGCAGGGTCCAGAACACCGACAGGCCAAAGGTCAGCCACAACGCCGGGCGCGGGATGCCGGACTTCTCGTCGATGTGGGTGAAAATCTTGAAGAAGGTGCCAGTCTGCGCCCAGCCATACACCACGCGCGGGGTGGCATTCATGTAGATATTGCCGCAGCCGCTGGGGGAGATCACCGCATCGGCCACCACCAGGTAGGCCAGCCAGCCCACGCCGAGTGCCAGGGCGATATCGCGATAGGGCAGCGCCAGTTCCTTGCTGATCCCGGCCCAACCATTGGCGAGCATCTCCGTAGGCACGCCGCCCAGGAATGCGGTTTGCAACAGCACGTAGATGGCCGTCGACAGCAGCACCGAGAGGATCAAAGCAATCGGTATCGTGCGTTGCGGGTTCTTCACTTCACTGGCCACCGAAATGATCGGCGTCAGGCCCAGGTAGGCGAAGATCACCCCGCCGGCCGACACCGCCATCTCGATGCCCGACAGCCCGAACGGCGCAAAGCCCTGCAGCTGGAAATTCGCCGGTTTGAAGAAGGTGAACAGCACGCCGATCACCAGCAACGGCACGATGAACTTGAACACGCTCACCAGGTTGTTGGCGATGGCGAAGGTCTTCACGCTGCGGTAGTTGAGGATGAAGAACAGGCACAATAAGGCGAACTGCACCAGCCAGCCCAGGGTGGTCGGGTCGCTGGAGCCTACCTTGGTCAGCTCCGGAAACCACGCCGCGGCGTATTGGCGCGAGGCGACCACTTCAATCGCCACCAGGCTTGAAAACGCGATCAGCGTGATAAAGCCCATCAGGTAGCCCAGCAGCGGGCCGTGGGAATACACCGGGTAACGCACCACGCCACCGGCGCGGGGCAGGGCGGCGCCGAGTTCGCAGTAGACAATGCCCAGCAACAGCACCGCGAACCCGCCGATCAGCCAGGAAATAATCCCGGCGGGACCGGCGATTGCAGAGACATGGCTGGCGGCGAACAACCAACCCGAACCGAAGATGGCCCCCAGCCCGATAAAGGTGAGGTCCATCAGTGACAGCTGTTTCTTGAACTTGCCTTGGCCTGACATAGCGGCGCCTTCTTGTGAGTTATTGGATAGGCATGCAGTGGCGCTATCGTGAACCCGATGGGCGGGCGGCGATTGATGTTTTGCGGTGGCATGAGTGACGAATTCAGCACAATCGCCAGCGCTCGACAGCGTCGCGGGCATGGGGCAATCTGCTCGGCGTCAGGGTCTGAAACGAGCGAAGAAGGTCATGGTGCAGCAGGTGTTTGCGAGTCTCTTCCAGGGCGGTCGTCCCCACAGCATCGAGCAGTTGCTGACCGGCGCGGCGCAGCTGTTGCCATTGTTGGACGTGATCCCCAACGCTGCGATTTTCATCAAGGACATCGACGCCCGCTACGTGCTCGCCAACCGCACCCTGGTGCAGCGCTGCGGCCTGCGGCAACTGCAACCGCTGCTGGGCAAGACCAGCGCCGAAGTGTTCCCCGCGCAACTGGGGCCGGGCTATACCGAGCAGGACCGACGGGTGCTGCAGGAGGGGCTGGTGCTGGAAGACCAGCTTGAACTGCACCTTTACGGCAGCCGCGAACCGGGCTGGTGCCTCACCCACAAATGGCCGCTGTATAACGACAGTGGCACCATCATCGGCCTGGCCGGCATTTCGGTCGACCTGCAATCGGCCAGCGAAGCCCACCCCGCCTACCAACGCCTGGCGGCGGTGGACGAGCACATCCGCACGCACTTCAACCGGCGCGTCACCCTCGGTGAGCTGACGCGCATCGCCGGCATCTCCGTGGCGCAGCTGGAGCGCTACTGCAAACGCGTGTTCCACCTCACGCCCCGGCAAATGATTCAGAAGGTGCGGCTGGAGCATGCCCATCGATTGCTGCACACCGAACTGCCGATTACCGAGGTGGCGTTGCAGTGCGGGTACACCGACCATAGCGCGTTTACCCGCCAGTTCAAGGCGTCGACGGGGTTCACGCCCAGGCAGTACCGTCAGGCAACGCAAGGCTTGATATAGCTGCTATCCAATGTGGGAGGGGGCTTGCCCCCGATAGCGGCGTGTCAGTCAGTCTATGTATCACTGACCCACTCCCATCGGGAGCAAGCCCCCTCCCACAGTGGAATCTGCATCCCAATGCAACGAATCGCTTCGCTCGCCGCTCCTATGCTTACGAGTAACCTCTCACGACCACAGGTATCAGGCTTATGACGGCGGCGGACAACGATCATGTGAATTGGCTGGTGCAGCGCTCCATGCTGCACGCGGCGCGCCAGCGGGCCAAGCTCTATTCGGGGCAGGGGCGGATGTGGCAGCAGCCCTTCGCGCAAACCCGGCCGCGTGATGCGTCTGCCTTGTCTTCGGTATGGTTCACCGCCTACCCGGCCTCGATCGTCACCCGCGAAGACGGCACCGTGCTGGAAGCGCTGGGGGACGAGGCGTTGTGGCATGCGTTGTCGAAGATCGGCATCCAGGGCATTCACAACGGGCCGTTGAAGAAGTCCGGCGGTCTGTCCGGCACTGACTATACGCCGACCATCGACGGCAACTTCGACCGCATCAGCTTCGACATCGACCCGCAACTGGGCACCGAGGCGCAGCTGCAGGCGCTGACGCGCATGGCCGCCGCGCACAATGCGGTAATCATCGACGACGTAATTCCCTCGCACACCGGCAAGGGCGCGGACTTTCGTCTGGCCGAAATGGCCTATGAAGACTACCCGGGCCTGTACCACATGGTGGAAATCCGCGAAGAAGACTGGCCGCTATTGCCGGAGGTCGCCGAGGGGCGTGACGCGCAGAATCTCACCCCGCAGCAGGTGGATGCGCTGCGCGACAAGCATTACATCGTCGGCCAGTTGCAGCGGGTGATTTTCTTCGAACCTGGCGTGAAGGAAACCGACTGGAGCGCCACGCCTGTCGTCGTGGGTGTCGATGGCAAACCACGACGCTGGGTGTACCTGCATTACTTCAAGGAAGGCCAGCCGTCGCTGAACTGGCTCGATCCGTCGTTTGCCGCCCAGCAGATGATCATCGGTGACGCGCTGCATGCCATTGATGTGATGGGCGCGAAGATCCTGCGCCTGGACGCCAACGGCTTCCTCGGGGTGGAGCGCAAGCTCGACGGCAGCGCCTGGTCGGAAAGCCATCCGCTGTCGATCACCGGCAACCAGTTGCTGGGCGGGGCGATTCGCAAGGCGGGCGGTTTCAGTTTCCAGGAGCTCAACCTCACCGTCGACGACATTGCCTCCATGTCCCACGGCGGCGCCGACCTGTCCTACGACTTCATCACCCGGCCGGCCTACCAGCACGCGTTATTGATGGGCGACGCCGAATTCCTGCGCCTGATGTTGCGCCAGATGCACAGCCTGGGCATCGACCCTGGCTCGCTGATCCACGCCCTGCAAAACCACGACGAACTGACCCTGGAGTTGGTGCATTTCTGGACGCTGCACGCCCATGACAGCTTTATGTTCCAGGGCCAGACCTTCCCCGGCAACATCCTGCGCGAGCACATCCGCGAGCAGATGTACGAACGCCTGACTGGCGAACACGCGCCGTACAACCTGAAATTCGTCACCAACGGCGTGTCCTGCACTACCGCCAGCATCATCACCGCAGCCCTGGGCATTCGCGACCTGGAGGCGATCACTGCGGCCGACATCCAGCAGATCCGCCAGATCCACTTGCTGCTGGTGATGTACAACGCCATGCAGCCTGGGGTGTTTGCACTGTCCGGTTGGGACCTGGTGGGCGCGCTGCCGTTGGCGGCCGACGAAGTAGCGCATTTGATGGGCGATGGCGACACGCGCTGGATTCATCGTGGCGCCTACGACCTGGTCGACCTCAACCCCGACGCCGAACTGTCGGCCGGGCAGATGCCGCGTTCCAGAAGCCTGTATGGCAGCTTGAACAGCCAATTGCAGGACCCGGACTCATTCGCCTCGCAACTGCAAAAGATCCTCGGCGTGCGCCGCGCCTACGACATCGCCGCCAGTCGTCAGATTCTGATCCCGGACGTCGAGCATCCAGGGCTGCTGGTCATGGTGCATGAGTTGCCGGCCGGCAAGGGAACGCAGATTACCGCGCTGAATTTCGGCGCCACGCCGATCACCGAATCCCTGCACCTGCCCAACATTGCACCGGGGCCGGTGGTGGATATCATCAATGAGCGTGTGGAAGGGGATCTGACAGAGGAGGGGACGTTTACGATTACGCTGGATGCCTACGAGGGGCTGGCGTTGCGGGTGGTGAGCAGTACACCGATGTAAGGCTGGCAGGCCGGGATGAACGGCGCTCTACGTCGTTCATCCCGGCGCGTTGCAGTCAACTAAGGGGCAGGTAATCAGTGGTGCTTGTTCTTGTGTTTATGCTTGTTGCCTTTGTGCTTGCCGTCGGAACGGTGGCCGCTTTCGTCATCCGCCAGATTGTTGCCCAGCGCGCCGCCAGCTGCGCCACCCAGGCCTGCGCCGATGGTCGAACCGGTGCTGCCACCCAGGTGATTACCGATCACTGAACCACCCGCAGCGCCAACCCCGCCGCCCAGCGCCGCTTCGGTTCGATTGCCTTTCTGCGCGCCCACCGCACCACCGGCTGCACCACCTACGCCGGCGCCGATGGCCGCACCGGTCGAGCCACCAAGCTGCTGGCCGACCACATTGCCCAGTGCGCCACCCAGCCCGCCACCCAGCGCGGAGGTGCCATCGCCGGCAGCCAGCGCCGACTGGGAAATCAGGACGCCCAATGCCAGGGCCGGGAGTGTCATTTTCATTTTGTGTACCTCTAGGGGGCTGCGCACAGGCGTTTAAGGGGGTTAACGCACGCCTGGCACTGGATTAGAGCACACACGGGGTGTTTCGGTTCTCGTACCGGCGTTTTCACGACGATAAATTTTTTTGCGGGTCTCTTGAAATCTTTCCGCGCGTCCATAAATTTTTGATCACGCGATGCCGAAAGCGGGTCGCGGACTAAATCACTTGGAGAAACTCAGGAGATTTTAAAATGGCTACTACCCTTTCGTTGGCCCCACTGTTCCGTCAATCGGTGGGCTTTGACCGCTTCAATGACCTGTTCGAGTCGGCGCTGCGCAGCGAGGCTCCGAACTCCTATCCACCTCACAACGTGGAAAAGCACGGTGACGACGCGTACCGCATTGTCATCGCCGTGGCTGGCCTGACCGAGGAGGATCTGGATATCCAGGTCGAAAGGGGCGTTCTGACGGTTTCCGGCGGAAAACGCGAAACCGACGAGAAGGTCGCTTACCTGCACCAGGGCATTGCCCAGCGTGCTTTCCGGCTGTCGTTCCGCCTGGCGGACCACATCGAAGTACGCGGCGCATCGCTGACCAACGGGTTGCTGAGCATCGACCTGCTGCGTGAGGTGCCTGAAGAGGCCAAACCCAAACGCATCACGATTGGTGGCGAGGCCAAGCCTGAGCTGCGTCAGGTGAGTTTGCAGTGAGGTAATCGGCGGTAAGAAGGCGCTCTGCGGAGCGCCTTTTTTGTGCGTGTATCAACGGTTTTAGTTGCGAACGCCATGTCGGTTCGAACGGGCCAGGGTTCTGATCGTCATACTGGGCAATAAATTGGGTAGCAATGAGCCTGCTTTGCTCCTCCTGAAATTGTGCTTATGAAGAATTATTTAGGTTGCGTTCGCAGGCGATTCCCACTCGATATTCTCCCTGGCGCAATCGGACTTTGATCCATCAAATTTAACTTTGAATAATCAGCACGTTAGAGAAAACAAAGGTGAGGAATAGCAACTCAGCGTTGTGATTTTTATTAGCTTCCTATCATTTCTTTTCAGCTGAATATTCCAAAACGGTCTTTTGTCGAGAAATAGCGGACATGCTTTATTGCTAATGGATGTAACAAATTGTTTCAATTTTTTGCCGTTATTCGGTACCGACAAGGGGGCTTTCTGTCGGCGAACAGGTGAATACCGTTCGTTGCGACGCAGTGGGTTAAGCCTGGGACATTGATGATTTTGCGTGTGTCTGTTCGACGCATTGCAAACAAGGGATTTGCACAATTATCGAGGCTTGAACCCATGAATCATGTGATCAACTCCATACTGGAAAATGCATCGACTCGCCCCTCAATCGGCCATACCAACCCCGCGTTACTGCATGACGTTCTATGGCGAGCATTGGAGCAGGCGCTAAAGGCAAACACGGATGACGATGCCTCCCAAACCCCGCACACTCGCGCCTGTCTGAGGATCTTGGCTGAAATCGATACGCTGTCGTATCTGGACAAGGCTGATTCGAAATTGGCGGCTGCCTTGGGCAAGGCGTTCTTCGAATCCCGCTCCAGTAAAGACGTCGAGGCGTTCTGGAAATTGTTGCTGATCAAACAGCTGCTGTTCGAATTGTCGGTCAGGAGTGTAGCGACCCAGATTGCCTCGCAGGCCAGCCTGCCCCGTCAGTTGATTACGCTTGACCCTCAGTTGATTGCTGCGCCGTCGGGGGTAAATATCAGCCTGGGGCTGCTGTGCAAAGAGACCGATCAGCTCAAGCATTCCGTCGTGCTGGTCTTGCAGAAATTGGCACAGCACGTCGAAGACCGCGGCCTCAAAAAGCCTCAAGTCACTGCGCAGATCCTGCTTGAGCTATACGACGCCGTATGGTCGGGCAGTAATGGCACCGATATCGAGTCGCAGATTTTTTACGCCGACAGTATGTATGACGCGTTGCCCGACGCGCATCATGCCTTGGGCCTGGCGCCACAGGACAAATGGCTGACGTTGTTCACCTGGTTATACGGCGACAAGGATGGTCGCCCCTATGACACCAATCAGCACACTGAAACCCTGGTCGTGGCGCTGGAAACTGCGCTGCGCAATCGCTACATCGCAGATATCGACAGCCTGATCAAAGACGGCGGCGCACGGCATCGCCTGGAAGAGATTCGTGCACGCCTGGGCAAGGATCAGCCCGGGCACTTCGAGCATCCCGCCGAACTGATTGACGCCCTGGGCAGTATCCGTTTTACCCAACCGGCCGCCATCGACCGTCTGCTGCTGCGGGTGCATGCGTTTGGCTTTCACTACCTGGAAATCGAGTTTCGTGAAAACGCCGAGATGTTCAGCAGCGTGGTCGATGAGATTCTTTCCAGCCAATGGCTGGAAACCATCGGGTTGGGCCAGGGCCAGCACTATCACCAACTGGATGAGCGTGCGCGGCAGGCCGCGCTTGAGGTCGCGCTGGAGGACGGGGAAGCCCAGACCCCCGCTGTGCTGTGGCAAGGGTATCTGCAACGCACTACCTCGATTTACACCAAGAAAGCCAAGCAATACGCCGGCCAGGATTACATCGCGCTGATGGAGCAGGACCCGAGCTATATCCGCATGCACGATGCGCGCAACGCGCTCGAGCGGTTTGAAATGATCGACCATTATCGCGATCGGATGAAAATCCACGGGATCGCCGAGTACACCTCGGCTCTCAGTGCGCTGGAGGTGCTGTTTTTGATGAGGGCGGCCCAGGTACGAGACGGTATCGACATCGCCCTGCAACCCGAAGACTTGGCAGGTGCCGAGCGCACGCTTGCCACGGTGCATGAGCTGTACGAAAACCCGTTGTACCGGGCGCATCTGGCAACGCGGGGCAACCGTCAGTACATCACATTTGGCCCCAGCGACACTGGCAAGCAAGGCGGCAAGGCCATGCACAAACTAAACATGGCGATTGCCAACCAGCATAAGCTGATCGCGGCCCGCTACGGTATCGAGGTGGTCGTCCACGTCATCATGGGCGCAGAACACGCACGGTGTAACGGCGTGATCGCCGAAACCTTGCAGGAGTTCGGCGCATTGGAGGGCCCGGAAACCCGGTTCATGCTGGCCGGTTGCGCAGAGATGCGTGCTCATCTGTTGACCCGCAACCAGTCCGTCAGCTTCCTCAGCCAGTTGTACCGTATGCACGCCGAGCCCCAGCCGCAGCCTGGCGAAGATGTCATTGCTGGCAGGATTCAACGCTGGGCGCAGGTGGTGCGACGCTACCAGGCGACGTTCTTCGAGCACCCGGCGCTGCCGTCGCTACTGCGGGATCTGGCGCGATTCGATGTAGTCAGGGCCACCGCCAAGGGGACCCGACCGCCTTCTCGTATCTTCAACATCAAGGTTTTCGAATCGCGACCCGATGCGATTCGGGCGATTCCCTGGACCCGCGCCTTGCTGGCCGGTGGGTTGCACAGCGAACTGATCGGCGTCGGGCAGTTCGCGCAAGAGCCGGCAGCGCACCTGTCGAAGGCCTTCAACGAGGACGAGAGCTTTCACACCTACGTCAAAGGCATGGCCTACGCCATTGCGCGGACAGATCTCAAATGCGCCTGGCTGACCTTGACCGGTAGCATCCCGGAAAAGGCTCACATCCTGTCGCTGGCTGAAGCCTTGCAGACCGAAACTGTCGGTACGGCCGAGCAACTGCTGGCCAGCCTGCACCTGGAAGTGATTGAAGGTAAACGCTTTGTGTACAAAGCCAGTACCGGCACCGAACCGGCGGACCCATGGAGAATCAAGGAAGGCAGCTTGCTCAACCTGTGGCCCAGCCTCAAGGCAGAGGTCTACCGCAAGGAAAAGAACCTGAGAATCTATCGGTTGTTTCTGATCTACGCCAAAAGCAATCCCGAGTTCATCCAGTCTTCGTCGCTGAATGATTTCTACAGCGGGTTCCTTGCGGCCGTGAGCACCGATGTGGGTCTGGTCGATCCCACAAGCGCCCACCATTTCACCTGGTGATTAACCGCGATACCCAGGGAAACCTGGGTATCGGCAAGCGCTACCCTCCAAGAGGACCAACTGTATGGCATTTCCCATCCTGATACTGGATGCCCCCGGCCCGCCGTTGCTGTTTGAGGAAGTCGATCGCTTTCTTGAACTGGGCCTGGACGTCACCCTCAACCTGCATTATTTCGCGGACAAGGACCGCATCCGGCAGCACTACACCACGCGCATTCGATATGCCGAAATCAACTGCCATGACGAGCCTGCCTTTATCGCCGCCGTGACTCGGGCCGGGGGGTACAGCGTGTTCAAGACGCGCCTGAACATCCCCCTTGGCGCCAGCCTGATCCGCGCCGCCACCTCTCCCGCGTTGACCACGCCACTGCGTGCCATCGCCCAGGCCGGCACGGGAGTCAATCATATTGATCGGCTCGAGTGCGAGCAGCGTGGCGTGGCGGTACTCAACACGCCGGGCTCCAACGCGGCTGCCGTTGCCGAATACGTCGTGGCCCAGGCGTTGTTTCTATCCCGCGACCTGGACTACTACAACGCCGAAACGCACAGGGGGCATTGGGCAAAAGGCACGCTGGCACCCACCCCCGAATACGCCGAACTGACGCTTGGGCTGGTGGGCACCGGCAGTATTGCCCGTCAGGTAGCGCGCAAGGCTTCGGCGTTGGGCATCAAGGTGATCGCCACCGGGTCCGAACGTTTTACCGAAGCAGTGGCGCGCAGTCTTGAGCTTGAACGACGGGCAAGCCTTGAGCAGCTACTGGCCGAGGCTGACATCGTTTCGATCCACGTACCGCTCACCACGTCGACCCGAGGCTTGTTCGGCACGGACGAGTTCCGGCAGATGCGCCAAGGTTCAATCCTCATCAATACTGCTCGCGGCGGGATCGTCGACGAGCACCAGCTGGCAGCCTTCATGAGCCGGTTTCCCAGGCATATCAAGGCGGTCGCCATCGATACCTTTGCCCTGGAAAAAGACCGCTTCGACTCGCCGTTGGCCCCTATACCCAACGCGCAACTGACGCCGCACATTGCCGGCAATACCACCACGGCAATCAGGACGGCGTCACGCCAGATCATCGACAAGATCCACGCATTCAGTGCCGCCGCAATCGCGGGTTAACCTATAGGACACAAGGAAGGCCACATCATGCAAACCTCTATTCTTACCCGCCTTAACGCCCTGAGTTGTACCGACCTCAGCGATGCGATGGACCGCCTGAACATCGTTTGCCAGTGCACCGACATCATGCCACTGGACCGCACGTTCCAGCTCACGGGTAAAGCCTGGACCCTGCGCTACGGCCCTATTGGCCGGGACGGCGGCTCGGTCGGTGATTACATCGATGACCTTGAAGCCGGCCAGGTGGTGGTGATCGACAACCAGTCGCGGCAGGACACCACCGTTTGGGGTGATTTGCTGACTTCTACCGCCGCCCGCAAATGCTTGGCCGGTACCGTGATTGATGGCATCTGCCGCGACGTTGATCGTGCGTTGGAGCTCAACTATCCGATCTTCTCCCGAGGTAACTGGATGCGCACCGGCAAGGATAGGGTGCGTGTCGAAGCGATCCAGGCGCCCGTGACGCTGGGTGGCGTGCGGGTACAACCTGATGATTGGTTGCGCGGCGATGGTGATGGTCTGGTGGTAATTCCAGCCGGTTCACTGAGCGAAGTGCTGGCGGTGGCCGAAGAAATTCATCAGGCCGAAGAGCATATCCGTGCGGCTATCGATGCGGGCGTCCCTTTACGCCAAGCCCGCGCCGATTATGGCTACCACGCTTTGCAGACGCCGCGCCGCTGATTGGCCAACAACAGAAGCCGCACCAAGTGCGGCTTCTGTTGATGCAGTTGCGGAGCAGGCCCCATCATTGCGGAGCACAAAAGATAAGGGCCTGCCCAGGTTTCCCTGGCAAGCCCTTGATATCTGTGGTGCCGAACCCGGAATCGAACGGAATGATAACGCATTGAAATCTATATTTTATTTTCAATAATATTAAGAATGTTATCCCTAAAAATATCCTATTTTAACGACGTGCGGTGCGTAAGGTTCGGCGCATGCTGGGTAAGCACTATCAATCAATCTATCGGTCTACATAAATCTCGCACGAGCCATCCCCCCAAGAACATTTTCACTTAGCTATAGGCCGGTAGTTTTAAGTAAAAATTGTATTATGCCCCCATTTTTTCCCCAATCGCAGCCAATATACGAGCGATGCGACTGGCAATTTCTGACAAAAAACCAAGGTGGCGCTGGGTGGCATTCATTGTACCCCCATCCACTATGAGAGGGATTGGCGGTTAAACCTTCCGCGGTTGCCTCGATAGCGACCATCGAACTCCGCCCAAAATTTTGCTGTTGGCGAATATTGACCCAGTCAAATTAGGATGCAGTGGGGGCCAGTCTTTAATCAGCGCTAACCTATCTCAGGTTTTTAGATTAAATATCTATAATTTAGCGAGTGCTGAGACGGTAGTGATTATAAAGAGCGGGAAGGATGAATAGCAAACCGCCTCGTGTGAAAAAGTGTCATAAATAAAATTGCTTTGAATTCAACGAAGAAAAAAACCAATCAGTGATTTGAAAAAAATCAATATGCGAAAACATGAAACTTTATTCATGATGGTTGCCGGCGATGCCGGAGTCACGATGCTTGATATTGCTACGATCAACCCTGTACATTTCACTTAAGTTCCAGCATCAATGATCGCCAACAGGAAGTTACTCTATGCTCATTGCTAAAGCTGAAGTGTTCTTGACAGAAGTGCCATATAAAAATCCTTATCAAACCGCAACCAATATAACCGTAAAAGGCCGGCATGTAGTATTAAAGCTTACCACAGACACAGGGCTAATTGGATGGGGGGAGTCGGGTATTATATCGAGAGCGTATCCTGCCCAAGGCGATACTCCTGAAACGATGTTGGCAGTATTGGAAGCCTATTTGTGTCCTGCAATAATTGGCAAAAACCCATGTTTGTTTGAAGTGATAATGAGTGATCTGGACCTGTTAATTAAGGGCCATCTGTTTGCCAAGTGCGCGATAGATCATGCGCTTCTCGATCTTGCAGGAAAAATATATAATGTTCCAGTTTGTAATTTATTAGGAGGAGCGTATGAACTTAGCTACAAGGTAAGTCGTAGCTTACCGTTTGCTTGCGCCAAAGTTGTCACTGAGCGTGCGCTTGAGTTACAGGGGCTCGGCTATGAGCGATTGACACTCAAAGGGTCCGGAGTGTTGAAAGATGATTACGCCTGTTTTAAATCCGTCAGGCAGGCGTTAGGTGATAATTTTGAATTGGAAGTGGATCCCAACTGTGCCTATGACGTTTCCACCGCAATTCAGTTTATAAAACGTATAGAACAGCACGGCGTTTTTGCTGTCGAGCAACCTACACCAGGCCATGATATCGCCGGCTTGGCCGAGGTTAAGCGAAATGTCAGCACTCCTATCATTGCCGATGAAAGTGTTTTCAACGCCAGAGATTTAAAGGAGATAATTCATCTCAACGCCGCGCACGTAATCTGCCTGAAGCCATTCAAGTCGGGTGGCATATTAGCCTCTCGTCGCTTATGTGCTGCGGCCGAAATCGCAGATTTGCAAGTCAGTACCGGGAGCATGCACCCATTTGGTATTGGCACTGCAGCCCTTCATCATTTTGTGTCCACCCTAAAAGATGTAGCAACCACGGGGTATGGATGCCCTACTGAAAGATTTGCAGACGATATAATTGATGAGAGTTGTTATTCGTTTCGCGATGGGAAAGTTAAACTTTCTATCGATAAGCCAGGGTTGGGTGTAGAGGTAAATGAAGAAAAACTACTTTCTTATACCTCACGCTATAAGCTAATTGAGCACTCAAAAGCCGTATAACCCTCTAAGGCAATGGATTGTATTTTATGACTTTTATAACGCTCGTCGATTCTACGCTACGCGAAGGAAATCAAGCTCCTGGGGTTAAACTCACAACCCGATCTACTTTGACAATAGCCTACGCGCTTGCAAGCGCGGGTATCGACTTTATCGAAGCAGGCCACCCATACGCGTCGAAACAAGAATTTGACAGAGTCACGGCCCTTGTGCGGTCAAAAATCGTCAAAAATGTTCTTGTGCATTCCCGCGCTCATCGAGATGATATTGGTGCTGTTGCTGCGACAGGGGCAAACTGGATAGGCATATTTGCCGGCATCAATGAAACGACGCAGAAATATCGTATTAGAAAAACAAAAGCACAGATACAAGATCTAATCAAGCAGAGTGTGCTGTATGCAAAATCACTGGGTCTGAAAGTTCGCTATACCGTTGAAGACGCATCCAGAACGCTGCTTGATGATTTAGTTGAGACATTTAAAATTGCTAAAGCTGCCGGGGCGGACCGAATTTGCTATGCGGATTCACTAGGGGTTTGCGAGCCTTTCAAGGTTCAGACAACTATTAAACTAATTAAACAATCATTACCTGGCATTGACCTCGAAGTTCACTTTCATGACGACAGAGGTTTGGCGATGGCTAATACCTTGGCCGCCATCGAGGCAGGTGCTACTTTTATTTCCTGCACGGTCAATGGCATAGGTGAACGATGCGGCATCACCGAAACATGCCTTCTGATTGCTAATTTGCACTACAACTCAATATCTTGCAGCGGTAAAGCCTCGAAAATTCTTAAGCTCAGTAATGTCGTTTCGAAAGAGCTAAACGACGCCTTTGACCGACGGCGTCCGATCATCGGCGAGTACAGCTTCGTACATACTGCAAAGCTTCATGTGACCGCCAATTCCCGAAACAAAAATTGCTATCACTGGATAGACCCTGCTTACTTTAGCGAATAAACCGCGACTTGAATCTTATGCGAGCACTTCAACATGACGAGTCATGAGTGGTTGACAGGCGTCGGTCTGGTTTTCCTCGGAATATTAACGGGTTTCGTCGGGACCAACACCGGTGGGAGCGTGTTTTTAACCGTTCCGGTAATGATCTGGCTGGGGATTCCGCCTCAGTCGTCCATCGCCACAGCGCGCTTGGCCTCGGTAGGCACTATGGTTGCAGGACTGCGGCACTTCCATAATCAGGGAAAGGTCGATTATGCACTGGCCTTTCCGGCTGCGGTACTGGGGTTGGTTGGGGCTCTGGGAGGAGCGAGCCTTCTTCTCCAAATAGATCCTGCGCTGTTGCACAAAGTAATTGGCGGGCTGACATTGCTGCTCGTCGCGTTGTCCCTTATAAAAAAACCTCGTGGCAGCGAAACACCTCCCTCAGCGATCAGACGTCTATTTGGTTATATCCTCTTTATCCCAGTAGGCATGATCGGCGGGTTATTCGGTGGACAAGCTAAGCTTTCGACGTATTTATTCATTATCTTTTTTAGAAAAACCATCAGCGAATCGGTGGGTACCCGCAAAGTCGGCGGGCTAGTGCTCTCTGTGGGTACACTAATAATTTTCGGCGTCAGCGGCATCATTAACTGGCAGTACGGATGTTGCCTAATTGTTGGCACGCTATTGGGTGCAAATGCCGGCGCAAAGTTTGCGTTAAAGAAGGGCGACCAGTGGATGGAGTCAGTTTTCAATATAGTTGTGGTCACGTTAGCATTGAGGATGCTGTTTTGGTGAACAGAAACACGCAGCTTATCCGAATCGGGTCTACTTGCGCTTACCGGCGTACTCGGCATCGGCGAAGGTCATTTGCTTCATTGAAAAGCTCGGCGATTGGTGTCCGCAGATTTTGCCAAATCAGGAAGTCTTTTCTAGGATTTCCCTAAAAAGCTTGGAATTCGGCAGAAACCGACGGAACGCCATAAACGAAAAAACCCGCCAAACGGCGGGTTCTAAAGGGTTTCACGGACTTTACTGGCCGTCAGTGGAACTAGAGATGGTGCCCGAACCCGGAATCGAACCGGGACGCCCTTACGAGCGGGGGATTTTAAGTCCACGTACAAAGACTTAAAAAACAGTAGGTTAGCTATATTTATGGTCCGCAATTGTACGTGGATGCGTCGCTTGTAGCCCTTTGTTTTCAAGGGCTCATATTTTATTGCGGAAAGGATTTTCACTTCGTTGGAAGCACCTTTAGGCCTTTTCGGCGCCGGATATACTGCTCTGTCATGCCGACAGTGGTGTGCCCCAATTGATCTCTCGCATCGCGAATACTGCCAGTCGATTCCTCCTTGTCTGTTGCTGCTTTTGCGCGAAGGTCGCGCATCTGAAAAGCAGACTTTTCAATCCCGGCCTTCATCCTGGCCGCGTCAAATCTCCCTCTGAGCATGCTCGTTGTCATCGCCTGGCCGTTGTCCATGACGACGAGCCTGGTTGAGCGAATTTTGTGCCCCTTTTTCCTTTCGAAAATGCGGTCAATAACCACCTTCAGCTCTCCTACAACCTCAATACGGCGTTTAGCGCTGGTCTTCCCTTGCTTGATCAGCAACTGGTTATCAAGCAGGTCACGTTCGTCCATCTTCAGCGTGTCACCTATGCGCTGAGCTGTGAGATAGAACAGGTCTAACGCGTCCTTGAGTGGCTGATCAGCGTGTAGATACACCGCTGCCAACATTTCGTCTTCGACGTAGGTGTCCCGGCCCGTCTCCTTGTTTCCTTTGATGCCGGCGCACGGATTGGCTAGCGACGTATAGCCGCTCTGACGCGCGAAATTCCAGATAGCGCTGAGCAGGGCCTTTTCTCTATTGGCACGCACCTTCGCAGTCTTCGACCGATAACGCAGGTATTGAACGACGTGCTTCGGCTCGATCGCCTCAAGCGGGCCGGGCGGATCATTGAAGAAAATCAACAGTTGTTTTAGCTCGCGGATGTTGTCTTTTTGTGTGTTCAGCGACTTCGTAGGCACCACCTCGTCCATATACTTGTTTGCGACGTACTCGAAGGTGAGTACCTGTGCGACGATTGCATTGGCTGCCCGGCTCTTTTCAAGTCGAGCATATTCAACGATTGCGGCTCCGTAGTCGGAACCAAGTGCGATTTCCTTCCTAGGTTTACCGCCAGCGTCGTAGTAGTAATAAACCCTTCCCCCTGGCCGCAGGCGCTTTCTCAGCCGAGGGATGCTGCCAGGGTTAGTTGGTCGTCTTGCCATCTACTGAATTCCCATCCTTGGTTGCCATTCAGCCTTTTCGGGCTGCCGATCTTTTTTCCCGGCCAGCAGTGAAGCAGAGATCACGCAGGGCCAGCCGTTGCGCTTTATAGTGTGGCGGATGCCATTGCGGGACAGGACCATGATTTGGCCAGCTTTTGTCTTGGCGCCGGTCAATTCGCAAACATCCTCATGCGAC